>JAWXBL010000024.1:0-19553 GCA_034440075.1 Cytophagales bacterium
AATCTGTGTAATCTGTGTAATCTGTGTAATCTGTGTAATCTGTGGCTAACCAAAAAGATGCGTAACTCCAGTTCTTAAGATACAGAAAAATGAACGCGATACCTACGAATATTTGAATTCGCGCCCTCTTCACTTGCGGATAGTAAAGCGAAATTCCGATCCGCGTCCCTTCTCCGACGTTACTTCAATCTCTCCGTCGAGTTTTTCAATCAGCTGCTTTACGGTGGCGAGGCCGATACCCGTACTCACATTTTCAAACCGGTCGGTCGCCTGCAGCGTAGTGAATGGTTCAAAAATCTTTGGAATATCAGCCGTGTCCATCCCCTTCCCATTGTCGATGACGGCAAACCGGTAGAACTCCGGAGTTTCGGAAAACGTCAGGTGGATCTTCGCTTTTTCCTTGTCGTTGTACTTTATGGCATTGGTGATGAGGTTCATCAGAATCTGTTTGAGGGAAACGGCATGCGTCTCCAGCACAGGAGAACTGACTTCCCAGGTGATCCCCGATTCCTTCCGGGGATCGATCAGACTTGCCAGATCCTGGAATAGCTGTTCTATGTCTACGCTGGTTCTTTCTTTTACGGAAGCATTCACGCGCATGTAATGATTTATGATCCCATCCACCAGGTCCTTGAGCTGGGTGGAGGAGCGGGTGAGATAACCTAAGATCTCTTCCCCTTCACGGTTTACTTTTCCCGCCAGGCTGGTCCTCAGAATCTGTGTGAGCTGGATGATGTTGTTCAACGGAGACTTGAGATCGTGTGAAACCACGTAGGAGAATTTTTTCAACTCCTCATACCGGGAATTCAGCGCCGCCTGGCTTTCCTCCAACTTCCGGTTCACACGTTTCAGCTCCAGGAGTTTTGACACCTGATTGGAAAGTGACCGCAGCGATTGAAGCTGCACCTCATCCAGTTCCCGGGGCTTCTCATCGATGACGCAAAGTGTACCCAGCGCAAACCCTTCCGGGTTCACCAGCGGCACGCCGGCATAAAATATGACATGCGGAGCACCTGTCACCAGCGGGTTGTCCGCAAACCGATCGTCTTTGCGTGAATCCTTTACATGAAAAATTTCATGGGGCGCGTTGATGGCATGCGCACAGAAGGCCAGATCCCTGGGTGTTTCGGTGACTTCCAGCCCCCGGTTGGATTTGAACCACTGCCGGTCGGAATCCACGAGGGTGATAAGCGAAATGGGCGTATCACAGATTGCGGAGGCAATGCGTGTGATATCCTCGAATTCCTCCTCCGGCAGCGTATCCAGGATGGAATACTCCCGCAGCACCTGCATCCGCTCCTTCTCATTGACTGGTATCGCTGGACTTTTCATGAAATCATCTTGATTTACAAAGATACTGCATACCACTCCAACGGAAGAGGAGAAAGCAGAAGCCTCAAGCAGCTTCCAAAAATTTCTTCAGTGACGTGTTCACAATCTCCGTCCATCCCTTTTCAAAGTTGCCCCTGGCAAAGTCGGTGTTGCTGATAGGGAATGAATCAATACCCGAATGAGTAAGTTTCAATCGCGTCTTGCCTCCTTCGTCAAACAATTCAAACATCACCGTCGAGGACCCCTCGTATCCTTTGTACATCCAGGTATGCGCCAGTTTCCTTTCCGGAATCACCTCTACGATTTCGCAAAGATGGACGTACTGCCTCTCCGGGCTGGGCCCGCTGGTGAATTCAAATTTGAAGCCCTTTTCGGCTTTGAATCCAGGGACGTCGAAGTGCCACTGTTTCATCAACTCGTTTACCGTGAGCGCCTGCCACACTTTCTTGACGGGGGCGTCAAATACCCTTTCAACGACTACGTTTCTTCCGCTCATGACTTTTCTGCTTTGGTTTATGTTTCGTTTTCTGAAGAAGGACATCCAGCCTATCCAGCTTGCGTTCCCACATGTCCGGAACAGTCCGGTGATTTCCCTTCAAAATTACAACTGGTAGTAGTTTAAGCCACAAAAAGGTGTTCAACAAGTTATAGTGCAAAAATCATTTTTAAGAATAAGATGACCGGTATGCTGAAATTATTTTAAATGGTACGCGTCTTATGGATCAACTTTTCCATAACTTCAAATACCTATTTACTGATAAACTTGATTTTAACCCACTTTCGGTATGACAAACAAATATGAATACTTAATTCGGGCAGGCTTGGTAGGTGTCATTATTGGCGCCATACTTAACATGTTGCATTTACTTTATGGGGGATTAATTATGTTATGGATCTTGGTGTTTCTCACAGTAGTACAAATACTTTATATC
Organism: Cytophagales bacterium; assembly: GCA_034440075.1. Taxonomy (GTDB): domain Bacteria; phylum Bacteroidota; class Bacteroidia; order Cytophagales; family Cyclobacteriaceae; genus ELB16-189. Next base: position 2,265 of record JAWXBL010000024.1, read on the forward strand.
CGGGAATTAAAGAAGAAAATAATTCAAAGCCCAGGATATTTCTTGCGGTGAAGGACTTGGACTGGTTTCCCCCATCAAAAGAAACAATGCCCTGCACGTCGTTGTACTTAACGAGTCCGTTAAGTTCCTTACCATTTATGAGTATGATGCTTCCGGCTCCCCACTCAGCACTCGAAACAAATGCTTGCTGAAGGATGTCCTGACAAGAGGCCGATTGCAATACCGCGAATGAAATCAATATGATGTAGAAATGCCTCATATGCCGGCGTGAGAAACTTATCGAAGAGATAGCAGGATTTATATTTCTTTTCAAGTTCTGCAATGGCTTTTCCTGCTCCCCTTTTCGGCCATCAGCGCCTGCAGTGCCTTTTCCCAACTATGGCGAGCGCTTGCAGCACGTGTCCCTCAAAGTCCTTCTAGAGCTATGCAAACTCGATCTTAAGATCACCATTCCACGCTGGTCGGGGTTTGCAATGTTTGCAATTCCGACCCATTAAAATGTAGAGGGCTTCGGACAGCACGCGCTACAAGCGCTCGCCACACTGGGGAGAAACCTCTACACCAATCCACTTCCTACTGATTCTTCCTGGGTTAACGGTTTGTTTTTCCGCGGTCCAATTATTGCATTCTATCAAGTCAGGGCTACCCAAAAAGGGTTTGCCGGAATCTGAAACCCCAAATTAAAACTTTCCATGGTTTTGGAGTCTAACACATTGAATTAATAATTAAACTAAATTTTTATGAAGAAAATTATCGCGTTACTATTTTTGTCTTCATTTTGGGTTGGTTGCAGTAATGACAGCAAAACAACCATGTTGGAGATAAGGCTTACCGACGCTCCTGGCGATTATGAAGCAGTGAACATTGATATTCAGGGTGTAGAGGTAAATGCTGCTGATGGAAATACTGGATGGATATCAATGGATATACACAAAGGTGTTTACAATCTTTTGAAACTGGCCAATGGATTAGATACGTTGCTCGGCAGAATTGAGCTGCCAACCGGAAAGATTTCACAAATCAGGCTAATACTTGGTGCCAATAACTCCGTGAAAGTTGGGGGGCAGCAATTTTCACTTAATACACCAAGTGCTCAGCAATCCGGTTTGAAAATTAATCTTCATGCCCAACTGACCGAAGGAGTAACTTATAGAATCCTGCTTGATTTTGATGCAGCCCGCTCCGTGGTGAAAACAGGAAGTGGGTCATATAACCTCAAACCCGTTATTCGTTCCATAGCCGAAGCGCAAAGCGGAGCCGTCAAAGGTACTGTTAGCCCGCTCGCAGCTGCGCCAGCCATCTTTGCCATTTTTGCACAAGACACAGTTGCAACGTCTTACCCTGATGCAACCGGTAAATTTCTATTAAGGGGTGTCCCAGCAGGAACTTATACTGTGAGCTTTAATCCAAAACCAGGTTACCAACCCATACAAAAAATCAATGTAATTGTCGCAACAGGCAGTGTTACTGATTTGGGCACCGTAACCATGCAGTAGTTACCAGCGAAACATTAAAATAAGTCAAAGCCGAATTATTTCGGCTTTGACTTTTGGTTTTGGGAAGTATTTTTAAAATAATTCTAATGAGAAAACCCAGACGCGTTGGTCCTGGCTCATTTTGTTGAGCTCAAAGTCTAACAATAGGTCTAACACGGAAAAATTGGCATAAAAAATCCCTCAAAATATAAGTTGAGGGATTTTTCCAATTTTCAGTGATCCCGCTGGGATTATAACCCTTTAATCCGACCAAATCTTACCTTTGCTTATCTTTGTTACATTATGCTGATTATCAGTATATTTAGTCAAATAATCAAGATTTAGAGAAAATCAGGCAAAATGAATCTGTCCGCACTTACGTCCGCTAACCGTCCGCAATACCGTCCGCAACTATGATCAAGTTTCACCTGGACAAGAAGAAGGGCAAGGAAAGCCCCATATTCCTCGACCACCACTATCGAGGCCAGCGGATCAAGGTTTATACCGGTAAGAAAATCGAGGCCTCTAAATGGGATGTAAAGGCCTGTAGAGCCAACCCCAGAAAGTACAAGACCAATTGCATTGGATTCAACACATTCCTGCAGGAAGTTGACAATGAAGTTACAAGCCTTGAGAACGATAATAAGTCGATTTCAAAAGCCGACCTGAAAGGCATAATTGATAAGCACAGCGGCATAAAAACAGATAAGACATTCTTCGGCTTTAGTGAGGCCCATCTTAAACAACAAATTGCTAAGGGCGATATGTTGCCCTCATCTGCCAAAGGATACCAGGGTACTATAAATCATCTGAGAAAGGTCAACCCAAGACTCGACTTCAAGGACGTTGATCTTAATTTCCATGACAAATTTGTATCCTACTTACGCGGCAAAAAGATTGCACCGAATTCTATCGGAAGTCACATAAAACGATTGAAATGGTTTATGACAGCCGCCCTGGAGAGAGACCTGCACTCCAACATCGCTTTCAAGAAGAAAGCATTTAAAGTAGCGAGGGAAGAAACAGACCAAATCTACCTGACCAAGCCTGAAATAAATAAACTCAAGAATAAGAAGTTACCGGAGCGATTAAAGAAGGTAGCCGATGCATTCGTCCTTAATTGCCACCTGGGAATGAGGTTCTCAGATCTTAGCCAAATTCGGAAAGAAAACTTCAAAAATGAAAAGGGGATGTATAACCTCAACATGGTCCAGGGTAAGACAGGAGAAAAAATATCCATCCCCGTCCCCGAAGAGGCAATGCCATTACTACGCAAATACAAATTCACTTGCCCCGTAATCAATGCAAAAAATAAATTGATTAGTGTTCAAAAATTTAATGATTATCTGAAAGAGGCGTCGCAAGAAGCAGAGTTGAATGAACCGGCTGACATTCGAAAAGATGGTACTGTGAAGAAATTCCCCAAGTATCAACTAATCAAGAGTCATACAGCGCGTAGATCATTCGCAACAAATCTATATCTCGATGGTCGACCAATCCAGGATATCATGGCTGTAACTGGCCACAGGAAAGAAGAAACATTCCTGTTGTACGTTCGGGCAGACCAACTCACGAAAGCAAAAGGGCTTTCTGATTTCTACAGGGAGAAAAAAGAAAAATCAAAGCCAGTAATGAAAGTAACTAAAGGCGGCAAGGCAGCTTAGTATAAACCTCCAGACATGGTACCAAAGACTGAAGAAAGATCCTCAAGAAATTTATTCGAGTACATCCAAGACGCGGATTGCATGATGAAGATCTACTGCAAGCGCGATGTGTCTAAAACCGACTCCCGGGAATATCGCTTGTTCACAAGAGACTTATTAACAAAATACATTGATCTAAGGAAGTTCACGAATGAGGAATTCTCCCTCATAATTCAATTAATCCAAAACGAAAGTAAAATTTCAACGCACCGCGGTGGAAAAATTAAAATGATTCCATACGATGAGGTGTTCGAGACCTCATTGAGCCAATTGATTACAGACATCTACGATTTTCTGGAGGCTCCAGACTTTACCCATGAGGCCGATGGATCCTATGTACTGGACAAGGTCAAATTCCAAATGTGTGAAAAGTGGGCATTAAAGGAAAAGTATTTGGAACATGATGGTACCTGGACACGGAAACCAGGACGGTTAGGTGCCTTCCTTAATATCCTACTGAATCATTCAGTTCTTAGGAGGCCAAATCGAGCGAAAAAATTAACAGTACCTAAAATTGATTCATACTTCAAAGAGCGTTACAAATTAGAAGATTCGATTGGCGATTCCTTCAAGGCATCCAAAGCCAAAAAATATTATCCAGAATTCTCAGAACTGAAAGACTTGCTGATTAGAAGTGGTCGACCTATATAGCTTGTTCAAAGGCTATTTCCCCTAAACAGGGGAAAATTTCCCTTCTCATCCCCTGATCATTGAATTAAACCAGATTAAACTGGTCGAAAGGGGAATTTGTATTGTCTTAACGATCTAATCTCAGCTTCAAGCAAATTTAAATGCTTGTAATATGATTATCGTTCAATTGACCCCCGAACAGCTCCAGGAGCAAATTCAAAAAGCGGTGGACACTGGACTGGCAAAAATGCAACCGCATCAGCCAGACAAATTGCTCACCCGGAGAGAAGCGGCTAAACTCCTAGACATTAGCCTCCCAACTTTAACAAGCTGGGAGAAGTCAAAACAAATTGCCGCTACCAGAATTGGTTCCCGCGTTTACTTCAAACAATCCGGGCTAATCAAATAATTACCTACCGAGCAGGTCTATGAATCCTAACAGCAACCATCTCATGAGTTTACATGAGCAATGCAATACCAGGAAGAATAGCTCAGCATAAAAAACACAGTCATGAAAGCTAAAATCAAAACTATCTGGACCGCTAAAGAGCTAATCGCTATGCCATCCGGTGAATCAAAATTTCTCTTACACAATTACCTACCCTCTGAGGGTATGGGTGCCTTAGTTGGAATGCCCGGTATTGGTAAAAGTCAATTTGCAAGGCAACTTGCAATTCTCGTAGCAGCAGGGGCAACTGAATTTCTGGGGATGAGATTGAATACAATCCACAGACGGGTAATTTATGTTACTACAGAAGATTACCCAGATCAAATCAAGTTTATGCTCCAGAAGCAATTGGAGGGATTAGGACTTGATGCCTCGGAGAATCTCATATTCATTTCTGCTGGGATGTCAAGCCCGGAGGAATTGATGAAGAAAATTGTTGATCTCGCTACCAAGTATCCCGTAGACTTGATTGTAATTGATTCCTATGGTGATGTGTTCAATGGGCGTGACATAAATAGCAATTCGGAAATACGCAGTTCACTAAAATTGTTCGATGAAATTGCTCAGCAAAATCATTGCTTTATACTTTTCCTGCACCACATCAATAAAAAGGGATACTCCGCAAAGCCGGGCCAAGAGCATGTCCAGGGTGGATCAGCCTTCACACAAAAATTACGGACTGTATTCTACCTTACCGACGGTAAAGGGGATATAAGAGAATTGAACCTGGTTAAGGGAAACTATACTTCTAAGAAAGCCAGGGAAAATCCTCTAATCCTGGAATTCTCAGAGGAGAATTTCTTATTCAAAATCACGGACCTTGCATTTGAATCGGAGCCGGAATCCGAATTCCGGGTTGTAAGTCGTGAAGAAAAAGACATCACTAAGATCCTGGCCTCAAAAATATTTCGCGATGAGACTCTCTCAGCTGAGGAATTCTTAAAGCGTCACCGAGAAATTACCTTCCAAAGCGACAGGACGGCATACCGAAACCGTCAAACCATGGCTAAGCTCGGTTTGATTACTGAAGCCCCGGGTGGGTACCGCCTTAATAGTGAGCCAATGCCAGAGCCAAAATAAGAGTAGTGCCATTTGCCATCTGTGCCAGCCCCCTAGGGGGTTTGGCACTTTGGCACAATGACACAACCCAGGAATGTCTTAAAAACCCAAAATTTCCCTAATTTAAAAGGCTCAAAACTGAAGCCTTAAATGACTCAAGAACTCGAAAAGACCCTCTGGGCGACTGCGGACAAGCTGCGGAATAACATGGACGCGGCGGAATACAAACACGTCGTCCTGGGCCTCATATTCCTGAAATATATCTCCGACAGCTTCGAGGAATTGTATGAGAAGCTCAAAAAAGACAAGCACTCAGATGCCGAAGACAAGGACGAGTACCTGGCCGAGAACGTGTTCTACGTCCCCCCGGGAGCCCGATGGAACTTCCTTCAGCACCAGAGAGCCAAGCTCCCTACCATCGGTAAAGACCTGGACGATGCTATGGATGCCATCGAGAAGGACAACCCTTCCCTTAAAGGAGTACTTCCAAAAGACTACGCACGCCCAGCACTCGACAAGAAACGCCTGGGGGAATTGGTTGACCTTATAGGGAACGTAGGCTTTAAGGAGAAAGGGCACAGCAGCAAAGACCTCCTGGGCAGGGTATATGAGTACTTCCTCGGGATGTTTGCAGATGCAGAAGGCAAGCGTGGTGGACAATTCTATACGCCGGCCAGCATCGTTAAGCTACTGGTGGAAATGCTTGAGCCCTACAGCGGTAGAATCTACGATGGGTGCTGTGGGAGCGGCGGAATGTTCGTTCAGAGCGAAAAGTTCCTGCAGGCTCATGGTGGCAAGATTGATGCGTTGTCCGTGTACGGACAGGAGAGCAACCCAACCACCTACAAGCTGGCCAAAATGAATCTCGCCATCCGGGGAATTGATGCCAAGATTGAATTGGGTGACACCTTCCACAACGACAGGCACAAAGATCTGAAATCAGATTACATCATGGCCAACCCCCCATTCAATATATCGGACTGGGGCGGTGAGTCATTACAAGACAGCCACCTTTGGAAATATGGTGTGCCCCCTGCAGGCAATGCCAACTATGCCTGGCTGCAGCTATTCGCCAACAAGTTAAGTCCCACAGGTACAGCAGGAATTGTATTGGCCAATGGCTCCATGACAACCAACTCAGGGAATGAAAATGAAATCAGGAAGTCAATGATACAGGAAGGATTGATTGACTGCATGGTGGCCCTGCCGACGCAGCTCTTTTACAATACCCAAATTCCAGCTTGCCTATGGTTCCTGGCACGTAACCGGAAGAACCATAAGTTCCGCGACCGTAGCAAAGAGATTCTATTCATCGATGCCCGCAAGCTCGGCACGATGACAAGCAGAAAGAACAAGGCTTTCACGGATCAAGACATTGCGATGATCTCAGGCGCTTACCATGATTGGCGCAACCCGGGGGGTAAGAAGACTAAATACGAAGACATCCAGGGCTTCTGCAAATCCGCTACGCTGGCTGAGGTTGAAGCCAACAATTTCGTCCTCACCCCGGGGAGATATGTAGGCACCGAAGAAGTTGAGGATGATGGTATAAGTTTCGAAGAAAAGGTGACAACAATATCAACCAATCTGCATCATCATTTCGAGAGGTCAATACAATTGCAAAATGCCATTAAACAAAATCTAAAACGGATAGGGATTGACATTGTAAAAACCGAATTCAAAAAATAATATACATGGCATGCCTAAATTGAAATCATATACTGATTCCAGGATAGCAGACATATTCCTCAATGACCTTCTGAATGCAGAAAGGAAGGGCTTACCAATGCCTTTCATCACAGAAACACTTACTAAGCTGAAGGTATATTATACACCAACGATAGCAGAACGAGTATTTGCACTATTGGAAGCTCAAGAATTTATTCAATCAGTACCTAATAAATTTAGTTCATTCAGTTATCCAACTAAAATTGGCGAGGTTGTTCTTCCATCGTTTGAAGAAGGAACAATTGATGACATCGTCGCATTGTATCAACTTACGTCAAAGGGGAGGCACTTTGTTGCAAGCGACCAAAAACTCGATTCAACAAGGGAGAATGTCGCACAAATGATTTGGAGTAAGATTGAACAGAATAAACTCCTGGCGTCCATAATGGTTGGCTCAACCATTATAATAGCAATCATACTCTTCTATGAAAAGGTTTCTCCGTATGTTAATCCTTTCTTTGGAAGTACTGGCAAAACAGATGAGCGGTCAACTGATCTGTTCTACTATCTGGCTAACAAAAAGATTGTGGAATGTGACCGACATCAAGGGATACATTTCAAGGACTTCCTGCACAAACTCAAGCGCGCCGGATCCTTGGACCTAATCCCACAATGCAAACCGCTTAAGGGTTATGGAAACACTACAGAATGGCACTTCTATGCGGTCAAGTTGAAGAGACCTGTTGGCAAGCTACGACCGATAAAAAGCATCCCGGATGAATCTATCGCCGAGAATGAAATCAGAAAAGTAGTGTTCAAATTACCATGTGGGCGCGATGGTCTTGTACCACTCTACGAGCAGGCCAAGCTCATAAAGTACAAAAGGGTGTGGTGCATATGGACAGAGGATGAAGACGTGCTACTTAGGTCCCTCTATACCAAAACCAAAAGTATTCACAAACTGGCTATGCTTCTTCAAAGACAAGAGAGCGCGGTTGAGGTTAGATTGAAGACAGTCCTAAGAAACCAAGTGAAGTGAAAGGGATATCAGCAAATCGGCTTGACAGGAGAGAAGTTTCCCTTAGAAATTTCATTAAAGCGAAAGACGTTGCCAGCATCCGCCTCTATCGGTACATTACCTTCGAGAGGTTAGCAGCGATACTGACACAAAATGAGATGGAACTGTTTAGAACCAGCTCATGGGACGATCCCTATGAGAACTTCCTTCACAGGGTCCGAGTCCCCATTGGCAATTACTTCACAAGCCTGAAGGAATTCGAAGGAATGAGTTACGGTCAATGCTGGACTCTCGCCGAGGAAACTGACGCTATGTGGAGAATCTACTCTCCAACACTTCAAGCCGTAAAAATTAGAACAACAGTTAGTAAACTTGCTGAAGCATCCAGAAGCGAAACAAAGTACAAACCGCTTTCAACGCGCTCAAGAGTGGTTGGTGCTGTTAAGTATTTGTATAAGTCAGAGGTTCAAAAACTGATCCGAGGCTTTAAGGCTAAAGTGCTTCCATTTCCCAGTGAGGCATTTGAGGCTCTATTCATTAAGCGAATGGAGTTCGCTCATGAGAGAGAAGTACGATTGGTGATTGTAAAGAATGCCCAAACTGAAGATCACCTTAGGAAATTCGGAGACAGAAAGCAAATATCACTTAAGATTGACCCTAATAGCTTCATAGAAGAAGTGATATTGGACCCGCGACTCTCCAATAGCCAGACAATCATCTACAAAAAGATGATTGGTGCGCTTGGATATTCCGGGACAGTTAAGAGGTCGAGTCTGTATCAGCCACCCAAGGTCTGACAAAGAATAGTTCTGATCTTAGCGGAGCCGTTTACTCGCTACGACCCAGCCAATCGCCGGGAATGTATTGGCGGGTGTTGTCAATTTAGATGTAGCTTTGAAGCTCACCTATGGTGGTCAAAAACCCATATGCGATTTATGTCCATTGTGACGGTGCGATGGACTATGACTCTGACAATTCAGGTGGAGTTGGCTATGTAATCAAATTCCCTGAATGCGTCAGCCTGGAACCAATATCAGGTTCGGAGGGAACCTTCATAGGCGGTAATATCGAAATGATAGAGATGCAAGCCCTCATTACTGCATTCGAAAAGGTTATAGAAGTCTACGAGGAACGTGGTCCGGCCCTGAGTAGGGTCACAGCAATCATATTCGTTACAGACCGCTTTGGGCTGATGGAGGATGAAAAAACTTCACCTTATCGCATTGCTGAATGGAGAAAGAATGGCTGGAAGAATCACGAGGGAAAACCAATCAAGAATCACAAGCTCCTGGATGAGCTTGACAAGACAAGAACAAAACTGTCTAAGATTGCACACCGTCGAGTATCGATTGAGTATCGTCCCCGGAAACAGAACAAAGGTCCTGACAAGCTTGCAAAGGCGGCAAAGAGAGGGCTGCCGTTGGACAAGCTTGCCAAGAAAGGTCAGAAAATTGGTCGGAGAAAATTTGACGGACCAGAAATAAAGTACGCCGTCATGAAGGAAGGCATGGAGCTTCATGTTCATATCTTCCGCAAGGATCCCGTGCAAGAGCAGTGGGAGGTCTGGGCCGAAATCTGTTCTGGAAACTACCATCGGCACAAGCTTAAGATATACGTTGACAATAGGCTTGCTGCGAAGCTGAAAAGGCTGAATGAATTCAGATTGAAGATAAAGTCAGTGCACTCGCACCACGTAACGATATTCAGGGCTATCAAGAGAGTTGAAATTACTCAGGTGACCCTTCCGAACGACCTACAAGACCACAAGCCCCAGGCCTTGGTTTGAAAAAAAAATTTCTTTCGGTGTGGACACGACCCCTATACCCCCTTACCGCCCTACCCATCTGTTAATTTAGGAATTCCGGTATCTAAAGAACGCGCATGAACTTGATAGAGTGAATTGACTTATGTATTAAGCAAAAATGCAAGTGCTGCCAAAGCTACATTAGACATAAAGTGATCTTATCCAACTCCTCGCACGGCTTGGCCTTAAGTTAATATTGGCTGCGGGTTGGATAAGCACTTTATGTTAAGTAGCCGCACGAAATGCCTTATCAAACACCTTTCGGAATACTTTGCTTGTACTCATCATAGCTACTTACCTCGTCGACGATCTTCTTATGTTTCTTATAATACTGGATCATCTGGTCTTGCAATTCAGAAACCATGTCCCATGTCTTAAATGCTCCACGAACAAATTGATATGCATAGATGAACACGGCCAAAGCGACAAGTCCGGTTAATACATCCACGATACTTGATTTACTGTGCCAACTCAGCCAAGTAGAAAGCGCAACAAATCCTATACAAGTAGAAAAAATGATTAATCGGCTACGGGAAAAATAATGCTTCGCTATGTCCCGAAATGGCCGATACTCCTGCGTCCTTGAATTCACAATCCTATAAATGTCCCGCATGGGTGTAGTTCGCAATTCGTTAAACTCTTCCAATGTGATTGGGGTCGATTGAGCCCTATCAAACTTGTAAGAGAGGAATTCATAACGGATTGGAATGGCCATAGCTCTTAGCTCCAAGCGTCTCGGCGCATATTCATTTCTAAAAATAATTAAATTAATTCAATGTCGAAGTATTGAGCATCATTACTACTATGTATTGGCATACTTGCTCAAACTTGAATCTCCTTGCAATTGTTGTAAATTACTTACTCAACTCTACAATGAATGGCAATTCACCAGGTAAGATATCGAATATCAGCCGATGAAGTGTACACTTTCAGGTACAACGACGAACGAGGACATGCCTCCGTCACATACCCAAACGGCACGTCAAGCGAATCACAAGAAAAAGTCGTTAAGAGCATTCATGATTTCCATTCCTATGTTACAAGTACATTAGGTGAGGAACTTATTGAAAATACGCTAAGCGTCTTCGAATACTTGTTTGAACTCCATATCGGGAATGGTCTGAAAGAATTTACGATAGACGCAGCAATTCTCATCTCAGCATGTATGACTGACGAAGAGAAGAAGTCTTACTGGGATAGTGCAATACGACTTGCTGCAAAGTATAAGGAGTTGACCGGGCTGAACCTTATCCTTGATGAATTTCAAAGAGTGGTGATTGGTAGATACAGACCGCGAGCTGAAGCCATACTCTACAGCTTCCAGCAGCTGGTTAACGCGAGCCAGAAGTAGTTTGGTTCAAGTCATAGCACAAAATTAGCCTCATGCCTGAATACGCTGCAAGGAACTACGGCATAAACCCGCAGTTCCATCACTCATTCCATTTATTCCGTTCCTCCTTGCGCTAATTCCGTCCTGAGCCTGTGGTGGCGCCATAATTAAACCAAACAATTATGGAAACCATCATTGAAAAACCCATGTACGAGGTAGCTGAGATAGTGCTTAGCTACAAATCCAATGTCAAGCCATCGCTGCGACCGAAGGTTGGATCCTCGAAGGAAGCCTACGAGATCCTGCTCGGAACCTGGGATAGCTCACGGATTGAATTCATCGAACAGTTCAAGGTCTTACTGCTCAACCGAGCAAACAAGGTTCTGGGAATCTGCGAAATCTCAACCGGAGGGGTATCCGGAACGGTTGCTGATCCTAAAGTCATCTTTGGTGCAGCCATCAAAGGCAATGCGTCCTGCATCATCATGGCACACAATCACCCTTCAGGGAACCTCAAACCAAGCCACTCTGATACTGAACTGACCCGCAAGGTCAAAGAGGGAGGCAAGTTGCTCGAGATTCAAATGCTGGATCACATCATCGTCACCACAGAAGGATATTACTCCTTCGCTGACGAGGGCTTGGTCTAATTCGGGGCCATCCCTATTTCGAGTAAAAAGCCATTCACATCTGGGTGCATGTCCCCGGGGTGGATTCGAACACCATGATCCTGCCCACATTTCCACGCTAAATCAAGTTCATGCTAATGGACACTAGTCTCAAAAAAAACTCTTCCATTGATTACTTCATTCAATATATAACCACAACCGCAGAAACCGTCCGCAATAGCGTCCGCAGATAGTCAAAAAAATAAGCCTAATGCACTGTTTATCAGTACATAAGGCTTATCTAAAAGTGATCCCGCTGGGATTCGAACCCAGGACCCATACATTAAAAGTGTATTGCTCTACCAGCTGAGCTACGGAATCTTATAATCTACTACTACTCTCCTTGGCGAAGTCCCGCCTTTAGCGGGGCTGAGCTACGGGATCATTACTACCTTTCTTCCCTCTTCTTCGCTCTACCTCCCGATTCCGATTGCCATCGGAATTATCGGGATGAGCTACGGAATCGTGGCCTTGAAGAAGGCGGAATTGTCATTTCAACACGCTTTTGCGTAATTGAGCCCGCAAAGGTAGCAGGATGTGAAAAATATGCAAAAAGCGGTTTGTAAAATTCTCTTCGTACTCTTCATCGTCTGCGTATCCTCACCGGCACACGCCAATGTGTCCTCAAAAGCCTTAGCAAAGGCGGATTCCCTCTTCGCGCTCAAACAATACACGCAGGCGTACGACATGTACCATGCCCTCCGCGCAGAAGGCGCCTACTCCCCCGCCATGCTCCTTAAAATGGCCTTCATCCAGGAAGGCCTCGGCCACCTCGGCGAATCACTTTATTACCTCAACCTTTATTACCTCGCCTCCGACGACCCTCAGGCCCTAAAAAAAATGGAGGACTTGGCAGCAAAAAACAACCTCCTGGGCTATGAATCCAGTGAAACACGCCGCTTCTTCGCCTGGCTCCAGGAGCAGTACATTCCCCTTGCCGTCGCGCTCGCCGCCCTCAACCTCGTCGCCCTCGCCTGGCTGGTGTATTGGCGGAGGAAATCAACATCCCGCCCCATGTACAGCGGCTTCCTCGTCCTCCTCCTGGCCGCCGTGCTTTATCTCCATGTCTACTTCGGAAAAGAAGTGCGCCGCGTCATCGTCGCTGAACCGCAAACCTACCTCATGAGCGGGCCCTCTGCGGGTGCCTCCGTTGTGGACATTATTGGTGAAGGGCATCAGCTGCGGATTAAGGGGCAGGAAGATGTGTGGCTGCGCGTGGAATGGAAAAACCGCGAGGTGTATGTCCGTGAATTCCTTGTACGCCCCGTACGCCTTTAATCAGTAGCGCACAGTGAGCGACCCGCGGTACTCCTTCTGGGAGAATTTGATGCTGTAAAAATATACGCCTGCAGCCGTCTCATCGGGAAACCAACGGAAGTCGCGCGCGCTACTCTGAAAGACTTCCTTGCCCCACCGGTTGTAAATGCGCACAAACTCAAACCGTGACTGACAGTTGTCGTTGGGAAGGATGTTTTGCAACTCGCCCGTCTCCGGAACGAGCATCTCCATGGCATAGTAATCGTTTTTGTTGTCTCCGTTGGGGGAAACAAAGTTCGGAGGAATGAATTTTCCGTCCGATCCGTCGATGTCTTTGATACGGATCGTTACCTCCACGGAATCTTTCTTCTCTGTCAGGCAATGATCGTCGGCCAGATGAAAGACGAAGGTGTATTCATTTTCATAAACGCCGTTCTTGAAAATAGAGCAGTCCGGGGTCCATGTCAACGCCGACATTACCGGACTCGTGCCCTCCACTTTCTTGAACATGAAGCCCGCGGGCGTCACATTGCCTGAAGCGCTCGTGAGGTCCAACGTCAGCTTGTCCTGCTTCGGCACCGCATCGCCGTCGGTGCCTGTGAGCAGCAGGTTGATGGATGGTCCCATCGTGAGCGATACCACGCCGTTGGAATACACTACTCCCGGATCGCTGTTGTTGACCACGTTGATCTGAGGCGGCTGGTTTAGCGGCGGTAAAACCTTTACCTGCACATCCAGCGTGTCGGCTTTATAAATGCGGCACTTGTTGGCATTGTCCACCGCAATGAACTGAAAATCGTACGTATCCTTTTTACCGAGGTCTACCGTAGTACAGCCAATGTTCCACGCGAAGGATGAACTCACTTGTCCGAAGCCGGTTGCAGGTACCGGCGCCACGGCCACACTCGCTTCCGCAAATGTGAATCCGGCTCCCTTCGACGACAACACGAGGTAGTCGTTGTCCACCAGGTCCTTACCCGTGACGGTAAAAGCCAGTGATTCATTGATACGTCTGGTTACGTTCACCCTTCGCTCCGTCGGCGAGGGCGTCAGGTCGGAGTCAATGATCGGATCGGCATTACCCGGCAATATGACATTGAGGTTGTACACCGCGTTGGCGGGGTCGGGGATCATACACAGGTCCATGTCGTCAACGCGGATCGTCACCTGGAAGGCCGTACGCTGCGTGAAATCATAAATGTCGCAGTAGGCATTCCACAGCAACTGGCCGTTGGCGGCCCCGTTGACCTGGTTGAATGTGGTAAACGTCATGCCCGCCGGAGGCAAGGTAAAGCCAAGCGGCAGCACCGAAATCACCAGCGGGTCGCCATCGTCGTCCACTACGCTGTACGGCCACGCTTGCTGCGTTCCTTCCGGCAACGTGGCATTGACGGGTGTTGTCGAGGTGAACCGCGGTTTCGTGTTGGGTGGCGGAACAACAAATACAGACACTTTCAGCGTGTCGCTTAGCGGCAGACTGCACGCGTCATCCATGGCCACAATGCCGATCACCGGCGTGCCGCCCACAAAATACGGGCATTGCGGAAAGCAGATCGTATACTCTACTGTGCTGCCGTTGATGAGCGTGGCGTCGACCACGGCGGGAAGGATCCCCGAAAGGTCTTTCTTGAAATTGAGAGCAACGGCTTTGATTCGTACGCGCTCCTGGAAATTATCGTTGATACTCTCCGAGTCGGCATCGGAAACCCGCACCTTGATGCACCGGTCGGCATCGGATACGGTGTTGGCAAAGGTGACATTCATCACACCGTCGTAGGTGTACGTGGGGTCGGTCAGTTTCTTGCCGAGAATCTGCGGCGGCACCGCGATGGGACACGCATCGACGACCAGCATCTGGAAGTCCCGACGCGTCTCCCCGATCTTCTTCCCATTCCGGAACTCCTCTACTCTTACGGCAAAGACAAACAGTCCCCGCGTCGTAGGCGTTACCGTGAGGAAACCATCGGTGCTGATGCGTAGGTCGGGGGCGCCGTTGAGAATGTTACCTGGGCCGTAGGGCGGACGGTACACTACATTCGGATATGGACGAGGCGTCGACGGGGGCAGGGCAATGGCGGCGCGTGTACTGAGCGGCGTCACCAGGGAGTAGACCAGCGAGTCGCCGTCGTCGTCGATGCCGCCGAAGTCGGTATAGTAAGGACGGTGTGGGCACGCGTAGTCATTGAGTGGCGGAAAAAGCCGGGGCGTGGAGTCGACAAAAGGCTGCCCGTCTTTCACAACCGGTGGGAATTCGAGGTAAAACGTTTGTCCGGCAAACGAACTTGATGAGGCGGGATCGTTGCTGAAAATGTTGCTAATGTTATAGTTGCGGCAGCAGCGCTCCCATGACACATAGTATCCTCCCGGGTGATCGTAGAGGGTCGGAGACAGCGTGATCAGCGTGGTGTAAAACAGCCGCCGGGTTACCAACTCCCCATTGGAGCACAAAGGCTGCGTGTACAGCACATCCGATTCGCTGGTGAGCGGTAAGAAAACATTGGTCATCAGCGCATTGTCCGACATGCGGTAAATGCGCGCTACGATGGACTGGTCTTTCGCACCGGCCAAGCCGTTGAGCTGGTCAAAATAGAGCACGAGGTTGAGCCGGTATTCAAAATTCTGGATGCGGATCAATTCAAACTCACCGCCCACAATGTGCGAAGCGCGCGCTGAGAGGCTGGCTGCCAGCAGAAAAAGAAGGAGGATCCTGTATTTCAACGTCAATAATTCTTTCTGAGAAATGGAAAGATAAAGAAATCAACGCACGCGATGAAACGCCATTGGCCTAAATTGCGCCAGAAACACCGTTTCAACCATGGATCAACCGAATCGCAAATTATCCAACCTGAAGAAAGGTGACCTGCTCACCAACATTACGGTAGACACCATGGCCGCTGAAGGCAAGTGCGTGGCCCGGGTTGACGGGCAGGTCTTGTTCATTTCCGGCGGCGCTCCCGGCGATGTCGTGGATGTGGAGTTGACAAAAATCAAAAGCACTTTCCTCGAAGGGCGCGTAAAAGAAGTCCGACAACTGTCACCCAACCGCGCGACGCCGTTCTGTGGGCATTTCGGCACTTGCGGCGGGTGCTCCTGGCAGCACATCCGCTACACCACGCAACTGGAGTACAAGCAGCAGCAGGTCATCGACAACCTGGAACGTATCGGCGGCCTGCAACTCCCGCCGGTAAACCCCATCATCGGTTCGGAAACAGAAAAATACTACCGTAACAAACTGGATTATACGTTCACGGCCAACCGGTGGCTTACGAACGATGAATTCGCTGACGGAAAAACGTTTGGTGATCCCGGCCTGGGCTACCACATCCCGCGCATGTACGACAAGGTGTTTGATGTCAACGAGTGCTTTCTTCAACCGGCACCGTCCAACGAAATCCGGCTGCTGGTAAAAGAAATTGCCGTGCGCGAGGGCATCCCCTTCTTCGATTTACGCAAGCAAATCGGATTCCTCCGCACCGTCACCATCCGGTCGTCCATCACCGGCGAAGTGATGATTATTTTACAAGTTACGTACGACAAGATGGAGTGGACGGAAAAAATCCTCCAAGGACTTGCCGATCAGTTTCCGGCCATCACGTCTTTTTTCTACGTCATCAACGGCAAGCGCAACGACACGTTCCACGATCTCACCATGGAATGCTGGAAGGGGAACCCGTACATCACCGAGACGATGGCAAAACCAGATGGCTCAGGAACGCTGCAATACCGCGTGGGGCCAAAGTCATTTTTTCAAACCAACTCAAAGCAGGCAGCCACATTATACCGCATCGCCTGGGAGATGGCAGGTCTTCGCGGCGATGAGCACGTCTATGATTTGTACACCGGCACCGGCACCATCGCCGCGTATGTAGCAGCGCACGCTAAACGCGTCATCGGCATTGAGTACGTCGCGGCAGCCATCAAAGATGCAAAAGTCAACGCCCAGCTCAACGGCATCACCAACACCGACTTTTTCGCAGGCGACATGAAAGACCTGCTGAACGAATCTTTTCTTGGCACCCACGGCCGGCCGGAGGTGGTGATCACCGATCCGCCCCGTGCCGGCATGCATGAGGCCGTCTGCCAGATGTTGCTGCGCATGAGCCCCCGCACGATCGTGTACGTGAGCTGTAACCCCGCCACACAGGCCCGCGACGTGAAAATCCTGTCGGAACAATACGCCATCACCGCCGTCCAGCCAGTCGACATGTTTCCGCAGACCATTCACGTCG
>JAWXBL010000025.1:0-70983 GCA_034440075.1 Cytophagales bacterium
GTTTGTCGATGAGCCAACCTCAGGCCTTTCTTCACGCGACTCCGAGAACATCATTGACTTGCTGAAAGAACTGGCCCTCAAGGGTAAACTGGTTTTTGCCGTCATTCACCAGCCCAGCTCCGACATTTTCAAGATGTTCGATCGGCTGCTGATCCTGGATACCGGCGGTTACCAGATTTACTATGGTAATCCAGTGGAAGCCGTCACGTATTTCAAGCAGAACATCAACCTCATCAACAGCCAGCAAGGGGAATGCGCTGAATGCGGAAATGTGAATCCGGAGCAAATCTTCAACATCATCGAAACCAGAGTGATCGATGACTACGGGAATTTCTCCAACGAGCGGAAGATCTCTCCAGAGCAGTGGAACGGGTTCTTCAAGTCCAGGACCAAACAAGAAACCTTCAACCCTGCCAGTGAACCACCCCACTCGACCCTTCATCGGCCAGGCAGGCTGACACAAGTAAGATTGTTCGGCCTCCGCGACCTGCTGTCCAAAATCAGCAACAGACAGTACCTGGCCATCAACCTGCTCGAAGCGCCGCTGCTGGCCCTGATCCTCACCTTCATTACCTACTACTACAACGTCGATGACCCGGGGCGCGGAGGGTACACCTTCATCAGCAACGTTAATATGCCTGCGTATTTCTTCATGAGCGTCATTGTAGCCTTGTTCATGGGACTCACCGTGAGCGCAGAAGAGATCATTCGTGATCAAAAAATCCTCAAGCGTGAAGCGTTTTTACATTTGAGCAAGGGGAGCTACCTCGTGTCAAAACTCACCATCCTGTTTACTATGTCTGCGATCCAGACGTTCCTGTTTGTGCTCGTAGCCACCACCGTCCTTCAGATTGATGGCATGTTCCTGACCCATTGGGCCATTCTCTTTACGGTTTCGTGCTTTGCCAACATGATGGGGCTGAATATTTCCTCCGCCTTCAACTCGGCGGTCACTATTTACATTCTCATCCCCGTCCTGCTGATCCCACAACTCATCCTCAGCGGCGTCGTTGTTAGGTTTGACAAACTGAATCCCCTCATCGGAAACCAGGAAACCGTGCCGTTTGTCGGAGACCTTATGGCATCGCGGTGGGCCTTCGAGGCGGCCATGGTGGCTCAATTCAAGGACAACCGGTATGAGAAGGAATTCTATGGATTTGAAAAGACCATCGCGAGCGCCGATTACAAGAAAATATACTACATCCCTACCCTGCAGTCAAAACTCGATTACGTACACCATAACCTGAAGAAAGCCACAGCGGATCCGTTAGTGATGGCCCAACATCTTGCCCTTATTCAGCGTGAAATTGAGTCGGAGCTGACCGCGGTGGGAAAACAGCATCTGCTGGAAGTGGCCCTCCTCCAACCCGCTACTTTTGACTCGGTGGTCTATACAAAAACACGGAATTTCCTCCTTACGCTGCGGCAATATTATTCCAACATGACAGCCGCCGCTTACAAAGAAAAGGAAAAGAAAATCCACGCACTTACCGACTTGCTGGGCGGGCCACAGGAATTTGAAAATTTCCGAATGGCGTATCAAAACGACGCCATTTCGATGCTGGTTAAAAATCAGGACGAGGCGTTGCGCATCATAGAATCCCGTGGAAGGCTCATTCAAAAAATATATCCCATTTACAAAGACCCGGAGCCCGACCATTACATTGACTTCGACGCGCAGTTCTACCTGCCGGCCAAACATTTCATGAACGTTACCATCGACACCCTCCTGTTCAACCTGAGCGTGATCTGGTCCATGTCGCTGCTGCTGTACGTTACGCTGTATTTCGACGTGCTCCGGAAAATACTGAGCAGCCTTGAAAACGTTTCCTTACGAAATTAGCAACCATGTTTTTCTTCCTCTCCAAAACGTTAGGATACTTGTTGCGACCGCTGGTAATTATTTTCCTGATCTTCCTCACTGGCTGGCTCATCCGTAATCAGCGCATCAAAAAACGATTATACCTCATAGCCATTCTGGCTATGGTATTCTTCTCCAATGAATTCATTGCCAACGAGGCGATGAATGCCTGGGAAATAAAGGCTACGCCTTTTTCAGAAATAAAGCATTCCTATTCCTACGGCATCCTCCTGTGCGGTGCAGCGAAAACGGAGGTAGGCCCTACCGACAGGGTGTACATTGGGTCGGCTGCCGACCGGATCAATCATACGCTGCAGTTGTACAAGCTTGGGTATATCCGCAAAATCATGGTCTCTGGTGGCAGCGGGCGGCTGATCGACATCGGTCAGCGGGAGGCCGACGAATTGGCATCCCTGCTCCAACTCATGGGCGTCCCGGGAGATGACATCGTCATTGAAAACAGTTCACGGAATACACACGAGTCGGCTGTCCGGGTAAAAGAAATACTGGCCGGACAGACCCTGCCGCAAGACTGCCTTCTGATTACCTCTGCCTCTCACATGCGGCGGTCCCTGGCAACTTTTGAAAAAGCCGGGTGGGCGGCGGTAGCCTTCAGTACTGATTTTCAAAGCCATTACAGGAGGTACTCGTTTGATATTCTGTTTGTCCCAAAACTTGAAGCCCTACTCTGGTGGCAAACCTTGTCGAAAGAAACGTTTGGCTATCTGGCCTACTGGATGGCAGGGTATATATGATCTAGGAGGGGCTCATTCCCTCCGCAATACCTGCAGCGGCGGTGTGCGAATGATTTCCCTGGAATTATACCAGCCGATAAGAATCGTAAGCGCGGTAACCGCGATCCCCACCAGCCCCAGATCCAGCCACGAAACACCTAGTTGAACTTCAAAAAAGAAGCGGCACAAGGCCCATCCGCCTATCAGCGAAAGCGACATCCCGGTTAACGCAGAAAAAAGGCCGAGGTAGGCGTACTCAATCAATGTGATCTGGATAATCTGGCGCGTTCGGGCGCCAATGGTTCGCAGCAGAACATTTTCACGGATTCGCACGAACTTGCTGTTCACCACGGCACCTGCCAGTACGACCAACCCTGTCACGATGCTGAAGAGGGCTAGAAACCGGATAACCAAACCTACTTTGCCGAACAAGTCTTCCACCGTACTCAGGATCAGTCGAAGGTCAAGCAGCGAGACATTCGGAAAACCCATGACCAATTCCTGCTGAAAGCGATGGCTCTCTTCAACGGCCCCCACCCGCGTGGCAGCCACCCAAATCTGCGGCGCCTTTTCCACGACACCAGCAGGAAACACAAAAATGAAATTCGGAGGATCTTTCGGCCAATCCACTTTACGAACACCGCTGATTCGCACCCGCAGAGGCACACCTTGAATATCAAACAACAGGGAGTCGCCTACATCCAGACCCAACGTTTCCTGCATGCCCTCGGAGATCGTGACCCACGTGGAATCCCTGGTTCCCGGCTTGAAGGAATGAATATCTCCCTTGAGCATCTCCTCAGACCGGTGAAGGCTGTCCCGGTACGTAACACGATACTCCCTGCGTAATGCCCAGCTTGGTATGCCGTTGGCGGTATCCAGGAGCAATGTCTCCACGGTGCGGCCCTTCACTTCCTGCAGACGGCAGGTGACAATAGGAACCACCTGGTTCACCGGGAAGCGATGTTCCCTGATCAGGTTGACCACCCCCTCTTTCTGGGAGGGCTGTATGTCAAACAAGATGGTATTAGACTGGTTCTCGTTGCCGGTAAACTCCACCTGACCCAGAAGACTGTGCTGTACGATATTCAGCGTCGCTATAATGAATCCTCCTAGTCCGATCGTCACCATCAGGACCTGTGTCTGGTTGTTGGGCCGGTAGAGATTGGAAAGGGCGTGGCGAAAGGTAAAACGGGCGGATTTCGGGAAGAACCGTTTCACCGCACGCAGCAGCCCCGTGGCTACCAGCGCGAGGCATCCCAGAGCAACAGCAAGTCCAGCGGCAAACGCCAACCCAATGAGCCAACTCCCTGTCTGAAAAGTGGCAGCGACAAAAGGGAATAGTACAATAAGCAGAATCGCCGACCATCGCATTTTTGAAAACCTTTTAACCGGTGTGTGGTCTGCACGTAGTACCGTGAGCGGAGGAACAAACCGCACTGCCACCAACGGGAGAATCGTGAATAACACGGAAACGACAGAGCCAAGCACGAGGCCTTCGGCAATAGCGGCCCATGAAATTGAAAATGGAATGTCGAGTGGAATAAAATTCTTGAAAATGACAGGGATCGCCAGTTGAATGACTGCCCCGAGACAAGCACCCAGGAAACTTCCCAGCAAGCCCAGAACAAAGACCTGGATAAAATAGATGTTGAATGCTTGCCAGCCGGATGTGCCAATGCAGCGAAGTACGGCCACCTCCTCCCGCTTTTCCCGCGCATAAATATGAACCGAACTTGCAACACCGATGCAGCCCAGAATCAGGGCAACAAAGGCGAGGAGGGAAAAAAACTGGTAAACGGACTGTAGGCCTCTACCCAACCCACGTTTGCGGCCTTCCACTGTTTCCAGCGAATACCCCAGCTTCTTGGTGAGCGGGCGGATGGCCTTCACTTTGGATTCCGCCTCAGCATCCGTTCGTGTTTTCACGAACAGTCGGTATTCAACCCGGCTTCCAAACTGGACCAACCCTGTCGAATCAAGCTCGGCCATCGAGATATAAACGGATGGCGCGATCGTCGAAGTAAGGACTCCGCCGCCCGGAATTTTGTTTACAACGCCGGCTACCTTGAACATCTTTGTCCCGATCTTCAGTGAATCTTCGGAGCTGATCTCGAATTGCCGGGCCAGTGACTCATCCAGCATGGCAAATCGACCTGACTGCATCACCTGGTACGCATTGGCGGGTTGCGTCTCCAACTTTCCATAAAACGGAAAGTCACCTGAGAAGGCAGTGAGTTTCACCAGGCGCGATTGGCGGGTATTCATGAACATTACCATGGACGCCATCTCGGAATCCTGTGCGGTTTGAACCGTTGATGAATCCAGTGCCTTGATAATTTCGGGATCAATCTTCTTGCCGCCGTTGATGACCAGGTCGGCACCAAGGAGTTCTTTGGCATTCTGATCCAACGTTTCCTGCAGGGAGTAATTCAGCGAACCGATGGACACCACTGCCGCAATGCCGGTGATTAGGGAAGCCACCAGAAGAAAGAGGCGCGAATAATTATGCCTCGCGTCACGCCAGGCCATGCGCCACAACCACCGGTCGCGCCAAAACGGAACGACTTTTCGCTTGATAGAAATGATATACTCAATCATGCGGCACCAGACGCTCGTTGACGATCTTTCCTCCCTTCATCTCCAGAATCCGGTCGGCTTTTCTCGCCAGTTCAATATTGTGCGTCACCAGGACCAGCGTAGTCTTTTCTTCCCCGTTGATACCAAAAAGCAATTCAATCACCTGCTGGGCATTTTCCTCATCCAGGTTTCCGGTTGGTTCATCTGCAAAAAGTATTTTCGGTGCCGTGATGAATGCCCTGGCAATGGCTACACGCTGCTGCTCACCTCCTGAAAGCTGAACGGGGTAGTGCCCCAGCCTATCGCCGAGGCCCACACGGTCCAGCAGCGCCTTGGCCTTCGGCTCCACATTTCGCTCGCCGCGCAATTCCAAGGGAACCATCACGTTCTCCAGTGCCGTGAGCGTTGACAGCAATTGGAAATTCTGAAACACGAAGCCGGTAAACTGATTGCGCAGATACGCCCGGTCGTCTTCATTCATGGCATTCAATTTGAAGCCCATCATAGATACCGCCCCGGAGGTTGGAACATCGAGGCCCGCACACAGTCCCAATAACGTTGTCTTCCCGCTGCCGGATGGTCCCATTACGGCCAGGCGCGAACCTTGCTCGACCGAAAACGAGACATTTTCGAGTACGATCAATTCGCGACCGCCCGATGGATACGACTTGGTTAAATTTTCCGCTGCGAGTAGTATGTCTGCCATAGCCTGTAGAACCTGTGTTGTAATAAAACGTTAAATACCTAAATTGTTCAGCATCTAAACGTGAATTTCATGGTCGGTAAGTTAATTCTCTTTCTTGTAGGCACCATACTTTTCCAAAGCACGCAGCAGAAAGTAATTCTGTTTTTTGGCGACAGCCTGACGGCCGGATACGGATTATCCCCCGAAGAAGCCTTCCCGACTGTTGTGGAGCAGGCAATGGCAAAATCGGGGACCAAGGTGCGTGTGATCAACGCCGGCCTGAGTGGGGAAACCTCTGCAGGAGGATTGAGCCGCATTGACTGGGTCCTTCGCCAGCCCATTGATGTCTTTGTCCTTGAGTTGGGTGCCAACGATGGACTGCGCGGCTTACCCATTAAAGAAACCAGAAAGAACCTGCAGGCCATCATCGATAAGGTGAAAGCAAAGAACCCAAACTGTAAGATCGTGCTGGCAGGAATGATGGTTCCGCCGAATATGGGCAGGGACTACGCGGAAGCTTTCAGAAAATTATTCGGGGAGATTTCCTCCGGGAACAGCGCCGTCCTGATCCCATTTCTTCTGGACGGTGTAGCTGGAATTGAAAAACTCAATCAGGCCGATGGAATCCATCCTACCGGCGAAGGGCACAAAATCATTGGTGACAATATTACGAAGATCCTCTTGCCGCTGGTGCAGTAACCCGCTCGCTCATCAGCGCCCCGGGTAGAGTTGCTGAAGCATTCGGTCCACCCACAGCGTGTACATTGGTCCGGATGGATGAAGTCCGTCAGCAGCAACG
This sequence comes from Cytophagales bacterium, assembly GCA_034440075.1. GTDB lineage: Bacteria > Bacteroidota > Bacteroidia > Cytophagales > Cyclobacteriaceae > ELB16-189. The sequence goes on from JAWXBL010000025.1 coordinate 6,660, forward strand.
TATTCGGGCCTCGCAAGCCCCTCGCGGGTAAGGTCTGTTATAGCCACGTACCGCACACCCATCCGCTCTGTTATTTCTCTGTTGATTTTGTTGTATCGGTCGATGGCTGCAGAAATTTCCTGCTGATTCTTTTGACCAAAGGGCGTGAACCCGTAATCCGGAATGGAAACTACAAAGACGTTTTCTTTCTTGCTTCCTGCCAGAGCGATGGACTTCTGAAGCAATTCCTCGAATTCCGGAGCATAACTCTCCGGTGTTTTCTTTTGATATTGATTGTTTACACCAATCAGAAGGGATACAAGCCCGTACTCATTTTCCAACTTTGCATCGTCGATGGCCTTCTTCAGTTGATCTGTACGCCACCCGGTCACCGCAATGATGCGGGGGTCACCTATTGTTTGGCCATGCTCCCGAAGAGCCCGTGCGAGTTGAACGGGCCACCGGTCCCTTTCCACAACGCTCTCCCCGATGGTGTAGGAGTCGCCCAGTGCCAGAAATTTTGTACTCATGTTAACGGATTGAGACCATGCGTTGACATGGAGAAGAAATCCAAGAATAAAAAGTCGGAACATTCATCAGGGTGTAAAGGGTTTCTGTAAACGGAAAGGTTCGGCGTTCGTCTGAGCCTTCACGGGAGCCAGTCACATTCCTTGCACGAATAAAGCAACAGACTCCAAACAAGGAAAAGGCAGAGAATACCACGGACAGGGTGTTTCATACCGGAAATTTTATACAACATACCAAATCAGAATGCAACCTCCGAGAAACAGGGAACATATTACCACTCTTTGCCCGCTCAGTAAATCCCAGAATAGCCCCCATTGGGTGGGGGCTCATGCAATCATTATATTTGGTAGGTGCCCGCTGAATCTTAACTTTCGGCCGACAACAACACTTGAGAGTAATTACCCGTCATTTTGATTTTATCAACCGCCTTCTGACGCGGAGATACAGGTTTTTGCTCATAGCCCTGGTTGCTATGTTAACCCTGCCGAGCATATTCGTCAACAGCAGCTATCAAAAACTGGTAGCTTATATAATTCAGGCCTTCGTACTTTTTTCAGGAATTTATGCTGTCCAAGAAAATAAGAGACAGTTATATGGAGGTATGTCTTTAGGCCTGCTTTTGATTCTTGCGAACTGGTTCGGTATTTTCAACGACAACGCCACTGTTACCTTCTATCTGAGTTTCCTGGTGTTTATGCTGTTTTATGTATTCGTGACAGGCAGGCTCCTTAAACTTATTTTTAATACACCGGTGGTAACGCCGGGAGTCCTTTACGCAGCACTCAATGTGTACCTCCTTTTCGGAATCATTGGCGGCTTTGCATTTATGCTTATTGAAAACATTTACCCAGGCTCCTTGCTGAACTTAAGCCTTGAGGATCTCACTGATCCTTCCAAGTATTTTTACTTCAGTTTCATCACATTGAGCACAGTGGGATATGGAGACATCTCTCCGGTAAGTCCGCCTGCGCGGGCACTCTCAGTGATCCTCAGTTCCACAGGCCCGCTCTACCTTACGGTCCTAGTCGCCATGCTGGTGGGGAGGTACATTACCTCAAAAGCCTTGTCCGATCAACATGGCAGGTCAGCTAATAAGTAAAGAACCAATAAAATTCTGCTGGTAAAGGCTGAGAAAAGCGATTTTATTTTCCTGGGTGAAGCTCAAATTTTACCTGATCAATTGGCGGAGAGACAGGGATTCGAACCCTGGATTCGCCGTAAGGCGAATAACGGTTTTCGAGACCGCCCCGTTCAACCGCTCTGGCATCTCTCCGGGGAACAAAGAAAACGATTTTTCTGATTTCTATTCGAATCGGAGCGATTCAATCGGATCAAGCTTCGACGCCTTATTGGCCGGATAGTACCCTGACATCAATCCAACCGCCACACAGACCACCAGACCGACAAACATCCAGAGCCAGGGGATGACAAATGCCATCTTCATCATACTCGCAAAGAAATTGCCGATGATGACCCCCAGGATCACTCCCACGATGCCGCCAAGCAGGCAGACGACGATGGCTTCCACGATGAATTGCTGACGGATTTTCTGAGGCGTTGCGCCCAACGCCTTCCGAACGCCTACTTCCCGCGTGCGCTCCGTCACCGATACGAGCATGATGTTCATCAGCGCGATGGACGAACCCAGCAACGTAATGAAGCCGATCCCAAGACCCACCCACGTAATGATGCTCATCAGGCTATTGAGGTCGGACAGTGTATCGCTTTTATCCAACTCAAAGGAATTCGCGTTACCCAACTGATCCCGCCTGATCGACCGCATCAAACCGGTGGCCTCCCCCATCGCCATGTCCATTTTTGTGGGATCGGAAACGGCGACGGTTACGGTGTAATCAAGTCCCCGCCCGGAAGCAAGTTGGTTGGCCACGATGACGGGAATAAAGACCATGTTGTCGTAATTATTCTCCGCCAGGTTTCCTTTCTCTTTCAACACACCGATAACACGAAACTGGGTGCCCTTCAGGGAAACCGTTTCACCAATGGCATCCTGATTATTCTCAAAAATTGCATCATAGACCTTCCAGCCCAGTACAGCCACCTTGGTGCCATACTGAATTTCTATTGGTGAAAAATTCCGTCCGCTTGAAAAATTCAAGCCCTTGACAGACATGTATTCCACGTTGATGCCCGACACGCCAACATTCGGGTTTGTTTTCAGCGACAGTCGTTTTACTTCCGCAATACCAGTCAGGTCTGCCTCGAGGGCCACCGTCGCCGGAAACTGGTACTGATCCACAAAGCGATGAACCTCATTCAGCATGAGCCGCTTATACGTCTTGTCCCTTACCCCTTCCCGGTTTCTGTTGCGGTTCCTTTTCGACCAGATATCGAATGTATTAGCGCCGAGGGAAGAAAGACTCTCATTCAGCGTATAGCCGATGCCGTCTACAGCCGTGAGGGAGCCTACCAATGCCATGATGCCAAAGGTGACAATGACGGCCGTCAGGATAGACCGCAACAGGTTTGCTTTGATAGATCGCAGTCCCTCCTTGATGTTTTCAAGCATATATATTAGGAAATTTCATTCTACTAGCACAAAAATACTCTCTTTTGCGTTTTGGATGGGATACTGAGTCTGTATTAATTTGCCTTGTTATCATGAGCCATTCAACGATGCGATCGGTCCTTTTGTTCTGCTTTTTGTTTCTTCTCACTTCCGCGAAGGCGAATTATGTCCTCATTCCCATGGACGACAAGCAGGTCGACCACCTAAAAGCCTATGGCATAGCCTATTGGGTCCTCAAAAAGGATACTGAAGTTGACTGGCTCCTAAACTACCGCGGCGGGAGCTTCATGTGCAAGTTTCATCCGGTCATCCAGAATGAACTGACCATCCGGGGCGTCAGCTATGAAATCATATCGGATGCTACGGCGAACGAGATTCTCTCGCTGATCGCAAGTCCGGCTCTCAATTACGACATCATGAAGCTGGAGAAATACCCCCGAATCGCCGTCTATTCACCCAAATCGAAGCAGCCCTGGGATGACGCGGTTACCCTGGTGCTTTCCTATGCTGAAATCCCCTACGATATTGTATTCGACGACGAAGTGATGAAAGGAGATCTCACCAAATACGATTGGCTGCACCTTCACCATGAGGATTTTACCGGGCAGTATGGAAAATTTTATGGCAACTATGCCAACATGCCGTGGTACCTCGAACAGCAGAAAGAAGCAGAAGACATGGCCCGTAAGTATGGATTCCCGAAAGTGTCTCAGCTCAAATTATCCGTTGCCAAACGGATCAAGGAGTTTGTTGCCGGCGGAGGATTTCTATTTGCCATGTGCTCTGCCACAGACACGTATGACATTGCACTGGCAGCAGAAGGCACCGACATCTGTGAGCGGATGTACGATGGCGACCCCGCCGATCCACGCGCACAGGAAAAGCTGGTGTTCGACAATACGCTCGCCTTTACCGACTTCCACCTTGTGCGGGATCCCTACACGTATGAATTCTCGGATATAGACAACAACGCTCCCGAACGGGGATTGCGGCAAGACAACGACTATTTCAACGTATTTGAGTTCTCCGCGAAATGGGATCCCATTCCTACCATGCTTACCCAAAGCCACACCAAAGTTATCAAGGGATTCTACGGACAGACCACCGGATTCAAAAAGCACCTGATCAAATCAGATGTCGTCATCATGGCTGAGAACAAGGAGATCAACGAAGCAAAATACCTTCACGGGGTTTTTGGAAAGGGATTCTGGACTTTTTACGGAGGCCATGATCCCGAAGACTATCAGCATACCGTTTACGAAGAGCCTACAGACCTCAACCTCCACCCCAACTCTCCGGGCTTTCGGCTCATTCTCAACAACGTACTCTTCCCCGCAGCCAAGAAGAAAAAGCAAAAGACGTAGTTAATGCATGCGATCAGGCCGGGCCGCCAGCTGCTCCATGATCGCCGCTTCTCCCCGCAGAATTTCGTCCCACCGACGATCCACTAGGTCGCGAGGCTGATATTCCCGCGCCAGCTTCAGGAAGTTCTTATAATGGCCCGCTTCCGAGACCATCAATTCATAGTAAAACATGGCCAGGTCCTTGTCTCCAATTTCCTTCCAGAGTAACCTAAACCGCTCGCAACTGCGCGCCTCAATAAGGGCATTTAACAGCAGTCTTTCCATGAGCTGCTGGTCTCGGCTGCCTCCTTTCCGCAAGAGCGCATACACCTTGTCTACGTATTCATCCTTACGTGGAAAGCCAAGCGACCACCCCCGTTCACTCAGCTTCCTGAGAACGCCCTCGAAATGAGCCCACTCCTCGGCTACCACGGGCGTCAGCACGCTCACGAGTAACTCCTTATCCGGGTATTGAATGATCAGTGAAATGCAAGAGGAGGCTGCCTTTTGTTCACAATAGGCGTGATCGGTAAGAATCTCGTGCAGGCTCTTTTCGGCAATGTTTACCCAGCGCGGATCGGTGGCCATGGCAAGGCCGAGTACATTCTTTTCCATCAATCGAAAAGTAAGAAGTCAAACCCAATATCGAGTACACTTCGCTGACCGGGGTAACCCGGTGTGGGCAAATATCCAGTTCCAATAATCGTCTGTATTAAGTTGTTGTATTTGACAAAGAAACGCACGCGTCCCATCTTTCCTGTGAAGAAGAGATCCACCAACGGATACGAGGGGCTGAAACTGCCTTCCTGCACATAGAATGACTGAATCGACGTATCGTATCCCAGGGCCTGGTACGTTGACCGCCAGTGAAAATCCGCTCCCACTTGTGTCTGCAGGTGCCCTTTGAAAAGAATGTTCTCGTACGTCAGCTGTGCATTTACAAAGAGTAAGGGGAGCTTCATCACATTGTCGTCGTTTCGGATGATGCTCGTATAAATAACTTGCGGCCGGAAATACATGTGCCGGAAAAACCGGAATTGGGCAGACAATTCAGGTGAGACTACAATTTGATTTCCTGTGGACTGGAAAGGGAGGACCTTCTGGCCATCGGGCCCGGGTGTCACTTCGCGGAAATAAACCTGGTGATCAAGAATCGTGAACGTACCCCCAGCCTTCACACGGGCAGCCCGGTTGCCTATCTTCACCATGGCTTTCGCCTGGGTCGTGTTAATGCCCGTCAAGGCCGCTGACCAAAAATCGTGCGTGCCCCGGTACATCATCTGCAGGAACCCCGGTTTGGAAACCGTGTTCCGAAAATATCCCTCCAGCCACGGACTCCTGATGGTCCCCTCAATCCGATGGAACCCACCCAGCAAATATTCAGCAGTCCCCGTGATTTCTGTAACAGAATCCAACCTAAAACCCAACCTTCCTCCAAGGTACTGCTCGTTTCCGTTGGTCTCTACCGGCAATGCAACCCCTGCAAGTTTGGGGTTTTTGTAATCGAAGGTTCGCAATTTGTAGTAGACGCTGTAGTTCACTTTCCCAAAGATCCCCTTGATCCCCCCCTCCTGCCGCATGGATGCAAACGTGGCAAGATCGGCAGCCCTTGCTGAGGCCATAAGCGTGGCATCATAAAGCGATTTCAATGTATCTGAACTGTTAAACCGGTTTTCCTGTCGGTTCAAATCAGCTATGTGATACACCTGCAGGGCGGAGGCGAACTGAATCTGCTGAAATAAATGAAAACTGCTTCGAAACTCTTCGGTCTCCGTCCCGCTAAATCGTGGTTTGGCATTCGGGTTATAGATTTCATCCGGAGGAGTCCCCGGGAGCATCGCTACACCGCCGGTCTCATTGACGCGATGCCGAATCCTGCGGAAATTGAAAAGAAGTTTGTATCGATCAGACTTGGATTTGTACGTTGTATAAAAATCATAGTAATGGCTGGTCGTCTGGATGTCGTTGTTTGCAAAAGACTGGATCTGCTTCTCCACCAGAATAGGGCGGTAGTTGAATCCGAAATTCCAGCGGGGGTTGATATTCCTACTGTACTCCACGGTGGTCATTGCTCTCCCCTTCCCGCCCCACACCAAATGCATCCGTGAATATGGAGATTTGGTATCAAAATAGATCGGCTCCTGGGTGGCGAAGTAAGGTGCGTAGGCTGTAAAGCCGGAGGTCGCACCAATCGTTTCCGGAGCCGATGGAAAAATTTGATGGAGCGCTGTTCCCATGACGCCCAGATCCTGATAGAAGTTATTGAACCGTTGCACATACGTCCATCGCGCATAGCTGTTCACAGCGGTATCCAGCGGTTGGTAGGTGGGCTTCCCCTTGAAAATTTCTTCCTCCGTCGTCCTGCGGGTAGTCTTCGGTCCATAGACATTGCGGGTAGAATCATCGACGATGCTGGAGCCTACGCGAGGCGCCTCCACCTTTCCGCGTTGGCGTTGCGCCTGCGCTGAAAGCGCGCTCAAAAAAGTTATCAGTGTAAGAAATCGAACCAGGCTATGGATCCGCAATAAATTGTACATCAGCTGGTTACAGGTTGGTTGACCGTCTCCAGTACGAGTGCATCAAATTTGGGTCCATCCTGCAAGAATTGGTTTTCGATAGGCAGCACAAACCATGGGCTTTCCATCAGGTACGTCTCGAACTCCGGAACCCGCAGTTTCACGGCATCTTTTTCCGTGGTGATAACGGAAAGTCCGCCGTGCTGGCTCTTACAAAACTGATCAATGGCCCGCAGATCGCCTTGTGAATACCGATGGTGATCCGAAAACTCAAAATGATGCAATACGCCAAACCGATTTTCGCAATACTTCCTCAGTGGTGCTGCGTTGGCGATGCCGGTTACAATCACAACAGGACCCGAAAACGTATTCCCCGAAAGCAACGCTTCCGGCTCGCCGTAGTGGATGCAAGAAAAAAATACCGATTTCTGCCCAGCATAGCGTTGAAGGCGCTTCGTCATCTCCAGCCTGACTTCATCCCGCAGCGATTCGTCACATTTTGTAACTACAATAATGTCCGCTCGTGAAGCCCCCTGCCTCGCTTCACGGAGCCGGCCGAAAGGCAACACAAAATCATCCGAAAATGGCCTGCTCCATTCCGTCAGGAGAATGCTCAGGTGTGCTTTAATTTGACGCTGTTGAAACCCGTCATCCATGAGAATGACACGTGTGTCGGGGAACTCCTGAAGAATGTTTGGTATTGCAAATACCCGGTCCTCCCCTACCACAACCTTTACCTCACGCTCAAACTTTTTGAGGAGTTGCAGCGGTTCGTCGCCAATGGTAGCCGCTGTGTCTTCCGATGTCGCCACCCGATAGCCTGAAGTCATCCGCTTGTACCCCCTGCTTAGGGTCACCGTGGGGTACTTGTCTTTCAGCAAATGTATCAGATACTCTACCATGGGGGTCTTGCCGGAACCACCTACGTTCAGGTTGCCCACGCTGATTATGGAAGTCTCGAAATGAAAGGTCGGCTTGTGGCCGATATCATACAAATGATTGCGAACGCGCATGATCCCGTTGTAAAGGGTCGCCAGCGGATACAATAAGAGTTTTAGGAGGTTCATAGAATCCCTTTGTTCTTATTGGATAAATTGTGAAAAATTAGAGGCATGCAAACGACAAAGATAAAGGATGTTATCGCTTATTTGGAATCCCATGCACCCCGGGCCTACCAGGAATCGTACGACAACAGCGGGCTTCTTACCGGTGATCTGGAGGCGCCTGTAACCGGCACACTGCTCACCATCGATTGCACGGAAGAAGTTGTTGAAGAAGCAGCCGTTCTCGGGTGCAACCTGATTATCTCGCATCACCCGATCTTGTTCAAGGGCCTAAAATCACTCACCGGGAGAACGTACGTCGAGCGCACAATTATGGCATCGGTAAGGAAGGAAATTGCCATTTATGCGGCTCACACCAACCTCGACAATGTGAGGCATGGGGTGAACAAGAAAATCGCCGATCAGCTTGGTCTTGTCGGGACGCAAATACTCCGTCCCTCCAGGGGATCCCTTTCGAAACTGGTAACGTTCGTTCCGCCTGACAGCCTCGACAAAGTCCTGGAGGCGCTTCATCACGCGGGCGCCGGATCGATTGGAAATTATGAGAACTGCAGCTTCCAAGTGCAGGGGACTGGTACGTTCAGACCCAATCAGGAAGCGAGCCCGGTTGTCGGCAAAGCGGGAAACCTGGAAAAAGCCGGAGAGACACGCGTTGAAGTTATTTTTCCCACCCACGTGGCTGAAAGTCTGCTGGCGGCCCTTCGCGGGGCCCATCCGTATGAAGAGGTTGCCTACTACCTCAGCAGTCTTGAGAACGAAAACCAGGATGTCGGGGCAGGCATTATCGGGGAGCTGGCTTCCCCGCAGGATGCGCTGCACTTTTTGGAGCATGTAAAAAAGGTCATGCAAGCACCGGTTATCCGGCACACCGCCCTGCCCGGCAAACCCATTCACAAGGTTGCCGTTTGCGGCGGAGCCGGCAGTTTTCTCCTGCCCGATGCCATCCGGCGAGGGGCCCAGGTCTATATTTCTGCTGATTTCAAGTACCACGAATTCTTTGATGCAGACGGCAAAATTCTCATTGCCGATATTGGCCATTATGAGAGCGAGCAGTACACGAAAGAGCTGTTTTGGGAGGTTCTGAACCAAAAATTCACTACCTTTGCATTCCATTTTTCAAAAACTGCTACAAACCCAATACGCTACCTCTAACGATGGAAAATCAGACAATTACGCAGAAACTGGAGGCCCTAGTAAAGCTCCAATCTATCGATACCAAACTGGATCAACTTCTCAAACTTCGGGGAGACCTCCCGAACGAAGTACAGGACCTCGAAGATGAACTGGAGGGCTACAAGACCCGCCTGACCCGCTTTCAGGACGATCTCAAGGAAATTGAAGACGGCATCAAAAAGAACAAGGAAGGCATTAAGGAATCGGAAAAGCTCGTTAAGAAGTATAACGAGCAGCAAAAAAATGTAAAGAATAACCGCGAGTTCGATGCCATCACCAAGGAAATTGAGCTTCAGGAATTAGAAGTTCAGATCTGCGAAAAGCGGATCAAGGAATCCAAGGAAAAGATCGACGACAAGAAAGCCGAGATTACAAAAATTGAGGCCCTCATCGCCGAGCGGAACGCTGACCTCGATACCAAAAAGACAGAACTTGAAGAGATCTCCAACGAGAGTCAGGAGGAGGAGAAGAAACTCCTGAGCGATCGTGAAAAAGCTACCAAGAAGATTGAAGATAAATTTCTGAAATATTACGAGCGCTTGCGCAAGAACTTATCCAACGGCCTGGCTGTGGTCCGCGTTGTGCGCGGGGCGGCCGAAGGGTGTAACATCATCATCCCTCCCCAGAAGATTGCTGAAATACGGGAGAAGAAGAAGATTGTAATCGATGAGCATTCCGGGCGCATCCTGGCCGACGTTGATATGGAATCGATGGAGGAAGAGGTTAAGCCCAAGAAAGCGGCGCCCACCCGCCGGACCAAAAAAGTTGGCTAGTAGACTTCTAAAATACGTCCCGAAAAAGGCAGCCGCAACCGTCTGCCTTTTTTTGCTGTTGGGCGGACCGGCTGCAGGCACAGACAATGTCTGGAAGTTCGATCCGGCGCTTGAACGTGTCTATAAGCTTATTCTCAGCCTCCAGGTCGAGCAGGCCCAGGCTGAACTGAATCAGGTCAAGGGCGCGAATGAACTCCACCGGATCTACCTCGAAAGCCTGCTGGGCACGGCCGATATTCTGATTACGGAGGACGAAAAGCGATTCGCCAAGATTAACGAGGCCATCAAAGCCCGAACAGAAAATCTTTCCCGGATGCCTGAGACAGCAGAAACCCTGTTCCTTCGGGCAGAACTCAACCTTCAGCGCGGCTTCAACCTCCTCAACCTCGAGCAGGAACTCAACGCGGTTCTTGCTATACGGCAAGCATACCAGCTCACGCAGGAATGCCTTAAAAAATACCCATCGTTTATCCCGATTAAGAAGACCAACGGGGTCATTCAGATTATGGTGGGCTCGGTCCCCGATAAGTATCAATGGTTCATGAGCTTGTTGGGCATGAGAGGTTCTGTGCGCGTGGGTCAAAGCCAACTCGATGAACTGCGTTCTTCCAATTCATCGCTCAACCTGGAAGCCTCCATCCTCTTTTACACCGTTAAGGGTTTTCTGAATCAGCGCTATGAAGAAGCCGCCATCGGCTTTAAAGAATGTCTTGCGAAAGAACCCGACAGCCGTCTGCTCCTGTTTCTCGGGATCAACATGCTCATGAAGGATTCACAGAGTGAAGAAGCCTATAAACTCATGCAGGAGCTTGATAAGCGCCCGGAAGGATTGTCCATGGTGTATGTCGAATACCTCCGCGGAGAGGCCCTCCTTAACAAAGGAGAATATACCGCAGCCGTTCAAGCCTACACGAAGTTTCAGAAAGGTTACAAGAGCCAAAGTTTCAAGAAAGATTCCTTTTACAAAATATCGCTTTGCTATTACCTCATCGGCGATATGGTGAATGCTACCCGGAACTTTGACATTGCCAAGACCACAGGCAAGACTACGTCTGACCCGGACCGTTATGCAGCGGCTATGCTCGCCGACAATACCTTCCCCAACGCCAAAATCCTGCGCATTCGGTTCCTCACCGACGGCGGTTATTTCAAGGAAGCACGTGAAGTTGTCCAGTCAGTCACCTTTGCAGATTTGACAAATCCCAAGGATGCCACGGAGTTCTATTACCGAAAAGGGAGACTCGCGCATAAGACACAGGATATTCCTTCCGCCAAGTCCCTGTATTTACAAACAATTGACCGCACCGGCGACTCGCCCTGGTATTTTGCTCCAAACGCAGCGCTTCAACTGGGCTATATCTGCCAGGCCCAGGGGGACGTAGCATCCGCCAGAAAATACTTTGAGAAAGCGCTCACCTACAAAAAATACGTTTACAAGAGCAGCATCGACAGCAAAGCGAAATTCGCGCTGGAACACCTCAACAAGTAGGCTACTTCTTCCCGATCGCCACAGGAGCGGGCGTCTTCAAGTCCCGAAGGTGATCCGTATTGTTGTACAAGTCTACCCGGAACTGAGACCCCGATCGCGACAAAAGATACAGGCAAAAATTTTCATGTTCGAACATATCCATCGACCGAAGCGGATAGTTCAGTAATTGGCAGAGCAGAATACGCATAGCCCTCCCGTGCATACAGATCAGAATATTTCCGTCTTCTGTTCTGGATTTCAGAAGATCAATAAAGGGCTGCTGCCGGATGGCCACCTCGTCGGGGCTCTCGCCCTGCTCCAGGGGAATGCCGGTTTTTCCTTCCTGCCACTGACCAAGCATCCAGTGATAATAGGCATCCTCCTCCGGCGTTATGCGCTGCCCCTCCCGTGTTCCCCAACTGATTTCGTTCAATGCTTCGAACGCCTCGGGCTTCAGACCGTTCTGTGAAAAAAGAGCAACAGATTCCTGGCTCCGCTTTAAGGCCGAGGTGTATAGGCGGTCAAACGGATGGTGTTGAAATGTCTTATGGAATGCTTCTGCCTGCGCCCTTCCGGTATCATTCAGCGACGCATCGACACCGCTTCCCTGAACAATCCCTTTCAGGTTGTAATCCGTCTGTCCGTGCCTGACGAGAAATATTTTTTGTGAAATCAAAATGGTCTAATTTTGCCCTCGTATGTTGCACGAACGGCCGCAAATATAGATAAATCATTGACTGACCATAACGAATTGACTACGTGAAAACCTCCTTCCGCCCCGGGATTACGCTCGACGCCATCAATGCCATGAATCGAAATACCATGATCGAGCACCTGGGTATTGAGGTGATCGCCGTAGGTCAGGGGACCATTGAGGCGCGCATGCCGGTGGATCACCGGACCCACCAACCGTTCGGTATCCTTCACGGCGGTGCGTCTGTCGCCTTGGCCGAATCGATGGGAAGCATCGCCGCGTATTGTACGCTTACCGACGAAAACAAACATTGTGTGGGGCTGGAAATCAATGCAAACCACATCAAAAGCATAAAATCAGGGTATGTATATGGCGTCGCCACACCGATCCACCTCGGCAGTCGAACGCAGGTTTGGGAAATACGCATCACCAACGAAGCAAAGGATCTCATCTGCATAAGCCGCATCACCATGGCCATCATCGACAAGCGCTGACAAACATGACTGAGAAAACGCGTCCTCGCACACTGGTCTCCTTCACGCACTTCCTGCAGTCCCTGCTCCCTCGTTTCCACGAAGCCGGTTATTCTTTTGCATTGTGGAAATTGCCAGGTTCAGTTGCCCTTCACTTTGCCGCCGCCCAGGAGGTTGAACAATGGGACACCGTCGCCCTGGAGGAAGCACAGCCAGGATTTCTTTTTGCACCCTTTGATCCGCAGAAACCAAAACTCTTTGTTCGGGCGGAAGAATCGTTTCACTTCGACAATGAACAATTTGTTTCGCTGCGGGGACCCCTGCTCGAAAGACTTGAGAAAGAAACTACTCAAGATAAGCCCCGGGCAAATAACGCCGGCTACTATGTAGTTAAAAAACCTGAAGGTGAGTCCGCCGACGCTCCCTCCTTCCAGAAGTTGGTACAGCATTGCCGGGAGGAAGTTATTTCTGGCCGATTCGAAAAGGTTGTTCCCTCCCGCTGCAAGCCTATCACCCTCCCTGAAGCGTTTGACCTCTCCGCAGCGTTCAACACGTTGTGCGACCGGTACCCCGCCGCCATGGTTTCGATATTCTCAAGCCCGCTCACCGGCACCTGGATCGGGGCCACTCCGGAAATGCTCGTTGCCGTCGATAAGAATCAGCATTTCCACACCACGGCGATGGCAGGCACACAACCCTATCTGCCCGGTATGGATGTGCGGACCATCACGTGGACTCAAAAGGAAATTGAAGAACAAGCCTTGGTTGAACGTTACGTCATTCACTGCCTGAAGAAGATCCGGCTTCGTGAATTTGACGAGCATGGACCAAAGACGGTTATAGCAGGCAACTTAGTTCACCTGAAAACTGAATTTGAAGTAGACATGACAGCTACGAACTTTCCACAGCTCGGATCGGTCATGCTTGAACTCCTCCATCCAACCTCCGCCGTGTGTGGAATGCCACTGGAACCGAGTCTGGACTTCCTCCGCAAAAACGAACCGTATGACCGGCAGTATTACAGCGGATACCTCGGTCCGGTCCAGGTCAACCATGAAAGCCGCCTGTTTGTCAACCTGCGCTGCATGCAGTTGTTTCACGGCGAAGCGCTCGTCTACGCTGGTGCCGGTGTTCTGGCAGATTCCGATCCGGAAAAGGAATGGATGGAGACAGAACTTAAAATGAACACCCTTTTGCAGGTCATTAGGCAGAAATAACATTGCCGTAGTACCTTGCGCCCGTGAATTCCAATGTGATCCATTCCCTGGCAGAACTTTGCGCATTGAAGGGCGTCCGCAACGTGGTCGTTTGTCCGGGTTCCAGAAGCGCACCACTTACGCTGGCATTCCTACGTAACAAGCTTTTCACATGCCGCACATTCAGTGATGAGCGAAGTGCGGCTTTCATTGCTCTGGCCATGGCCCAGCAAACAAAGAAGCCGGTTGCCCTTATCTGTACCTCCGGCTCGGCAGCATACAATTTTGCCCCAGCCGTTGCCGAGTCCTTCTTTCAGCAAATACCGTTGTTGGTTTTTACCGCCGACCGCCCCAAGGAATGGATTGACCAATTGGACGGACAGACGATCCGCCAACAGGGAATATTCGGTCATCATGTAAAGCGATCCTACGAACTACCGCAGGATTATTCCCATGCAGATTCCATATGGCACGCAAACCGCATCGTCAATGAGGCCGTTAATCTCGCCGAAGCACTCCCACAGGGACCCGTCCACATCAATGCCCCGTTCCGCGAGCCCCTTTATCCAGCAACTGCTTCGGAAGCTCCCCGCATTATTCCGCGGAACATGGAGGTCGACTCCTCGAGCCTGCATCTCTCCGATGACCAGTGGGTGGAACTGGTGAAATCCATGGATACATTCCGGAAAATCCTGATTGTCCCCGGCCAGCAAGTCCCGTCCCAAAAACTTCTCGAAAATCTTACCGCTTTCTACACCCGGCATCACTGTCCACTGGCCGGAGATATCCTCAGCAACTTTCATGGACTTCCATTCTTCTGCCGCCATGCAGACACAATCCTGGGTCAACCGGTGGAAGCAAATCAACAAGCACTTCAACCCGACCTGATCATAACGTTTGGAAAATCATTGGTTGCAAAAAATCTCAAACTATTCCTTCGCGCCCACAAACCAGCTGCTCACTGGCACCTCCAGCCAGAAGGAGAAGTGGCGGACACCTTCCAGTCACTCACCCGGATTATTCGCGTTAGTCCCGACTACTTCTTTGCTCAAGTCACCAGCAAGCTAAACGTCAACAACGCCCGTCAACCGTTCGCAACGCTCTGGGAGCAGCATGAAACTCGTGCAAATCATGCGGTAAAAACGTTTATGGATTCACAGGCAGCGGGTGAGTTCGCGTTTCTCAGCAAGGTGCTCCGGGAGATTCCAACATCTTCCAACCTGCACCTGGCAAATAGTATGAGCGTACGCTATGCAAATCTCATTGGCTTGCTGCCCGAACAGCAGGGCGTCACGGTTTACTCCAACCGCGGTACGAGCGGCATCGACGGCTGCAGCAGCACCGCCGTAGGACATGCACTTACTTCGGATAATGCCAACGTGCTCATCACCGGTGATCAGGCCTTCTTCTATGACCGCAATGCCTTTTGGCACAACTATTCGCTTCCAAATTTATTCGTAGTACTGATCAACAATCACGGCGGGATCATTTTCAACATGATTAACGGACCAGCCCACCTTCCCGAGGCGGAGGAATTCTTCATTACCCGCCAGGCACTTCATGCCAGGCCGTTAGCCGCGGAATTCGGCTTCTCGCATGAGCAAGCCTCCACCACCTCTCTTCCTGACTTTTTTACATCCAACGGAAATGTGAAAATTTTGGAAATGGAATCCGATCAGGCGCTGAACAAAAAGATATTCGAAACGTTCAAAAAACAGATAAAGAAAACGTATGAAGACTAGCTACGACTGGAAACCCCTCAAGGTTTACCGCGAAATCCTTTTCCATAAGTATGGAGGCATCGCCCGTATCAGTATCAACCGCCCGGAAGTGCATAACGCATTTACGCCGCTCACCGTCAAAGAAATGATTGACGCGATGAATGTCTGCCGGGAAGACAGTGAAGTGGGGGTCATCATCCTTACCGGAGAAGGCGGAAAGGCATTCTGCAGCGGCGGAGACCAAAGTGTTCGTGGCCACGGCGGTTACGTCGGTGACGATACCGTTCCACGTCTCAATGTGCTGGAACTTCAAAAAATTATCCGGTCCATCTCCAAACCTGTCATTGCAGCCGTTGCCGGATGGGCCATCGGCGGAGGACACGTCTTGCACGTAGTCTGTGACCTGACCATCGCGGCTGAGAACGCCCGGTTTGGGCAGACCGGCCCCAAAGTGGGGAGTTTTGACGGGGGCTTTGGCTCTTCCTACCTGGCCAGCATTGTCGGTCAGAAGAAGGCTCGGGAAATCTGGTACCTCTGCGATCAATATGACGCGCAAGAGGCCCTGCAGATGGGACTGGTAAACAAGGTAGTGCCACTCGACAAACTGGAGGAAGCCTACGTGGAGTGGGCAGAAAAAATACTCAAGAAAAGTCCGTTGGCAATTCGCATGCTCAAATGCTCCTTCAACGCAGCGCTTGACGGTCAGGCTGGAATCCAGGAACTAGCGGGCAATGCGACGCTCCTGTATTACCTGAGTGAAGAGGCCAAAGAGGGTAAGAATGCCTTTATGGAAAAACGTGAACCGGATTTTTCCAAATTTCCCAAGTTCCCGTAAGCCCTGCCGTGCACCCCTAAATGCATCACATGATTCGCGTACACGCTGGCGGCAAGTGGATAACGCTGGAAGAAATAGGGAGCGGCATTGCGCAACCTCACGTAAACAATCAGGAGGCAAAGGCCCTGCTACTGATCAAGCAGTGGATCGAGGGAGTATCTGAATTTACGTTTCACACATCCGGGACCACCGGCCCTCCCCGGCCGCTGACCTTCACCAGGGGTCAGTTGGAGACGAGCGCACGCATTACCGCCGGCGCACTCTCCCTTCAGCCGGGCTACACTTCACTGGTTTGCCTGGATGTTCAGTTTGTAGCCGGTGCTATGATGATCGTTCGCTCCCTGATCAGCGGGATGGACATGATCATCCGCGCGCCTTCTGGGAATCCGTTTCTGGGAATCCATGCACCCGTGGATTTTGCGGCGCTGGTCCCTGCCCAATTGATTTCCATGCTCGATCAAGGACCCGAGTATCTTCGCACCCTGAAAGCAGTGCTGATTGGCGGTGCTCCCTTGCCTGCCGGCATGGCTCACCGACTGCAACCATTCGAAGGGTCGTTCTTTGCTACGTATGGCATGACAGAAACCCTCACGCACATTGCACTTCAAAAACTGAATGGCACCGATCGGCAGGATGCATTTCACGTGCTCCCCGATTTTGTTGTTACACTGGATGACCGCGGGTGCCTGGTTGTCAGTGCACCGCATCTTGGACCTGAACCTGTTGTAACCAATGATTACGCGGAGATGATTACAGAAACTTCCTTCCGCATCCTCGGACGCACCGATGATATCATAAATTCCGGTGGCATCAAGATCCAGCCGCAGCTGGTGGAGGAATTGTTGCAGAAAATTCTAGACCGTCGAAAGATTTACGCCCGGTTTATGGTGGCTGGCTTGCCCGACGACGTACTCGGTGAAAGGCTCGTACTGATCATGGAAGGCGACCCGCTCCCGCCGGAACATCATTCATCTCTCCTGTCCGCAATGGCTGAAGAGCTCCCAAAATACAAGGCGCCCAAAACGATCTCTTACATCCCCCGCTTCACGTGCACCGCTACTCAGAAAATTGACCGGAATGCGACGTTGCGCGAATTGCAGGAAAAATAAAACCCCCTGCCCTCCGGCAAGAGAGGGACAGGAAGGTTTTTTACTCCAGCTAAGAAGATTTCTTTTTACTGCTACCCGACTTCAAGGATTGTAATTCCTGCTGCAGATTCAGCACCAACCCGGCAAGTTGCTCCATCGACATATCTGATTTGGCATTGGGGTCGGGGAACTCAACACTGATGTAGGCCTTGGCAAGCCAAATTTCAATGACATCCGCTGCATCAATCTGGTAGGGTGTGTATTGCCGGTTGTCTGAAACCAAAAACAATTTGCCGCTTTCTTCCAGGTAGTTAAACACGCGCTTGTACACGATCCCTTCCTGCTGTGTAACCAGCACGTAGGGCTTGCCGCTCTTTATCGCATTGAGGTTTTCGACCAACTCCCCAACGACAATGGTTCCTGGCAAAATCGGAAGCATGGAGTCTCCTGAAATTTCAAACGCTCGGTACGTGCCTTGCTTGAGGATAGGCAGCTTGAACCGCGGAAGTTCCCGGATATATTCCGGATCGGAATACCCGTTGAGGTAACCAGCGGCTGCACGCTGAGGAACCAACTCAATGTTGTTCCTGCTCTCTTCGTCTACAGTCAGCACCACAACGTCCTTGCTGTTCATCGACCGCTTTTCATATTCTTTCATTTGGCTGATGTCCCGGCCGATGAGCACATCCACCGTGATCCCTCCAAGCACGGCCATCTTCTGCAACAATTCCAACCGCGGCTCGGCCCTCCCTTCTTCGTAGGCGCCAACCAGAGAGCGCTTGATCTCAAGCCGCTGCGCGAACTGATCCTGGGTGAGCCCAAGCTGCTTGCGGAGAAACCGTATGTTCTCGTTGATCTTTACCATCGTCATGCAGCGAATAACAGAATACGGCCGGAGTGAACGTTGCGGGTATGCAACGACAGAAGGTTCCGCTGAAAATACGAGTCGCGGTTCTGCATGGCGAGCACGTGGCGCCTGATTTTTTCGATGACATCTGCCACCGGAGACGCGGGTTCGGCCAGCACATATCCGTAGCAGGGCTGATCAAATCCATCCGCAAAAAAATCTACCTGAAATTTACCAGAAGCAAGGCGCTTGCTTGAAAGTCGGAGGTTCATAGCTAAATATTTTAGTCAAACTAAGTGACTTGAATTCTTAAATCCAAATCTTTTGACTAAAATTTTTAGCTTTCATCTAAAAATTCCCAATTTTCTTGGGTATTGTACACCAGAGAGCCTTTTTTGACTTCCAGCGGTGAGGGAATATTGTCATTAAATATGCTTCCCGTACCCAGGCCCTGTGGCTCCCCGATCTCATAATTTGATACAAATTGGGCAATCGCATTGAGGCCAATGTTGCTTTCCATGGCAGAGGTAATCCACCACCTAATATTCCGCTCCTCGGCCAACGAGATCCATTCAGCACATCCGTAAAGCCCACCGTGCAAGGTCGGCTTCAGCACCAGGTAATGCGGCTGAATCCGGTCAAGCAGCGCGGGTTTCTGCTCACTTCTAACCCCAATCAGTTCCTCATCCAAGGCGATGGGTATGGGTGATTTCTTGCATAATTCCGGAAGGAAAGGAGATCCAACGGGCAGGGGCTGCTCGATGGAATGGATGTCATATTGCGCCAAATCCATTAGCCGCAGCAAGACCTGATCGGACTTGAATGCGCCGTTGGCATCGAGCCGGAGGGTGATTACATCGCGGAAATATTTCCTGCGGATGAACTGAAGGATGTCCAGGTCCTTTTCAAAGTTAAGGCCTCCGACTTTCAGCTTGATGCATGTAAACCCCTCATCGATCTTAATGCTGACCTGCTGGAGCATAATATCCAGGCCACCCATCCATACAAGACCGTTAATCGGCACCGCCTTGCCCTTTACAAACTCATTCTGAAAGATTACCCGCTTGCCGCCATGAGCCAGGTCAAGAAAGGCTGTCTCCACAGCAAATTGGACCGAGGAAGACAAAGACAGGGCCTTAAAGTGACTGTGAATATCCTTTGGGGACTGCAGCGATGCGGGGGAACTGCCATCCGCAAGACGGCCCACCACCGTCTTCAACTGCCGCTCCAGCTCAGTCGGTTTTTCAACGCTCAGACCAACCACTGGCGCCGCTTCGCCGACACCATACACTTCGGGATCGGAAGTATCCCATACTTTCAGGAACCATGAATCGCGTTGCTTCAAAACTCCCCGGGAGGTACGCGCAGAAAAAGAGAATCGAAAAGTGCGCTTGAAATAAGAGGCCTTCAGTGTCATTTACATACGAATATGGTTCCGATGCGTGGCAAATACAAAGGGTCCCCTATTTTTGGACATGTCCACTCCACTTCCTCCGCTCAGCCTTGCAGACTATACGTATACCCTCCCGGAATCACAGATCGCTATGCACCCGCTTTCCGCGCGGGACCAATCCAGATTGCTCGTGTACATGAAGGGGGGCATTTCGCATAATTTATTCACGCAACTAACTGATTTACTACCAGTTAACTCAATACTCTTCTTTAACAAC
Source organism: Cytophagales bacterium (assembly GCA_034440075.1). GTDB lineage: Bacteria > Bacteroidota > Bacteroidia > Cytophagales > Cyclobacteriaceae > ELB16-189. The sequence continues at coordinate 26,555 of JAWXBL010000025.1, forward strand.
ACGAAGGTTATCCCAGCCCGCCTGCTCTTCGAAAAATCAACAGGAGCCAGGGTGGAATTATTCCTGCTGAACCCGGGAGGTTCTGATCCCCTCCTAGAAAGGGCGCTGGCCGCCACGGGGGAGACGGTATGGAAGTGTGCCGTCGGCAACATGAAGCGGTGGAAGGATGGCATCCAATTAAACCGTCACCTTGGAACTGTAATCCTGACTGCCGATTGGCATGATCGGCGGGCGGGGACAGTGCGGTTTGCATGGTCGCCCCGCGACATGGCTTTCTCCGAAATCATACGCACCCTTGGAGCTACTCCGCTCCCGCCCTACATCAAGCGCGCCGCCGAACCGGAAGATCGCGACCGATACCAAACCATCTACTCGAAATTAGAGGGAGCGGTTGCTGCTCCTACCGCCGGCCTGCATTTTACCAAGGCCGTGCTCGAAAAACTAGACGCTGCTGGCATACAGCGCGACTTCCTAACGCTCCACGTCAGCGCAGGGACGTTTCTTCCGGTCAAGGAGAATAACGCAGCCGATCATGTAATGCACGAAGAACAAGTGATCATCCGTAAACAAAACATTATCAACCTGTTACAGCCTGGAAAAAAGGTCATTGCTGTGGGAACTACAGCCCTGCGCACCCTGGAAAGTCTGTATTGGTACGGAGCGATACTTCTTCGGGATGAAAGCGCGCCCTTTGCCATTTCGCAATCGGTTCCGCATGACTTTTCATCACCCCCACCGGCAGCCGATGCGCTGAACAAGATCCTGGATATTATGGAGAAACACGGCGTTGAGCAGCTGAATGGAAACACCTCCCTCTATGTCATGCCCGGCTACCGATTCAGGCTCGTACATGGTCTCATTACCAATTTTCATCAGCCCGGATCAACGCTACTCCTATTAATAGCAGCATTTGTGGGTCCTGATTGGAAAAAAATATACCAGGAAGCACTCGAAAAGCAATATCGCTTTCTGAGTTACGGCGACAGCTCTTTGCTTCTCCCTTCTAATGGATTGACACTCTGAGAGTTCGCAAGGTTTTTCGAGCAAACTGCTCGATTCGAATAACCAAAGCCATTTTCGCTGAATCGCTAAAGTCAACTTGCGATGTTTTCCCTAAGTTCCTATGAACCAGCAGGTAACCATAAACCCTTGAAATGAGGGGATCAATAGGTTTTTTCTTTGAATTATTTGATATTGACAAGGAAATCGAACTAACCCTGATGCATGAAGGATAGGTTGACCAAACTACTGGGCGTACAACCCGAAGAAACCACGCCCGTTTCGCTCCTTTTGGCCCTCAGCTTCTTGATGGGGCTGTTCCTTGCTACCGTGGGCGTGGCGGCTGCCACCTTCTTCTTCATTGATGACAGCATCAGTGAAAAATACGACCTTCCAAAAGCGCTGATTTTAGGCGGCGGATTCGGCTTTCTTGCCACCGGATTGTTCAATATTCTACAGGGCCGGATACCCTTCCGTGTCCTGGCGGTGCTTTTTCTGCTCTTGATTATCGCCGCAACGATGGTTCTTGAATTCGGTGACAATTACCCGCACCTCATAAGTCCCCGGAACCTCTACTACGTTGGGTTTGCTCTCATTCTTCCGTTCACCTTCGTAAGCCAGCTGGTCTTTTGGGGGACTTTTAACCGGATATTTACCCTTCGTCAGCAAAAGCGTGTGGTGGGGAATGTGGATATAGGGATGGATATCGCCCAGATCATTGCTTTCTTCTCTATTCCCCTTATCCTGGAGTTCTTTGATATAAAATCGCTTTTCACGATTGGGCTGATAAGCCTCATCGGATTCCTGGTAGTCTTTATCGTTCTCTCAGGCAAGTACTTGACCCATTCAGCTCTCACCGCCATGGAAGGCGTTATGAATGAAAAGGAGCATAAAAAAATCAACATTTTTGGTCTGGTGAGATTCAAGTACCTCGCCATGCTTTCCGGATTTGTGGTTATTTCTTTTTGTGCCCTCCGATTCATTGACTACTCCTTTTACAACGTCATGGTTGAGCAGTTTGAACCAAAAGGTATCCCCATATTTTTAAGTTTGTTTGAGGCTACGGTTGTTATTTTTGGGTTTCTCTTTGGGATATTGGCGACCGACCGGATCCAACAGGATTATGGCCTGCGCGTTTCGCTGATCCTTAACCCGCTGATTCTGATCATTTTCACCGGCGCTGCCCTTGGTCTCGGCTTCTTTTTTGGTTATGATCCAAATGATCCCGCCCTTGTGGCTGCCGGAAATACCCAATCGGTTGTCTTTTTCTTTATCGCGATCGCGATGAGTAAGCTTTTTGTGAACTCCCTGCGCGACGCCCTGGATACGCCCGTATTCAAGATGTATTATGTTCCCATTGAGAAGTCCATTAAGCTCGACGCCCAAACCAAAATTGAAGGGATTGTCACCGCTGGAGCGACAATGATCGCAGGGGGATTGATCGTCCTTATCAACAGTTTTGACATCTTCAACCTGTTGTCCATTACACTTTTCACCTTGCCGCTCCTTCTGCTTTGGTACCTCATCACCAACAAGATGTACAGCGGGTATCGCGAAACACTCCAGGGTTCGCTTCAGCGGAATCGCTCGTCTGTGGAACAGCACGTCGTCAGGGAATTTACACTCAACAGCGTACTACAGAAAGAAATCAACAGCACAGCGGAAGAAAAAGTTATTTACGGACTGAAGCTGATGGAGAAGCTCGAGCCTGCCTTGTTTGAAACATCCATCCTGAAGCTGGCTGAAAGCGACCTCCGGAAGGTGAAAAAATTCGCCGAAGAAAAAATTGAAGAACTGGGCTTGAATAACCAGCAAAACGACAGTGAAATGCTGGGCCTCGCCAAACAGGCCGCCGTCGCTTCGGAAGACAGTGACCTGCTGTCCATCTCATCCGACAAACTCCTGAAACTCGGCAAGTCGGTAAAGCAATCCGACCGAATGCTGGCCGCCAAACTGATGCGGAAAATGGTGAGCCAGAAAACCATTTTTATTCTCCTCGAATTGCTGCGGGATGCGGATCAAAAAGTGCGCAACGAAGCCATTCTCACAGCCCGAAAAATCAAACGGGCGGAAACATGGCCAGTGTTGATCGACATGCTCTCGTCGCCCATCTACAGCAACCAGGCCACCGCCGCGCTGAAAGAGTCGGGAACGCCTGCCTTGCATGTGCTTGATTCTGCCTTCTACCGGTCGGGACAAACGGACCAGGTGATGCTGAAGATTGTGCAGATTATCGGCCACATCGGAGGCGAAGAAGCCTGGCAATTGCTATGGAAAAAATCAGATTACCCGGATAAGCGGATTGTAAAGCAAATATTCTACTCGCTGCGGTTCACCAACTACAGCGCCAAAGGACGGGAACGGCACCAGGTAATTGACCTGCTGGATACGGAAGTCGGAAAAACCCTGTGGAATCTGTGCGCTCAGGATGAACTTCCGGATGATGACCATTTCAAATACCTCAAGGCGGCGTTGCGGGAGGAATTGCGCGACAACTACGATCAGCTTTCGCTGCTGATGTCTATCCTGTATGATCCGCAGTCTGTTCAACTGGTGCGTGAAAATGTGGAAGCAGGTACGGCAGACGGAATTGCCTACGCCCTTGAACTCATGGATCTTTTCGTGGATCAGGAACTCAAGGCCCGGCTCTTCCCGATTTTTGACGACATGTCCTCCAAAGAAAAGATGGACCGCCTGCAGATCTACTTCCCACGGGAAAGTTACACACCGGTCCAGGTGGTCAACTATGTGCTTAACAGAGACTTCAACCTCAATAACCGCTGGACCAAAATGTGTGCGGTCTATGCTTCTGCCTTCATCCCCGAATTCCGCGTGAGCCGAGGACTCATCGGACAGATGTTTAATCCCGACCGGCTTCTTCAGGAGACCGCTGCCTGGGTAATCTATAATAAGGACAAGGCGCAATACGAGGTGATCGCCGAGCGCCTCCCCTTGCGTGATAAAAAATTCCTCGACTCCGCCATTGAAAACAATCAGCTGCTCGAAGGATTGGATGACGGCTTCTTCCTCGGCATTGAAATGGTCATGTTCATCAAGGCCCTGCCCGCGTTTCACGGGATACCCGGCTCCATCCTCAGCGACCTGGCCGACAAGATTATTCCGGTTGATCTCCGGGCAAATGACAAGATCGTCTTTAACAATCCCGATGAGCCGAGACCCATCCTGATATCCGCCGTAGGTCAGGTGCGTCTCCGCGAAGGATCGAAAGAGATTGGCGTTATGAAAAAGGGCGATGTGTTTGGCGATCTTTTCCAGGAAGGGCCGTCTGTGCCGATAACAGAAGTGGAGGCAACGGAACGGTCTGTCATCTTCCGCATCAACTTATCCGATTTCTACTTTGTGATGGCCAAGCACCACGAATTGGTGCAGGGCCTGGTACGAAACGTAAGCAAAACCGATTCAACAGCAGCAGTGAAAATATAACTAAACAGGATTTGAGTTATGGCAAATGAAATTGACGTCCTTATCACCTTTGCAGAAAAGGACAACGAGCTGGGCAAGAAGAGCGAGATCAGCTGGGTAACGCAGTTCAAGAAGTTTCTTGACATGATGCTGGTTCAGGTATTGGGCGAGCAGGCCAACATCGTTATGAAGTCAGAGTTTGACGACTTCACCGCGTCGGGCATGAACAATGCCGCCGTCATGGTCACCATCCTCTCCAAGGAATTTGCACAATCCGGGCGCTGCCTCGACACCGTAGAGGCGTATTACAAAGCCACTGCCGGATCGAAGATCGAGCGGGTGTTCAAAGTAATGAAGTCACCTCTGGCCTCTGCCGAGCAGCCTCCTCGGCTTCGCGACCTCTTAAGCTATGACATGTACCAGATCGACAACGAGACTGGACAGATGAAAGAATACTCGGATTTCTTCAGCCAGGAAGCGGAAAAGCAATACTGGATGAAGATGATCGACCTGGTGTACGACATCCACGAGGCCTTGGTTATCCTCCGTGGAAAGGGGAAAGCGGAGGTGAAAAATATTTACAAGCTCAAGACCATTTACCTGGCAGAAACCGGCCATGATTTGTCCATCCAGCGCAACATCATCCGCCGCGAATTGCAGCGCCATGGATATGTCGTCCTTCCGAATTCCATGCTGCCCCTTAGAAACGAAGAGCTGGAGCGTGTGGTGCGCAAGGATCTGGAAGCCTGCAGCCTTTCGGTACACCTGATCGGAAGTGCGTACGGAGAAATTCCTGAAGGGTCGGAGCGCTCCGTCCTTGACATCCAGAACAAACTCGCTGCAGAGCATGCCGTGGTGAAGCGTTCGCGCCAGGAGGAATTCTCCCGGCTTATCTGGATCGCTCCCAACCTGCGCAATGCAAGTGAAAAACAAAAAGCTTTTATCGATTCACTGAGGCGTGATATGGAGGCACAGGAAGGTGCTGAAATCCTGCAGAACCCGCTGGAAGATTTTAAGAACATCATGCGGGAGGAATTGCTTGCCTCAGAGAATAAGGTGGTCGATGAGCCGACGGCCGGCAAGACGATCTACCTGGTACACGACAAGATTGATCACGAACAGGTGCTGCCGCTGATTGATTTTATTCAAAAATCCGGATTCAAGGTGGTGTCTCCTGCTTTCGAAGGAGAACTGATGGAAGTACGGAAAAAACATATTGACAACCTTCGGCTTTTTGACGGGGCAATTATTTACAAAGGCAAGGTCAATGACCAGTGGGTGCGAATGAAAGTACTTGACCTCCTTAAAGCCCCTGGCTTTGGCCGGAACAAACCCATCAAGGGCAAGGCCATTGTGAGTGATGCCAGTCTGGATCGGTACAAGAACCAGGATGTCACCCTCATTACCGGTGATACCAACAAATCAATTGACTCTCTCAGAACTTTTTTACAAGACTTTAAACAGTAATAGTCCATGGCACAGAAAGTAGACGAACAATCAAAAGCTCCCCTGGAAGTTGGCATAGCCAATCCGTTCCCCGGGTTGAGGCCTTTCAAGATTGAAGAAAGTCATCTCTTCTTCGGGCGTGAAGGGCAAAGCGACGAAGTGCTCCTCAAGATGTCGAAGAGCCGGTTCGTCGGCGTCATCGGTCCTTCAGGAAGCGGTAAGTCCTCCTTCATCTATTGCGGGGTACTGCCCATCCTCTATGGGGGATTCCTCACCGACACCAGTCCGAACTGGGAAGTCATTGTAACCCGGCCCGGCGCCAACCCCATTGATAACCTCGCCGAGTCCCTCCTTGGTGCCAGCAAGGAGTATATGCAGGCCGAGAACGAGGACAAGAAAATAAAACGGACGATTGTCTCCACACTGCTTCGAAGCAGCTCCCTGGGATTGGTAGAAGCCATTCAACAATCCCGAAAGGCAGAAGACATAAACTACCTGATCCTGGTAGACCAGTTTGAAGAATTGTTCCGTTTCAAAGACAGCACCGACCCCAACTCGATCAACGAAACTCTGGGGTTTGTAAATATGCTCATGGAGGCGGTGAATTATGAAGATTCACCCATCTATGTTGCCATCACCATGCGTTCCGATTTTATCGGCGACTGTGCGCAGTTCCCTGAACTGACCCGGAAAATTAACGACAGCCATTACCTGATCCCTCAGATGACACGGGATCAGAAGCGGCGCGCCTGCGAAGGACCAGTGGCTGTAGGTGGAGCGAAGATTGCCCCACGACTTACCCAACAGTTGCTCAACGACCTGGGCGACAACCCTGATCAGTTACCCATTTTGCAGCACGCACTCATGCGTACCTGGAGTTATTGGGGGCGGCATCGCGATTACGAAGATGAGCCACTCGATCTAAAGCATTACGAGGCCATTGGTACCATGAAGGAGGCGTTGTCGATGCACGCCAACGAAGCTTACGACGAACTTGACGAAGAGCAGCAGCGCATCGCAGAAATTATGTTCAAGGCGATCACCGAGAAACGCGGTGAGAACTTTGGCATTCGCCGCCCGACCCGACTCGGAGACATCGCCTCCATTGCCGATGTATCCGAAGCGGATCTGGCTGCAGTTATCGATAAATTCAGGGAAGCCGGCCGCTCGCTGGTTACCCCTGCCTTTGGCATCCCGCTTGGCCCGAAATCCATGGTGGATATCTCGCACGAGAGTTTGATGCGCATCTGGGTGAGGCTGAAGAACTGGGTGGATGACGAAGCGGATGCAGTGCAAATGTATTTGCGTCTCGCCGAAGCCGCTACCCAATACCAGGTTGGTAAAGCCGGTCTCTGGAGACCACCGGATTTACAATTGGCCCTCAACTGGCAGGCGAAACACCGCCCTACCCTCGTATGGGGACAGCGGTATAATCCGGCGTTTGAACGAACGATGATCTTCCTCGAGTATTCCAAGAAAGAGTGGGATACCGAGCAGCGGATAAAGGAACTGGAACAGAAACGAAGACTTCAGCGCGCCCGCACCACAGCTACTGTGTTTGGTGTCTTGGCAGTAATCGCCCTTATAGCCCTGGTTTATGCGTTTGTGAAGCAGGTGGAAGCAACTAAGAACTATGAATTGGCCGAGGTGAACCGCAAAGCCGCGGAAGCCAATGCCGTGGAAGCTAACAAGCAGAAAGAAGAGGCCAACCGACAGAGGGAAATTGCTGATGAACAGCGACAAGCAGCTGACCGTAGCGCGGAGGAAGCCCGCACAGCTCAGGCGCTGGCGGAGCAACGGCAGAAGGAAGCCCAGGCTGCCCAGGTCCGTGCTGAAAAGGCGGAAGCCAATGCGAAGGCTCAGGAGAAGATTGCTATTGAAAAACAGAGAGAGGCTGAAATCGCGAGAGAAGCTGCAGTAAAAGCCCAAAAGGAAGCCAACAGGCAACGCTACCTGGCCCAGGCAAAAGCCATGGCGGTGAAGTCCAAAGAACTGGATGCCTACCCTGTAACGCAATCGCTGATGGCACAACAAGCCTACAAGTTCAATGCGACGTACGATGGCAATGTGTTTGATGACGATATCTTCAACGGCCTGTACAGGGCCCTTGACCATAAGCAGTGGAACAGCCCGCTCACCCGAAGCCTGGAAGGGCACCAACACGGTGCGGCAAGGGCGCTGGTTACCAGGGCCCAATCCAGGGAGATATACTCCGGTGGCAGCGATGGCCGTATTTTGCGGTGGACGCCCGATAATGGTTCATGGAAAAGTGACTCAATTGTGGGAGGACGCTCTGACTATCAGGTCTATACAATGGACGTAAGTCCCGACGGCAACTGGCTCGTTGCCGGAGGCGCGACTACAGGAGACCTGACCAAGAACTACATCGAACTCTACAATCTGAAAACCCCCGGCCAGCCGGCCAAAAAGATTTACGGGTTCGGTGCACTCGAAAACCTCACCTATGCCAAGCTTGAGAATGGCGCATACGTTCGCGATCAATCCGGCTACAGCATCAAGTTTACCGATTTCAATACGGTGAGAGAGGTTATCAAACCCAAGGAAAAGATCAACAACATTGCCTTGAGTCCTGACGGAAAGCGCATTGCCGGCGTTGGAGCAACCGGCAACTTGTACATCTGGGATGTGACCGCCAATTATGCTGAAAAGGTCGCCTACAAAAATGCGGTATCTCTTACCTCTGTTGCCTTTGCCATCGACAACAGCCGCCGGATTATTATAGGGGACAACAACGGGCAAATCCGCGTGATCACGGAAGACAGCAGTCTACCTCCACGCAACTTGTCTGGACACACCGCACACATCGAGCAGATTCTGTTTAATAACGCCGGCACCTTCCTGGCAACTACCAGCCGCGACGGTAAAGTACGTTTGTGGAACTGGAGTAAGCTGCAGGAGAATCCGATTGTTCTTACCGACACCAACCTCGGGGATTGGGTCTGGAGTGCGGCCTTCTCGCCAGACGATGAGCAGCTGATGATCGGAATCCACAGTAACAATAACAACGCGAAGGAGACCATTCACGTGTGGCCGACGAAGGTTGCCAGTATGGCCAATTCCCTGTGTGGGTATGTGGATCGGAATATGACTAAAGACGAGTGGGATAACTATGCCACAGGCCTTACGTATGAAAAAACGTGTGATAACTATCCGGCAAACAATAAGTGATATTGAAGATGAAGAGATTCTATTTTTTGACTTCTTGTTTGCTGGCCGGCGCCACCTCCGCCTTTTCTCAGGCAAGCAATTGCACGCAGGTGCTCCGTTTGGTGCGTACCACCTATGAACAGGGCCGGCTGCATGAGTTGCCGGGCCTGACCGAAGGGTGCTTGCGCGGCACGGGTATCCAGGGCTTCAACAAGGAAGAGCGAAAGGAGGCATACCGTTACCTCACCCTCTCCTACATCTATCTTGAAGAGCCGGAAAAGGCCGACGAGATGATGTTGCAGCTGCTCAGTACCGATCACTTCTATCAGCCCAACCAGGATGTGGACCCGGCGGAATTTATTGCACTGTACAACAAGTTCAGGCATGATCCTCTGTTCCGGATAGCCATAAAATTTGGAAGCAACCTGACCCAGCCGGTGGCGAGCCGGATCTATAACATTGGAAGTGCCGGCGCCGCCAAAGGAAAATACGCGATGTCCCCCAGTTTCCAGGTTTCCCTGGCATTCGAGAAAGATATTACCAAGAAACTACCCCTGGTATTAGTTGCTGAATTGGGTTACATCAGCCGTAGTTACTCGTATACAAACGGGCAGCTGGCTACGGCCGATGAAGATCCCACGATGGCGATCAGCACGCAGGAGTTCGTTTTCACGCAAAATTTTCTGGATTTGAATGTAATCGGACAATACAAATTCAAGAATACCATCGCCCTTCAGACTTATGTAGGGGGCGGCCCGGGTATCAGCTATCTGCTGTCCTCTTCAAATCAGGCGACAACCCTGTTGGGGAATGGATTTACTGTGACAGGACTTTCTGTAGATGACATTAACTCATACAATAAACTCCTTGTTTCTGCGATGGTGGTGGCGGGTATCAAATACAAATTCGGTGAGGTGTACGTGACTGCAGAGGCGCGGTACCAAATGGGCTTTACAGATGTCGTTAAGAGTTCTTCGCGTACAAATCCGGAGATCGCCTTTGACTACCAGGGCCGTTACAACGATTATAAGATCAATAATTTCATGCTGAACCTTGGTGTTACGATTCCTTATTTCAAACCGAAGAAACTGATCAAGTAGGATGAAAAATCTATACATTCTAACCGTATTGCTGCTGGTCTCCTGCCTGAGTGAAGATGGAGTAAGTCCAGGTTCATCCGAAACATTTATCCGGTATTATAACGGAGGAAATAACGACGAGGCAAAAGGGCTGGAAGTTGCACCTGATGGTGGGTATGTAATTTTGGCAACAACACGCATACAAAAAGCGGAGTCTGATATCCCACAATTTAAAATTAAGCTCATCAAGACCGATAACGCAGGTAATCCGGTGTGGCAAAAACTCTATCCTGATTTCGGGACCGCTGATAAGAATTATACCGCATCCAGTCTGGTGAACATTCCCGGCGGGGGCTTCGCTATTGCGGGGGATAGTGTAGGAACCGATGGCAGCACAAAGGCTTTTGTGATGACTGTAGACGCCAACGGAGATGGTACAAACGCTACGCGGCGATCCTTCGGAACCGGCAACCTTCGCGGCAAGGCTATTGCTGTAACAAGCGCAGGGAACTACCTGGTATTATGTACCTCAGGGGCTGAAAAAGCTTATCTGTATGAAATCCATAAAACGAGCTTTGCTCTAATCAATCCAAACGCGGTGGCCAAGGAAGCGGGAAGCACCTCGCTCGGTTCAAGACTGTTGCTTGATCAGGCGGGAAACGCGGTTTGGTCCGGTGTCGTAACAAGAAGCACGTTGACCGGCGTCCGTGTTACAAAGAATCATCCCAATAATGTACTCTCCGAATTTGATAATACGATCGGCATTCCCGGGTTTTATATGGCTGGGTCAGACATTTGCAAGTTTGGATTTGAATATGCTATTGTCGGCTCTACCAACAGAAAAGGAACCGTTGTGGGAAGTGATACCGATATTCTCTTCATGCGAATATCTGCCAACGGTGACACGCTGCGAACCCAATCCTTCCCGCTGGATGATCCGCTCACCTCTGAAAATGAAGATAGCCAGAATGACGTCGGAAACTCCATTAATGGCACAAGGGACGGCGGCTTGATCCTCCTCTCTTCAGTAGGTTCAGCTGCCATTAAAGGGCGCGGTGATTCTGACTATTATCTGATCAAGATTGATGCGTTCGGGAAAAAGCAGTGGACGAGTTCGTTTGGAAGCAAGTTTAAGGACGATGGCGTGGCGGTGCGGCAGATAAGTGATGGAAGCTACGTGGTGCTGGGCACAACAACGCAGGGCGCATTGAAGATCCTAACCCTTCTCAAGACCGACAAGGATGGAAAGATCAATTAGGAAGGAAATAGTGTTTAACGAAAAGAAAGATTTGATTTTTTTTTAGCGCATTTATTTAATAGAAGTCGTGATATGAAAAACTACCAGTCGCAAAATTCTGACAAGATGGAATATAGTGTGCGTTCAGAAATAAACGGCGCGAGGCCAGCACCCTCTACAAAGAATAATTCAGGTTTATTTTCTAAGCTACTGCTGGCGCAGTGTAAGCTAAGCGTAATTCTCATTGGACTGCTCTTAGCTTCTTTCCAACTTTTTGGCCAAGTACCTGCCACTCCCGCTAGCAATATAAAAGTCATAACCGTACCCGGTCAGGTGACCCGATTGCGATTTGACTGGGGCGGAGGCGCAGGCGCGAATAGAATTGTTGTTATCGGTACAGCAAACGGAGTATATACACCGCCAAATGGAGTAGCCTCACCCGCGGCAGATCCCGATTTTGGCATTGGTAGCGACCTAGATCCCGGTGCCGGCAACGTTCGTTGCGTCTACAATGGATCTGCTTCGACTGTAACAGACATCCAGGGCCTAAGCGCAAATACTCCCTATTACGTCCAGGTATTTGAATACAATGGTTCTGCAGGCACGACCACATACAATTTTACGACAAATGCTTCCAACCCAATCTCATTTCAGCATGTCAGAGCAACCGGAGCTAATACATTCAATGTTCCTACTAATGTAAACAGCGTCTCGGTGCAGGCCTGGGGTGGTGGTGGCGGTGGTGGAGGCGCTAAAGGAGACGGGAGTACAGAGCGACGAGGTGGTGGTGGGGGTGGTGGTGCATATACGGCTGTCAATAACGTGGCAGTTACTGCAGGCGGCACGGTGACAGCTACTATTGGCATTGGAGGCCCAAGGGGTGACGGCTCGTCAGAAACAAACGGCCAAAACGGAGACACTACTACGTTCGCGAGTGGCGTTCCCGTAGTTGCAAATGGTGGTGCGCTCGGAATTACAGGGATAGATGCTACACCTTTTCTAGGTGCCGGCGGTTTGGGAGCCACAGGAACTTTTAATGGTGGAAATGGTCAGGCTGGCGCGGTTCCGGCCAACAATGGAAGGGGTGGCGGTGGTGCTGGTACTACCGCTGGCGGCGCAAATGGTTCGGCAGGTGGTGCTGGTGGTGCCAATGGCGGAGGTAGTGGCGGAGCCGCATCTACCTCTAATACAAATGGAAACGACGGCCAATTCCCTAGCGGTGGTGGAAGTGGAGCCTGGGAAAATAACAACAATAGGGATGGCGGTGTTGGCGCACAAGGAGTGATGATTGTGACCTGGTCAATACCTGTACCCGTTATTTCACTGGTTGCAGGCACCCCACCCAATGGTAACCCTGTATTTCAAGTTGTGTTCAGCAAGCCTATCAATACGGGTACATTTATCGGAGCGGATGTCACCTTATCAGGAACAGCGCTTCCGTTGTCATCAGTGATTGCCGAAATCGCTCCCAACAACGGCACTACATTTACAATCACGGTTTCGGGAATGACCGTTACCGGTACGGTCATAGCCAATATGGCTGCAGGTGTTGTAGCAGACCCAAGTGGAAATACCAACCCAGCAAGCAACACGGGAACAACCTTTAACTACACCCATGACATAACAGGTCCCACGGTAACTATCTCTGTTTCCGGTCCCAACCCTACCAATGTACCACCTGTATTTCAGGTTCTGTTCAACGAACCCATTACAATAAGTTCCTTTGTTTCTGGAGATGTTGTATTAACCGGTTCCGCGGGAGCAACTACACCAACCATCGCTGAGATAGCTCCTAATGATGGAACAACATTTACTGTGACAGCCACAGGAATGGTTGGCATCGGTGACGTTATTGCCAATATTGCGGCACTGATGGTTACGGACCGGGCAGCTACGCCCAACGCTAACCCCGCGGCAGCCAATCTCAATACCACCATTGTTTTTGACAACCAGCCCCCTACAGCGCCAGGTACTCCAACGGCTGCTGCAGGCCCAGATATCAACGCCGCAGAAGAGCTGGCTGGTGTTGTTATTGTTGTACCTCTTGGAACTTCAGGGGCTGTTTCCGGCGACAAAGTGGAACTCATGCTGGCAGGCGTACCCTTTGCACCTGTCATCGAGGTTACATTAAATGGAACCGACATTACAAACACTTTTGCTTCTATTACGATTCCCACTACGAGATTGGGTGCCGATGGGTCCAAATCGATAAGAGGACGGGTAAAAGATATAGCTGGAAACGTGGGGCCCAACAGCGCTACGGCGCTGGTCTTAAACCTGGATACTGGTATTCCTACAGCACCCGGTACCCCAACTGCGGCAGCTGGTCCGGATATCAACGCAGCTGAAGAATTGGCTGGTGTCGTTATTGTGGTACCCCTTGGAACATCAGGGGCCGTTTCGGGAGATATAGTGGAACTCATGCTGGCAGGCGCACCCTTTGCACCGGCCATTGAGGTTACGTTGAATGGAACCGATATTACAAACACATTTGCTTCCATAACGATTCCAACAACCAGATTGGGCGTTGACGGAGCCAAATCGATAAGAGGCCGGGTAAAAGATATTGCCGGCAATGTGGGTCCCAACAGCGCCACACCGCTGGCCCTAAACCTTGATACGCAAGCCCCCCTTGCTACCCTTGCTCCTACAGCAGTTGCGGGCCCGACGATTGACGGCGCCGAATATACCGCAGGGTTTGTTGTGAATGTCGCCGGCCTTGTTGCTGCAGGGGCTGTCGCAGGAGACGTACTGGAATTGCGTCTGAACGCCGCCTCATTCCCTGTTGTGCTATCATTCACACTGACTGGCGTAGAAATTGGCGCCGGATTTGTTGACCTGACTGTAGTTTGTCCCCAAATGGGGGCAGACGGTGCCGGAAAATTGATCACGGCCCGAATTACCGATATAGCAGGCAACGTGGGCGCTTCCAGCCCAAGCCTTTCCCTCACCGTTGCAACAACGCCTACTGTAGCCGCCACCGCCATGACTTTCGCCAGTGTGACGACCACTTCGGCGCAGGTGAATTTTGTAAATGGAGATGGCGGGTTCAGAATCCTCGTGGCGCGGCAGGGTGCTGCCGTGAGTTTTGTCCCAACAAACAATACGGCTTATCCGGCCAATAACGATTTCAATGCTGCCATCGATCTTGGCAGTGGTAACAAAGCAGTAGCTGTAGCCTCCGGCGCAACGATCACCAACCTCCCCAGCGGCGATGTGGTTCACTTTGCCGTATTTGAATACAACAACTGTAATCCGCGTCAAAATTATTTTGGAACAGCCTTGGTCGGAAGTCAGGCCATTGCATCAGCGAATACCTCCACCCTCACAACAGGAGGCGGCCCGCTCACGATTTCCTCCATCATTGACACACAGGCAGAGGCAGTCGCTGCACCTGCTCATTTTTCCTTTGTTGTGGATGATGACGGTGCAACCGATGCGGCTGACGCTGCACCTACGCGGGTGACGTCGATGATTATCCGGCGCGACCTGGTCAATGATCAAACACTCAGCTGGCTAAATGTTATCCAGGGTGTCGTACTGTCAGATGGAACAACGTCCATCAACTCTGTTTCAAACCCGGCCAACTTTACCATCGCGGCTGACGCCATCACTATCACAGGAATAACTTCCGCTCTAGCCACTGATCTTGGATTTGTAGCAGACAACGGCACAAAAACTTTTCAGATCAAGATCTGGTACAAGACAAACATTTCAGCATTGGATGTTGATGACAAGCGCCTCGTTTTCACTGCCAGCAGTACAGATTTTACGGTGGCCGGTACAAACAGCAGCGGGTTTGATGCAGCGCCTTCAACCTCTGTTACATCCGGTCTGGGCAATGGACTCACCGCTGTGGTGGCTACCGAAATGAGGTTTACGACCATCCCGGTAGGTGGCACCGCTGGTACCGGCTTCCCACTTGCAGTCGCATCTACCGATGAGAACGGCAACGTGGATTTGATCGAAACACGTGTTGTCACGATCACCGTACCTACGTTTCCGGCCACCGGTCAGATAAGTTTTACCAATGCTACGCCAAACGCCGCCGCCCAGAATTTAGTAGCGGGCCGTCGATCATGGACTAATGTGAAAGTTACGGCAGGCGGAAACTACACCATGCGCGTGGCGGCAACACCACCAACCTTGACACAGTTTACCAGTGGCATAATAGCGTTTGGTGCTCCGAGCAATGCTTCGACCATTGCTGAAAATTTTCCTGGATTTGTGTATCCAACTTCAATTGATTACAAGCTTTTCCAGTACGCTACCCCTTTCACATTGGCAGCACCTCCTCCTGCCGGTGCGCTGAAAGTTGCGGAATTCATTATCCAGGACGGCGGCGTAACCCTTCTCGATGCGGATCAGATCGGTACCACGTTGACAGGCCTGACATTAGGTTTTACCAACCCCGGAAATATCAGGTACGTTGGAATTTTTGATGGCACCAACATAGTTGCAACTCTACCGGGCGCCGCTTCCGTGGCATTTTCAGGTATGTCCCTGCTTGCCGATGATCAGGAAAATATTCCTCCTGGTACCGGTCAAAAGATTTTTGGTGTCTACGTCAGTTTCAACACCAACGTGACCGACAACGTACATTTTGACATGCAAATTACGAATGTCGCCACCGGCTCAGGCGGATCCACCTTTCCGTTTATTAACGGTGGTACAGGTGCCGGCGGGGCGCAGTCCAGTTTAGCAGCAGGAGACAACCGGGTGGTTGTAACGGCCACTGAGTTGCGGTTCATTCCTCACACTCCAACTACCAATGCAACCAATGTGCTTATTGGAAATGCGATGTCTCCCGCCCTGCCTGTAGAGGCAACTGACAATCTTGGATCCAGAGACCTGGATGTTGCAGGTGCCTTGGGAATGACATCCAATGGGGTCCTCAGCTCTGTCCCATCAGCTACGCTGGTGGCAGGTGCCGGAACCTATTCTGCAATCACTCACTCCAATACCGCTGCCGCACGAACATTGACCACTACCAACGGCCTTGGTCTTTCACAGGCCACAAGTACTACGTTCAATATTACAGCCTCGGCCAATTCGGATATCGTCTTCAACGGCGGCGCCAATCAGTCGAACATTGCCTATGATGTGTACCAGGAGAATACAAATCTGACAATCTTCAACAGTCTGGCTGTTGCCCAATTTGATATCCGCGATGGTGGTGGCATTGCTGACGCCGACAATGCATCAACCATACTAACTGCGTTAACGCTGTCTATTGTAAATCCAGGTTATATCCGACGAGCCGCGTTGTATGACGGGTTAACTGAACTAGCGGAGACTACGCCAGCCGGTGCTAACCTTGTATTTACGGGCTTCAGCGCTACGGCTGCCGACGGCATCATACCAAAGACATTGACCCTTCGTGTAAGCTTTACAACCGCGGTGGTTGATAATCAGCAGTTTTCTTTCACCGTAACTTCGGCGTCAACACAGGCATTTGTTTCTTCAACCTTCGCAGCGGGTAATGCGGGTGGTGCCGTGACTTCCACGGCAGGTGATGTGAGTAGAATTGAAGTTACAGCTACCCAACTGACATTCACGACCAACTTCAGCTCTCCACTCCTGCCATTAAAAAACATGAGCCTTCAACCGCCGGTTCCCATTGTAACGGCAGTAGATGCCTTGGGCACCCGAGACCGCGATTACGGCTCTAACTTGACTATTAGTTGTGCGCTAACGGTAACACCTTCCATTACATTATTCGTAGATACTGCCGTGCCGAATGGTGGCCTATATACGTTTCCCGGCACCTTCCAATACGTTCAGACCGGAAACGGTACCATTACCCTGTCCGCTCCGGGATTAACCGGCGTGGTTAGTAATCCGGTAACAGTGCAGGCGGCTACAGCAACGACTATTACCGTTGGAGCACCCGCGGTTGCTACTATTTCCTCGCTCGTCAATACTATTCCAGGTGCGGTTGCGGGTTTCAATTTTAATATCCAGGACGATGCCGCCGGGCCGGGCCCCAGCGATGACGGTCTTCCGACGTTGATTTCGCAGATAGTGATCAGACAAAATGGGGCAAACAACACGATAATAGATTGGACGCAGGCTCTTGCCGGTGCTATACTGACAGATGGAGTTAATAGTCAGCCAGCGTCATTCATCTCTTCCAACTCAATTACTTTTGGAGGAATTAGCAGTGCTGCTGGCCAGTTGGGGCATATTGCTGACAATGCTACCAAGAACTACACTCTTAGGGTGTACCTACGTGCGGCACTCCTTGGCGCGTTGCCCAGTACCATAGATGGATTGCAATTTGAGTTCCAGGTGTCAGAATCCGACATTATTCTTCAGACGAACAGCACAGGTATCATCGCGTTGCAAAATGCCACGTCAGGCAACCGCGATGTGGTGACCGTTGTCGCTGACAGGCTTAGATTCCTCCCTCCGCCACTTCCAGCCACAGCAAGTTTGGACACCGACTACCCCGGTATTTCCATCGAAGCTTCTGATCTTAACAATAACCGCGACCTTGGATTTACCGGCGCTGGGGCTACAGTACGTGAAGTAAGCAACACAACGAGCGCCAGTATGTTAAACCAACCAATTGTTGGAACAACTCAATTCGCATTAGGCGTACTGAATTTTAATGCCAACTTCAGGTATACTTCAGGCACGAGCGGAGACAACGTAACCCTTACTATCAAAGCGGGACCTACGGCGACAACGACGTGCGGAGCGGCAGGCATCATATGTGTTACACCAGTCAGCAGTCCGGTTTCCCCGACAATTACCTTGTTGTCATCCTTTGAATCTTCCCTTATGCGGGATCCTACATTTCCGCATATGGTGACTCTGCCCTATGTGAATCACCAGGAGGCGACAGACATTCTTGATCCACAGGCGTCCAGCCTGGAGATTGCACGTATGCTGCTTGTAGACGGCAGCCGGGTGAATTTTCCTTATGGTCCTTTCTTCATTACCACCGGAACCGAAACGGATGGTGTTCTCAACAACGACCTTGATGGTGCAGACACCAGACTTACATCTGTAACCATACGGATCACCAATCCTTCTAACCTGAGGCGCCTGGCACTGTTCACAACAGGCGGTGTGCAGATTGGAGCAGAAATAAATGTTGCCATCATCGGCGGCATCAATTCAACCACACCATTCTTCGACTTTGTATTTTCAGGAGCCCCGCTTGTCGTTGCCCCGGACGGGCAACTTGTGCCTATCAGTGTTCGCGCTAGTTTCAGGGACACTTCCCCTGAAATAACCGACCGCGAACCACTTGACGTTTCCGTGGTGGCCTCCACGCTGGGATCCGGCTCGAACTATTTTGTAGGCGGCGGTTACATCGCCGGGGTACCTGGTGGCTATCAATCCCCTGCTGGATTTAATCAGGTAAATGTTCTTGCCACAAAACTTGATTTTACTACATTCCCCGCTGCCTATGAGGGCGTAAACGAAACAGTGACTGCCGGTATCGTGCAAGCAAGAGATCAGTTTAGTATTCTTGACACCGATTTCAATCAACCAGCTTCTGTATCAGGCGCTTCTGCCTCTGTGAGCGGCAACCCATTCAATTTTATCAACGGCGTTTTGAACATGGCCGGTTTGATAACGTATAGTACGCCGGGCCTGGGCACGCTGACAGTGACTTCTAGTGGACTTTCCAGCAACACCAACCAGCCGGGCGCAACACCTCCCAATGTTGCCATCCCATGTACCCGTGTAGATGTCATCCATGTTACAACGCAACGGAATGATGGCGGACCTGGTGGAGTTACACCACAGGTTACCGTAAACCTACTGGCAGGCTCATCGAATCAGGTAATATTTGGGTTCAGGTTTATAGCTCCCTATACAGTTACCGGCCCTAATATTCCGCGAGTGACCCGGTTTACAATTACGTTTAACCAGTCAGCGAACGGGATTTTTACAAACATGAGGGTGTTTGAATCCACTAGCGGCAGTTACTTCGGGGCGGTTCAAGTACCGGGCGGAAACGTGACTTTTCCCACAGCCCAATCAGTGCAGGTAGATCTGTCCGGCTCACCCAAGGATCTTACCGCGCTACCTAACCTCAGCTACTTCCTGGTGGTTGACGTGGATCCAAACGTAAGTGGTGCCACATCTCCAATCAAACCCTCCGTCATTGACGGTGGGAAATTATCAATTGCTACCACCAACAACATCCTTATTGAAAATAACCGTGGTAGTCAACTTTCCAATACGGATGGGCCGATATATACATTTGCCGGGGTGGCACCTCCTACTTTGGCTAGCTCTTATCCAGCTGTAGGGCAATCCAACATTGATATCAATCAGCCTACCATCGAACTGTCTTTTAGCGTACCTGTCTTTACATTGGATCAGAAAATATCGCTGTACAACAGGGCTACCGGCTTATTTATAGCTGACCTGGCTGCGGCCAATGGTTTTCCTCCCAATTTTGTCACTGGCTTTGGTGCGGCGAGACCAATCATATTCAATATTCCGGGCGGTACACTAGCCTACGATACGGAATATTATATCACCATTGCACCCGGTAACCTGAACACAAACACGGGCATTGTGGATGCCAGCAGAAATTTATTTCCAGGCATTTCGTACTCGGAAACATTGTTTTTCAAAACGGCAAGTCTGGTTCCTCCGAAAATGTTAGGTTTATTTACTGTGCCGCCGGCATCTGGTGACGCCATTGTATCTGACATTACAAACGGTGGAGCTACGCTGAATGCAACTTTTGATACCAAGGGGACGGCCTACTTTATGGTATGCTCAACGAATGGCGGGGCCCCTCCTACCAATGCGCAGATTTCTGGAGCTCTCTATGTTGCCAATACGGTTGTTGCAAGAGGTTCCTTCCCGATCAACGCGACCCATAGTATCACCCAATTTGGAACCATTACGCCTAGCTCCGGCTCATTTAGCGCCG
This sequence comes from Cytophagales bacterium, assembly GCA_034440075.1. Lineage (GTDB taxonomy): Bacteria > Bacteroidota > Bacteroidia > Cytophagales > Cyclobacteriaceae > ELB16-189. Next base: position 46,815 of record JAWXBL010000025.1, read on the forward strand.
GCACACACTATGTTTGGGTGTATGCGGAAAGCTATAGGGAGAGAAAAATAGGAGCAGCCATTACGAGTAATGCGATACCAACCGCAAGTCCCTATGGTACCGGGGCGGAAGCGTACGCGCAAATCGGCGGTCCGGTCATTGGTCCTACCGCGACGTTTCTTGCGCCAGGTGTTGTTCCAACCCCTGTGGTCACAACCAACAATGCCAATATTTCATTGTGTAGCAACAGCTTCCAGATTCTCAACACTCCTATTATTATCTATGAGGGCACTGGTATAGGCCAAACTTTCCACATGCCTACGCCTCCTCAGGTGATCAATTTGGTGTTGCCAACGGGTTTTCAATTCGACGTGTCAACAGATGTAATAACGGGGCTTCCGAACTATGGCAAAGTCACTCTGGAGGGCCTTGATTTCGGTGGCTTTCCAGCACAAATCGTATACGCGAGCAACAGCATCTTGAGAATACGGTTTTATAATTCCGGGAATGCCTCGGTTGATAAGATCATTATTTCTAACCTGAGGGTAAAGTCCAACGGATCAGCCACAGGGGACATTTTCAGGCTTGGCGGCCAAGCCATTCTAGCCATGAATGACGGTGCTATTCTTGCCAGCCTGAGCGCGCAGGATGCCGCCGTGATCAAGTTTGACAATAGTTACTCTACGGCACTCATTCCATCCCAGACTCATGCATCGGGCTTTTCAGAAACGGCCATTCCAGACAATGCCGTTCCTGCCCTTGTGGCGCTAGCGCCTTATATTCCGGACGACTTCGACTTTGGTCCGACAACTTTCAGCGGGCAGGGTGTGGATATCAATACACTCAATGTGAACGGGGTTACAAAAGATTTACCATTCAACATTACGGTGACACATGCAGATCAAAATGGATGCGTCTCTCAGAATCCGGTTCAGTTTATCGTCTATGATAACAAAAGGGCAGTAAATATCACACGAGCGGGGTATACAGGAGTCCCTGCAACTATTCCTACCAATCTGGATCAGGGCCCGTATTGCGCCACCAATGCAAACTTTGCCATTAATCTTCAAAACCCCGCTCCGGCTGGTCCCGGCATCGTGCGTGATGTGACGTACGATAACCTCAATGCATATTACATGCAAACGTTGACTGCAAAGATTCCATTCGCAGCAGTTCCTCCGATTATCTATGGGCCGGACTGGGATGCAATTATTACGAGCAGTCTGGTGGTTCCTTTTGGACCACCGACCCCGATTAGTGGTCGTAATTATCAAGACTATAAATTTGATGATAAGGTGATTGTGAACGCACATGCCACTAATCCATTAATACCGTATGTTTATAACAACTTTATTAAGACAACGGCGGCGTTAAATTTGAACTATCCAAGTGGAATAACATACTACGAGGGGGGATCGCTGGGCTTTGTGGAATTGACAGGCCAATTTAGGAATATTTCCAACCCGGTAATTTCAATCAACCGACGTCAAATTGTCCAATTCTTTGTTCCAGGTGTGGCTGCCATTGAATTTACGACACCACGTTCTGCTCTTATTACCAATGACCCCCAGAACGCGCCGAGTGCTGCACCAAATTTCAACAATCCCGGAACGTTTATTTTCTGTCGGGATGGCGGACCCATTGGGGTCACCGGATGGCCCAACGCTGACCCTGCCAGAGGGATTATTGGCACGTTTGCGGTTTATAACGCCGCAGTTGGGGGTTCATCTATCGCGGGTCTTACAGATAATAGCAATGGTACAGCTACCATTAATCCACTTAATTTAGCAATCCAAAATGGGGGCAACAATATTCGGGTTGAGTATACCTACCGTGACGCCAGTGGAATTTGTCAAACAACGGCGGCGCAGGTGATCCGGATCTCTCAAAATCCCGTCGCCTTATTTACACAAATAAGCCAGCCAAGTCCCTTTGTTGATGCAACGAATCCAACCGCCTATTGCGAAGGCAAACCGATCGCTTTTGACGGCACGGGTTCCTCTGTCGGTGGAGGCGCTACCATTGCTACGTATACCTGGAACTTTGCGGATGCCACCAATTCCATTTCTTCTAATCCCAATGCGCCAAGTGGAATCCCAGGTGGACCAGCCGCGCCAGGATTCCCAGCAGCGGGCACCAACGACAGGCCGGTTCACTACTTCCTTACTTTCGGAACGTACAATCCAACGCTGGTGATCACATCCAATTTCAATTGTGCATCACCTCCTGCTACTGCCCCGGTAAAGGTGGGTGGCGTGCCCGTTACCAAGATGACGTACGATGGAATCCATTTGGGTCCGACAGCCGCCGATGAATTTCATTTCAGAAGCAATAATTCGACGATCACACCGAATGACTTTTTCAAGTCGATTTTGTGGAATTATGGAGACGCCAGCACGTTTTTGAGAACGTATGCTGCAGGGACCACATCAACCGATCCAAATACTATTGAAACAAAGAATTATACTACAACGGGTCCGAAGGTGTATAATATGACAATTACAACGGAAATTGGCTGTATTAATAGTCTAAGTTTGGCCAATAGCACAGCAGGAATTCTGGCGGCCGACAACACAATCATGAGGACATTGATTGTTGTTCCACGAGTTGTTGTCACACCGGCAAGTGCGTACCTCGAAACATTTGAACCACCGATTGCTCCAACCCAAATCTGGCAAGAATGGTATGCTGGCATGTTTAGTCCAACACCCGTTGCACCAGCGACTACACCGCTGCGGTCGGTTGACCCAACATGGCGAAGAGGCGTACCTTCGAAATTTACACCGACTGTTAATGGGGTTAATATCTGGACTACGGATCTTAGTGGAACCTATATCCCTGGAGAACGGTCTGCCGTCTATTCTCCAAGTTTTGATCTCAGCGCCCTCACGAGGCCTATGATCTCTCTGGATACATACACCCAAATGGAAAATGCAGATGGCGTGGTCCTTCAATACTCGATAGACAACAAGAATATCGCAGACCCGACCAAGGCGTGGATAGCCTTGGGAACTACGACCGATGGGGAATTCTGGTACACAGACAAAGGTATTGCTGCCAAACCTGGCGATCAGCTTGGGAATGACTTTGGGTGGAGCCAAGCTACTGCGGCGCAGGCCACATGGCTTAGCTCAAGGCATGCGCTAGTTGAAAATCCTCCAGCCGCTCCTACTATAATAACCAATTCTAAAATTGTATTCCGCGTGGCTCTTGGTAGCGTGGCAACAGCTATAAGCGCACAAGGATTCGGATTTGATAACATCCGCATTGGTGAACGAACGAGGACCATCCTGCTGGAGCACTTCTCTAACACCAGCAACACCACGGTGAGCCCTACCACGCCCACCGGAACAGACGAATCCTATGAGAACGCATTTATTGCAACCTTCAATTCATCAACGGTTGGACTGGAAGTTGTAAAGCTGAATTACCATGTCAACTTCCCGGGCACCGATCCATTCAACCTGTTGAACCCGGCAGATGTAAGCTCCAGGGCGCTGTTTTACAATATTGTAAAAACGCCTGCAGCCCGGCTTGACGGATACGCTCCTGCTCCATATACACCATACTCAGACTGGGGATCAAACACGTTTAACACACGGACACTCAGATTAGCCGAGTCTGGCATCGTGATCAGGCCTGTAACCGGCCCGGCAATGCCGAAGGGACCCATCACCAGCGGCGGGAAGATCAGTTTCTACGTGGACTTGACGCCTGTTGTTAACCTGGATTCGGCAACTATCCTGAATTTGGGTGTGGTAGAGCAATTAGTTCCCATCGCCAGCCTGGCTAACCCAAGTGCTGTTAAGACAGGGGAAACCTCCTTTGAATATGTTATGCGGAAACTATTGCCTACGGCTTCTGGAACACGCACTTCAAAACATCCGAACGCGGTGCAAACCGGACCGAATAAAGGCACGCTTCTAGCTCCGGTGTTCCCGGCAGGGCCCATTACATACACCTTCGGGCCGTTCGAATGGACACCAGGGCCTACCAAGTTCCATAGTCCAAATACTGGTGACTTGGGAGTAATTGCTTTCCTGCAGCGTGAAAGCGGCGACAAGGCCGTGTTCCAGGCCGAGATCGCACTTAACCTCGATGATCCTGCTGGTACAGGCGTTATTACAGGACTTGAACAAATAGCAGCCGAGCAAATCCTCGTATACCCCAACCCCGCCAACAAGGAAATGACGGTGCGTCTGCCGGGTAAGCTCGCTCAAGAGGCAGCCATACAATTGGTTGACCAGACCGGTCGTGTGACGCTGCGGTCGTCCATACCCGAAGGGGCTACCAGCAGAACATTTAATGTGAGTGACCTGTCAACCGGTGTGTACATCCTCCAGATCGACATGGGTCAAGGGGTGCTGTCACGGAAGAAGGTGATGATCATGCATCAGGAGTAGCAGTTTTAAGGATTCTTAGAAAGCCGCTTTCCATTCTCCGGAAAGCGGCTTTTTCTTTGGCCCTGAGGGTTTTAATTATACCCTCGATTCCTTAATTTCATGTTCAAACTCTTTACCCCGGATAGCGCATGGAAATATTTCTTCAAGCAGACGCCTGGCTGGCACTCCTCACACTCTGCTTCCTGGAAATAGTCTTGGGGATTGACAACATCATCTTCATCTCCATCGTCTCCAACAAACTGCCGGAGGAACAGCGCAGAAAAGCGCGCAACATTGGTCTCGCCCTCGCCATGGGCGTGCGCATCGTCTTTCTCCTCGGCATCACCTGGATAATCGGCTTTACCGAACCACTTTTTGTCGTTCCCGAAAGTTGGATCTCCCCGCACGAACTACCCGTCAGCGGCCGCGACCTCATCCTCGGCTTCGGCGGCCTCTTCCTCATCGCGAAAAGTACCATGGAGATCAACCACGAAATGGAGGGCGAAGAGGATGAAGAGGAGGACGAAAAAGGCAAAAAGAAACCAAGCATCACTCTCAGCGGAACGATTGTACAAATCATTCTCCTGGACATTATATTCTCCTTCGATTCCATCCTCACGGCAGTGGGAATCGTCGACCGTGACAAGGTCATCATTATGATCATCGCTGTCATCGTTTCCATCATCGTCATGATGTTCTTCAGCGGCACGATCAGCCGCTTCATTCAGCAGCACCCTTCCATGGAGGTCCTCGCCCTCGGCTTCCTCATCCTCATCGGCTTCATGCTGTTCCTGGAAGCGTTACACTACGTCATCCCGAAAGGATATATCTACTTTGCCGTGGCTTTCTCCATGCTCATCGAACTCACCAACATCCGCGTGCGGAAGAAGCGAAAATCAAAACCCGTGAAACTAAACAAGCCGTTTACCGAAGAGGAAATGGCGGAAGCCGTCACCAAGTAATTTTTTGCGTTTCACAAACCCCGCTTCATGTCATCGCCAATCGATCCGCGCTATCCCATCGGCAAATACCTTGCGAAGGAATCGTATTCTCCGTCGGAAGTAACCTCGTTCATTGAGCGCATTCGAACCGTCCCCCAGCGGCTGGAGCTGGCCCTTCAGGGTCTTTCTGCAACGCAGCTCGACAGCCCCTACCGCGATGGAGGCTGGACGGTGGGTCAGGTAGTCCATCACGTCGCCGACAGCCATATGAATGCCTACATCCGCGTAAAATGGACCTTGACTGAGGATACCCCGGTCATTAAGCCATACGACGAAAAAGGCTGGGCGGAAACGACGGAAATGTCAGCTGATCCTGCCCTCTCCCTGGCCCTGGTGAAAGCACTCCATGCGAAATGGGTGGTTCTGCTTGCCGGCCTTACGGAAGCTGATATGAACCGTGATTTTTTTCATCCAGCAACGAAAAAGAACGTGCGTCTGGCGCAAGTCATCGGAATGTATGCCTGGCACGGCGATCACCACATCGGCCACATCACGGCTTTGCGGGAACGAATGAACTGGTAACTTTGGCAATCCGCCATGGTGACCTATATCCCTCCCAAAATACTTTTTAACCGGCACCTCGAGACCATCTACCCGTCGCTCCTGCGCCGGGTGAACTTCAATCCGCCGGAACGAGAGCGCATTCAAACACCTGATGACGATTTTCTGGACCTCGACTGGTATCGGCAGGGTTCCAGCAGGTGCGTTATTATAAGCCACGGTCTGGAAGGCAACACCAAGCGATCCTACATCATCGGGATGGCCCGTGCCTTCTTTCAGCAGGGCTATGACGTACTGACATGGAATTACCGCGGGTGCAGCGAGGAAATGAACAGGCAGCTTCGCTTTTACCACAGCGGCGCTACCGATGACTTGGGCACAGTGGTGAACACTGCGAAAGCGCGCTACCCCGACCTCTATCTTGTCGGCTTCAGCCTCGGTGGAAACATGACGCTCAAGTATCTCGGGGAAGGCCAGGTACCGGACCAAATAAAGAAAGCCGTGGCGATCTCTGTTCCATTAAACCTCCACACCAGTTGCCTGACGCTGTCACGACCCCAGAACTGGGTATATACACGGCGGTTTCTGAAGAGCCTGGCACTGAAAGTCAGGAACAAGCCGGCGCTGAAAACCGTCGTGGACGTTGGCCGATTAGATACCATCAAAACGCTGCTTGAATTCGACGATCATTTCACCGGGCCGCTGCACGGCTTTCAGAATGCGATCGACTATTACACCCGGTGCAGTTCCATTCGTTTTCTGGATGGAATCACCGTGCCCACGCTGGTCCTCAACGCGAAGAATGACCCCTTTCTGAGTCCGGACTGCTACCCCGAAGCCTCATACCACCATCCGCGCCTTACATTCGAGTACCCTGAACGCGGCGGGCATGTTGGTTTCACCCAGTTCGGCAAGAATGGATTATATTGGTCGGAGATGCGCGCACTTTCTTTCATCCAATCCGTGTGATGCTCAATCGGTATTCCATCACAGCACCTGCAGACGCTGTCGCTTCCCGCTTCGAGGTCGACGCAACCGGGTACAAGCCGCAATTCAATGCTGCTCCCACGCATCTGCTTCCCATCATCACTCCCGGGATCAACCTGGGGCTTTCGTTTTTCTACTGGGGAGCCCCGCCTGCGTGGGCTAAAAAGAAGCCGCTGGCCGAGCGGATTATCAATACCAAAGCGGAAGACCTACCTGAAAAAGCGGTACTGCGAAAGAAGCTGGCAACACACCGTTGCCTCATCCCCTCCGATGGATTCTATGCGTGGAAACGTATTGGTAAAAAAAGTGCCATCCCCTACCGATTCACTCGTAAAGATCAATCGCTGTTCGCCATGGCCGGATTGTGGGAAGAATATGACAACGAAGAAGGAGAGAACTTCCACACCTTCACGCTCATTACCACTGCGGCTAATGCGTCGGTACTACCCATAAGCGAGCGCATGCCGGCGATCCTGCTCCCCGAGCATGAGAAAAACTGGTTGACACAATCGGATGAGAAGTTGCTGATACCGTTCGTGTCAGTCTTTAAGGAAACCCTGGATCATTATTCTATCTCGCCCCTGGTCAACCAGCCCGACCGTAACGACAAGGCAGTGATCCGTCCGGCACCTCCGGCAGACCAATTCGGAAACCTCACGTTGTTTGATTAACCCTTAAGGGTGCTCAAAAGCCGTCGCCTTCTTCTTTCTTGGCGGGCGGCGCCTCTTTCTTCTTGAAGAGTCCTCCTTTTTTCTTCTTCGGCTCCTCCGGCACGTCGGCGCCGGCCGAAGATTCGGATGGGCTCACGACGGAAGTAGAATCATTCTTCGGTTTCTTCTTGAAGAGGTTCTTGAAGAACCCACCTTTTTCCTTTTTGGTGCCTGCAACTGCATTCTTGTCTTCTGATTTTTTCGCCAGCGCAGCCCTCACATCCGGCAGGACGAGGAACTCCCGGAAATACCACATGTACAGATCCTGATCGAGGTTGTATCGCTCTTTGGTTTTCGTAATGGCATACGCGCTGTCACCGGGCTCAATCTTCGCCATAGCGGCACTGTCAACTACGGGGCCTCCCTCAGCCTGGAGGAATTCATTCGCTTCCTTGATGGAGTCGGCGATCACCGGGTATACCGGGATCATTTCCACGGTCTGCATCTTGCGGTACTTTTTCCGGTAGGATTCCGGCACGGCAATCAGGTATTTGGTCTTACTCGCGGTATACACCTTGGGGGTAGAATCCAGCTTAAAATAGCTGAATTTCTGACGCGCAATGTCCTTGTCGTATATGAAGGAACTCTGATACGCAGGACATACCAGACGCTTTGTACAAGCGCCAAATAAGGCAAATAAGGCAACTACGACTAAGGCCCTGATCATGGCATGTATGCAAGCAACAAAATTAACGAAATAACCCCAAGTAATGCCGGTTTTAACACAATTGTAACTAGCATAACTAACTGATTTATAGATTATAAGCTATTAAGAGCTGATTTTTTACTTTTAGTGAGTCCCTGGACTACCAGCTCATACGATCGGTCAATCCAGGCTTTCAGCAGCGGTTCCGAGACTGCGGGGGTCACAACTACTGTTACCCAGTGCCTGTTCTTCATGTGATAGGCCTCCTGAACGAAGTCATACGTATCACGCATCGCTGCTCCCTCCTCCGGATCCACCTTCAGGTTGATGCCTTCGAACAGGTCTACATCCGTCAGCGCAAACATCTTGCCCATCACCTTGAAAACCAGCGTGGTTTTATCAAACGGAAACTCCTCGGTCACGCCGCGCTTGGCGATGCAATGCGCCCGGAATGATTCGATGTTCAAAACAAAAAACGCTTTACCAAAAAGAAAATGATCGCCAGCAGGAAGATGACAATGGAGATCTTATTTACGCCGTGCATCATCCGGATGTTGATGTTCTTGGGACGTGTGGGGTCCTTCTTGCGAAAGAAATAGCCTCCCACCTCCCCCATGGAGAAAAACTCTTTCAAGCTGAATTTCTTTTTTTGTGGTTGTCCGTCCGTTTGCATGTTTCTGTAGTTAATCGGTCCACACGCCGTCTTCCCGGATCAGCGTGATCAATTCATCCACGGCCTGCGGCGTCGGCACACTGCGCTTAACCACCGTTCTCCCCCGGTACAGTGTAATTTTGCCTGGCCCGGATCCAACATACCCGTAGTCGGCGTCTGCCATCTCTCCCGGGCCATTTACAATGCATCCCATGATAGCAATCTTGACTCCTTTCAGGTGACTGGTCCTCGCCCTGATCTTTGCTGTCGTCTCCTGCAGATCAAACAGCGTCCGACCGCAGGAAGGACAGGAAATATATTCTGTCTTGGATATCCGCGTCCGGGTCGCCTGCAGGATGTTGAATGCCGTTTCATTGACGCTCTTATCCGGACCGCAGGAAGCTGCCGCCAGGAAAATGCCGTCACCCAATCCGTCAATCATCAGTCCACCCACGTCAGTCGCAGCATACAACTGCAGCTGTTCCGACGTCAGGTCGCGATAAGCACGTCCGATTACTACGGGGCAATGACACTCCCGGTTCATCAACTCCATGAACAGGCGCCGCTGCTCCGCATATCCGTGTTTATTGTACGTATCAATCAGGAGCACTACCGTAGGATCCGATTTGATCTTTTCTACCAGCGGTTCCGTTACATCCTTGAAGCAGGCGTAGACGAAATTCACCTGGGGAGAAGTCTCCACACCCCGAAGATACTCCGCGGCGGTAAGGAACGGGAAACTCGCCGGACGATGCTTGTTGGTCAGCCAGGATTTATGGTTGTAAATGAGTCCCAGTGTCCCGGGAATTTCAAAATCAATGGTGCGGTCACCCAGGAATATGTAGTCGCAGGCCATGTCTCCGATATTCCACTTATCCAGGGGTACTGAATACTGGTAGCCCAGCGCAAAGAGCGAGGCGGGTTTAATATTCTCTTTTAGCGAAAAGTCTGCAATGACCCGGGGCACCTGATGGCCCCCAAAGTTCATCACCTCTACCGTATGCCGGCGTGTGTAGGCAACCGGGTTAATGGGATTAGTGCTGACCTCCGGAATCGCGTCGTGAGGCAGCCGGTCCTTGTAGCGGTCTACCAGCTCTTTGCACACGGGTACTTCGGCTTCCGGCTCTTCCGTCAAGGATACCCTGACGGTATCACCGAGTCCATCCTCCAGCAACGTCCCAATACCCAAGGAAGATTTGACCCGACCGTCTTCGCCGTCGCCTGCTTCCGTTACGCCCAGGTGGAGCGGGTACGGCTGAAAGCCTCCTTCGTCAAGCTTTTGAACCAGCAACCGGTAGGCCTGGATCATCACCTGCGGATTGCTCGCCTTCATCGACAACACGATGCTATGGTACTGCATGTCCTCACAGATGCGCAGGAACTCCAGCGCCGATTCTACCATACCCAGGGGCGTATCTCCATACCGGCTCATGATGCGGTCTGACAGGGAGCCGTGGTTCGTGCCGATTCGCATCGCCGTTCCATACTCCTTGCAGATGCGCACCAGCGGACTGAATTTTTGGCGAATCCGGTCTAATTCTTTCTGGTAAGTGGCGTCGGAATAATCAATAGTCTCGAATTTCTTCTTGTCCGCGTAATTACCCGGGTTCACGCGCACTTTTTCAACCAGCCGGGCAGCCAGTTCAGCGGCATTGGGTGTGAAATGGATATCAGCGATGAGCGGCACCTGGTATCCCCGTGCACGAAGTTCCTTCTTGATTTCAGCAAGGTTCTGCGCCTCGTTCAGACTGGGTGCAGTAATCCGTACATAATCGCAGCCGGCATCCACCATCCGGATGGTTTGCTCGACAGACCCCTGTGTATCCATCGTGTCTACCGTCGTCATCGATTGGATACGAATGGGATTTGTACCACCAAGGGGTACGCCGCCGATATTCACTTCGCGTGTCAATCGGCGATCATAGCGCACAAGGCTATTGCAATAGTGGCGGATTTGTGTGACCTGAGCTTCCACGGTTCAAAGAGTACCTTAAAATTAACCCTAATTTCTGTAAAAGGTTCGGCTCCGGACCGCAATATCAACCTGTTTCTGTTTTGAACACCGGACTAGATATCGCCAGCCTGCGGGCGTATAATAATTTCTTCAACCACGCTCCGGGAGGACAACCCGAAGGCTCCAAAAACAGCATCCGCCACATCTTCCGGTTTCATGAATCGTTCTTCCGGCAAATCGGTTGCATCCCAGCTGGTTGTTCTTGTTGCCCCCGGAAGAATCGCCGTTACACGGATCCCGGAGCTCATAAGCTCCTCGCGGAGCGTCTTTGAAAAGCCCAGCAGGGCGAATTTTGAAATCGCGTACGACCCGCCGTTGGGGTAGGCCTTGATGCTGGCAACGGAACACATGTTGAATACATGTCCCTGTTTGCGCTCCTTCATGGGCCCCACAAGCGCCCGTGTGATATGATAGGCACTATACAGATTGGCCGCCACCATTTGCTCAAGTGCCCCCTCCGGCTCATCCGTAATTGCTCCCGGTGCGAAGTACCCGGCATTATTGATCAATACATCCAGGGGCTGATTCAGGCCCCCCACAAAGTCAGTAAAGGCACTGACCTGGTGCCGGTCCGACAGATCCGCTGCCTTCACATGCACCTTGACGGCGTGCTTTGCCTCCACCTCCTTTTTCAAAGAAGTCAGGTCGACCGCCTGCCTGGCACATGTAACAATATCAAAACCTGCTGCCGCAAATTTCTCAACAAGTGCCCTGCCGATCCCCTTCGTACCCCCGGTTATTGCGGCCAGCTTACTCATGGAATTTCTTTTATATTTAGGGCAAGTTAAAGCATTTCATGACGGGATTCGGGAAGTACATACTGTTTTTGGGCACGCTGGTAGTCCGTATGGAATCCTTCAAGACCTACTACAAACTTGTCCTGGATGAGTGTATTCAGATCGGTCTGAAGTCTGTCGCCTTGGTGGCTTTAGTTGCTTCCTTCATGGGGGCCGTGACGACGGTACAAACAGCGTACAACATGGTGAGCCCGCTCATACCCCGGTATGTCATTTCCCAGGTTGTTCGTGAAATGACCATCCTGGAACTCGCCCCGACCATCATCGCCGTTATCTTTGCCGGCAAAGTCGGTTCAAGCATGGCCGGCGGCCTCGGTACGATGCGGATAACAGAACAGATCGACGCCCTGGAGGTCATGGGAATCAACTCTGCCTCCTACCTGGTCCTTCCCAAGATCATTTCCTCCCTTCTCATGTATCCGTTGCTGGTCATCGTGGCCGGTTTCAGCTCGCTGCTGGCGGGCTATCTGGTGGGCGGCATCACCGGCATCATCACCCCCACCGACTACATCTACGGCATCCGCTTCTACTTCGACGATTACTCCATAACCTTCGCCATGATCAAATCGTTTGTCTTTGCCTTCCTCATATCCTCTATCTCCTCTTTCAAAGGATACTACACGGTGGGTGGCGCACTGGAGGTGGGTATCGCCACCACGGCAGCGGTAACAACCAGTGTCATCGCTGTCCTCACTGCCGACTATTTGCTGGCCCAACTTCTTTACGTGCGATAGTCATGCTGAAGGTTAACCACATCAGCAAATCCTTTGGCGGCCGACCGGTCATCGAAAATATTTCCGGCGAATTTCAGAAAGGAAAAACTAACCTCATCATCGGTGCCAGCGGCACAGGCAAGAGCGTGCTGCTGAAATGCATCGTCGGCCTCATTAGCCCGGACGTTGGGAATGTTTTTTATGACTTGCGGAACTTCACGGAGGCCGACAAAGAAATGAAGGCCGAAATCCGCAGGGAGATTGGTATGCTGTTTCAGGGGGGCGCCTTGTTCGATTCCAAGAATGTGCAGGCCAATGTCATGTTTCCGCTGGAAGTTCTCAAGCAGATGACCATGGAGGAAAAGCTCGACCGCGTAAATTTTTGCCTTCAGCGCGTAGGCCTTGAAAACGTCAACAAGAAAATGCCCTCCGAGATCTCCGGCGGGATGAAAAAGCGTGTCGGCATTGCGCGGGCGATTGTGAATAATCCAAACTACCTCTTTTGCGATGAGCCCAACTCCGGGCTGGACCCGCAGACGGCCATTGTGATTGACGATCTGATCGGTGAAATCACCCACGAGTTTGACATAACCACCATCGTGGTAACACACGATATGAACTCTGTCATGGGTATTGGGGAACGAATCATGTTCCTGTACAAGGGTAAAAACCTGTGGGAGGGGTCCAGCAAGGAAATCATCCACTCGGATGTTGAGGAACTCAATGACTTTGTCTTCTCCAACAAGGTCATGCAGGGGATCAGGAACGGGAAATAGTTTCCAGCATGATTATTTTTTTCAAATGACACCTGACGTGCCCGTAAGCATGCACGTAGGTTCATTATTTCCACCGAACCCAGGCCGTTTGGTTACATGAAACCGTAGCTATTCCACCAGCGGCAGGGCTACGAAAAAGGTTGTTCCGCGTCCCGGTACGGAGTCAAACCAGATTTTTCCGTTCGCCTGCACGATAATCTGCCGGGCGAGCGCCAGCCCCAGGCCCGAGCCCGACTGTTTGGTGGTAAACTGCGGCTGGAACACCCGCAGCTGATCCGGCGTGTCGATTCCGCGTCCATTGTCACGGATACTGATAACCACGTTATCCCCCTCGGCCAGGGCTGAAACCTGAATCACCAGGTCCCGGTCCTCGTATCTGGCCTGCATCGCATTGATCAGCATATTGGACAGCACGCGGTTCATCGACGTCGGGTCAACCGAAACCCACAACGCGTTCGGCGGAGTGATCAATCCGATGGAAGCCGAACTACCGGTGGAGAACAGGCTCACGGCTTCCTGCAGCAGCTTGCTTACCTCCACACGCTGCGGGGAGGGTGCAGGCATCCGGGCCAGTGTACTAAAAGAGGACGCGATGGCATTGAGGATTTCCACCTGCTTCAACAGCACATTGATCGATTTTTGCAACTTCTCGTCACCAAGTTCGCCGGACTGCAACCGCTGTTCTATCTGCTGAAGCGTTAATTTCATGGGCGTCAACGGATTGTTTATCTCGTGGGCAACCTGCTTGGCCATTTCTCTCCAGGCCGACTCCTTTTCACTTCGCGCCAGTGCGTGTTTGCTGGCCTCGAGGTTATCAACCATCCGGTTGTATTCACGAACCAGCATCCCAATCTCATCGGAGGCATTCCACGCGAGCGGCTTGTTGGAACCGGTAAACGAAGTCTGGCGGAGTGTCTTCGTAAAGAGGCGAATCGGTCTCGTAAGGCTGGCCGCCGCCCCGAATGACAGGACCGAAAAGACAAGGAAGACTACGACGAACACTTTCAGGATGTTGGAGAGGATCAGTATCTGTCCGCGCTGCAAAAAGCTGGCCGACTCGAAAAAAGGAAGACTGACGATGGCCGCCAACCGGCCTGTTCGCGGAGAGAGTACCGCCGCGTATGCGCTGCTGTACTGCAGTCCCCCGATTCGCTCATTAGTCACGGTCTGAAGTTCTCCCCGGAATACAATTTCGCGCCATGCTTCGCGGTTGAGCCGTGTTGAGAGCAAGTGGTTCTCGAAAAGAGCAGGCTGTGAGGTCGCAATCAATTTTCCTTGCGGGGAGTAGATGGAGATATCCGTTTTGGAAAACGCAGTATTGTCAATAATCCACGACTCAAGGCGGACCGGCACATCGGTTGTGTCCTGGGAAAACAACCCGGCAATGCGCTGGCCGGCACTGGCTGATCGGTCGATGAAATCCCCTTTCACGGCTTCTTCGGAGGATCTTCCAAGCAAGGTGAGGGTCGTGATGCTGACAGCAACAACCGGAAGCGCAAACGCCAGAAACATAAAAAGTTGAATGCGCGTAGTGAAATCCAGGTGCCTGCCGCGAAGCAGGCCAGCGATCCCAAAAGAGCCCTGCACCACGAGCAGCAACGCCAACCCTACCACAAACCAGAAGCAAACATTCGTTATAACGGCTCCCCACGGATATGTCGACGCCGAGACCACCGCGACCGAGCCGTCCGCTTCTTCCATGCCCACGTGATAGTAGGCTTGCCCCCCAACTCCCTCCCGATATAATCCGGCATTACCCAACATTTCCTTGCGGAAATCCCGTTCATAATTAAATGATCCGGAGCTGTTTACAAGGCGGATGTCCTTAAACATCGCATAGCTGAAGTCCCGGTTTCTGTAAATCTGGCTGAACCGATTATCAACAAAAAGTTCTGGAAATACATTGTCAGGAACCACACGCTTTAGCGCCAGATCGAGTTCCACAAATCCTACCGGCCGCTGAAAGACGATTGGAATCGAAACATGATACCGCCTGATTGCATTGGCAGAAGATGCTCCGGAATACGTTATGCCTTTGTACCCTGTTTCAAGAAATGACGACACCGGCCCGGGGTGTGACTCCCCCTTGCGTAAATTCCGTTGCATGCTGGTATCACTGGGCGGACGCGTGCTTATCTCAACCTCGTACCTATCAAAGTATGTATTGAGATGGATCCGTCGGATTTTATCAATCAGTGTGCTCTTCGTCAGGAACGGACTTGCCATTCGCGTCTTGACAAACTGGTCGGATTCGATGCGCTGGCGTGCCTGGTCGAGCAGGAATTCTGCCAGAACATCCCGCTCCGTAAGAAAATCCTTAGCGAAGCCAAACTGGTCACGAACTTGCCTCTCCCCTGTAAACAGCCGCACCGACAAAGCGTGATGAATACCAAATACCGTCAATGAAAAAATCAGGTACATGAACAGCCGGAACGAGAACCTGAACTCGGTCCGGTCAAAGTCAAACAAACGAAGCATCGCAAAAAATACGAGGCCGGTCACCAGGGTGATGTAATTATTATTTCCCAGCCAGAGGAAGTGCGCGAAAAATACGGCACCTGACACCAATAACCCTGAAAAAAACGTTATCAAACTTGCTGCGAGTAAATGCCTGGCCAAGACCATCAGCACATGAATGAACAGGAATGCGCTTACCGTCCCCGATAAAACCGCCAGCAGCGCAGCCGCCCGCACCCAATCAAAGGTCAACGCCTGCGTGATATCAAGGGTTTGAGCCGAATTGTGGTAGATGACTTCAATAAAATTGAATGAAAAAAGTATTCCATAGAATGCCGCAAGGATGCAGCACATTCCCGCAACAAAACGTGCATAACGGGCTCGACGCAACAGCCATCGTACGATCCCCATGCTGCTGAAATTCCCGAACAGGTACAGCACGACAACCAATACACATACTCCATTGAAAAGCAGGTCCCCCATGGAGGCGTTCATCGCAGAGGAGGCAAATACCCTGGGGTCGAAAATGCGCGATCGAAAATACAGACCGGGAAACCCCAATCCGATCATGCCCCATCGGATGGCAAACAGGGCAAGCAAGAGCGTAACCAGTCCAACGTCGCATCCAACCTTTGAAGAGACCAGACGAATCACGTGGTAAAGCCCGGCAAACAGCAACACAAAACCGACGAGGAATGCGCCAAAAGACCAGCCGCTGTCACGCGTTTCCGCGGAAGGCATCACCACCCGGAATACCAGTTGGTTGTTATACATGACCGGCATACCGTCTCCCGACGGACTAACAATCTCCACCTCCTCCTGCGGAAAGACGGCTGCGTTGCGCGTAGGCTTCAGAAAATTATTGGTAATCTGATAGCGGTCCTTCAGGGTAAGTATGCAAATCAGGAAACCCGTTCGAAACGACCACTTCTTCAGCAAGAACTCCCCTCGCTGATTGGAGACAAAAATAACGTCTTCATCCCCTACCCACGCGGATGGATCCGGCAGAAATGAATTGTCGGACCAGGCTATAATCCCCTCTCCATCCGCATGGACGAAGTAATGGGCCGCCTCATCCCATGCCGGTGATCCGGGGGCCAGGCTATCGTGAAGGAGGACGGCGGCTTCGCGGTCAATTTCGAAAAATTCTGACCGGAGGTTATGCTCCACCGTCTTCACCACCGTTTCTGGAAATTGAACGGTGAATCTTGTGCGCAGCCACCCCCCGGTTGCCAGGAAGCCGAAGGAGAGCAGGATCAATACGATGGTACGTACACGCATAGCCGGTTGTACGAAGATACCAAAAGTGTGTTTAGGATTTGTTACCCGGCTTGTAGCGAAGGCCCCCAAACCAGTAGAGCCACAGCGTACGTGACATTCTGAAAGAGAAGGGTAATGATACCACGGCCATGAGGACAATCAGGGAGAGGTACAACCATTCCGGAAGGTTGAGATAATAATACAAGGTCACGCCGGCGACTATAAAAAGAAGCACGTTGAACACATAGGTGATAAACATGGATCCGAAATAGAATCCGGGTTCAGGCTCAAAGTGGGCGCCGCAAACAGGACAGTCCTCATGCATCGCAGCAAAATACATAACACGCGAGAGCGGGTACTTGAACAAGGGACCTTCCCGGCAGGAAGGGCACCTACTGGAAAGCAGAGCGCTTCGGTAGCTCTTGTTGTTCATTAGTTTTGCTGGTGCGGTACCACAGGTAGGCGATTACAGCCACTGCCAGGTAGGGTGCAAAAAACAGGTACATGATTCCGACGTTGATTCCTGCAGCAATGCCTATGTTTCCATTGCTGATGCTGTTTTCAAGCGTGGTGCGGCACATGGCACACTGCGCCCCGGCAACACCTGTTGCCAGAAGTAAAAGAGCAGTTACAGATACCAAACGCTTCATGTGTAATAGGGACTGATCATCAGATACACCACTACTCCAGAGACCGCTACATACAGCCATGCTGGGAATGTAAATTTAGCCAATCGGCGGTGCCGTTCAAAGTTGCCGGCCAGGGCCCTGGAAAACGTAAAGAGAATCATGGGCACAACCGCCAGGGAAAGGAGGATATGACTTACAAGAATAATCAGGTAAACTATCCGCAGCGGCCCCTGCCCACCGTAGGCAGTCGGTTCGCTGGTCATGTGATAGATCACATACATGGTCAGGAAGGAAGCGGAAAGAAAGAGGCACAGTTTATTAATGGTCTCATGGAGCGGTCGCCGGCCGTTCTTGATGGCCCAGAAAGATACAAGCAGCAGAACAGCAGTAATACCGTTGATGGTCGCGTAGATCGGAGGCAGAAAGGAGAAATCGTATCCCGGCAGCTGCACGCGAAATAAGATCGCCACGACGACCGGGATCGTTATCGAAAGTACGATGATCAGGCCCCGGTAAGGCTCTTTGTTCTCCGTCATATCAATACCGCTTTAAAAGAATTTTAAGCTCCAGGCGGAGCCGGTCCACCTCCTCACGCGCCCGAATATCATAATACCCCCGAATCCTCCCCAGGGTATCGGCGAGCACCGTCTGGCGGGGAGGTTTCGCCATGAAGATGCACGTTCTCCATTGCGATGCCCGGAGGCTGTCAGTAAAGCCGGTGTCCATGATAAAATTCACGCTTTCCTCACCCATTTCTTCGCGAACAGCCTTCGCCACCACGGGGCCTGAAGCGCTTTCTGAATCAAAAATCATTAGCACCGGCCTGGAGCGATTGATCCCTCCCTGCTCCCACAGCGAGTCTGGAAGACGGTAGGGCTTTTCATTCGATTTCGGGCAAGAAACATCTACAGAATCGACCCCCTCTTCAAAATAGACAGGCACTTCAAACTTGTTCTCGCCTGCGTACTTCAGGAAGACAAAGATCAGCCCCGGAAGCAGGAGCGCCAGAAAAAGATAAATGAGTTTTTTCAACGATTCGTAAGAAAAAAGAAGGCTAACGTTTCACAACCTTAGCCGTCCCTATGAAGCAATCGGTTCGGTTATTGCGGAATGATCTGCATCCCTTCGTAAACAAACGCCACCAACATCCACACCACAAAGATCATGGGAATGAGAACAGCCCAGAACAACACCTTGACTTCGTACCGCAAGTGCATGAACTCACCGACAATATATCCCGCCTTTACAATGGTAAGGACGACGAAAATAAAAGTCTTCAGCGGGCCGTGATCCATGGTGAAGGCAATGACAAATTCAACCATGGTAACAAATAACAGGAACAACGCTACTTTCCAGAGCTTCTTGATTTTCTCCGTATCCGGGGGAAGGACTACAATTTGTGGTTCCTTATGTGCCATGATTTCGCTGATTAATTTCTATACAAGATAAAAGAAGGTAAAGACGAAGACCCACACCAGATCCACAAAGTGCCAGTACAATCCCACTTTTTCCACCATTTCATAATGACCCCGGCGGTCGTACACCCCGGAAACCGTATTATAAAATATCAGGAAATTGAGCAGCACGCCGCTGAACACGTGGAATCCGTGGAACCCCGTGATGAAGAAAAAGAAGTCCGCAAACGCGGGAGGTCCGTATTGATTCTGTACCAGATTGGCGCCCGTCACCGTATACGCCGTCATCTTCCCATCAATGTAGCCTGACATTACGGTGCCGCCCTCTGTACCGATAATGAAGTGCGTCCACTCCCAAGCCTGGCAGCCAAGAAACGTAAGGCCACCCACAATCGTCCAAAGCATCCACTTCTCTACTGCCAGACGATCCATACGGTGTCCTGCTTCCACAGCCAGCACCATCGTAACCGAGCTCATGATGAGCACAAACGTCATGATGCCTACAAAGACAAGGGGAAGCTCCACCCCGTGAAGAAAGGGTACCGCGTCAAAAACTTTTTCAGGGATCGGCCAGTGTGTTGTGGCAAACTGGAAACTCTCCACCGAACCTTCAAATGCCGGATTTGATGATCTGACCAGTCCGTACGTAATCAACAGTCCGGAGAATGTAAAAGCATCGGACATCAGGAAGAACCACATCATAAGCTTGCCGTAGCTTATGCCCATCGGGGAGGCGCCCCCATCCCAAACACTTTTACCGGGAGTTATTGCCGCTGTTGAATGATCCATAGAACAGTTTTTTTCGAAGGTTTAATCAGACGCTAATCTACTACTGAATCGATGAAATATCAATCAGGTTATTATCGATTTATCAACAGAAATATGAATAAATACACCCACAAGCCCCCCAGGAAATGCCAATACGTTGTGCACATCTCCATCTGGGCCATATTCTTGGAGTGAATCCTTCCCTTCAGAGCCGATCTCATGACAATCATCAGAAAAATCACCGCACTTACGATGTGGAGGCCGTGGAATCCGGTGATGACATATACGAACGAGCCCGACGGATTCCCGACAAAGTGAACCCGGTTACTGACCAAGTCCGCCCATCCGAATACCTGCCCGATCAGGAAGATAACTCCCAATACGGCGGTGATGATGACCAGCCTCCTGACGCGCAGGGAGTCGTCCTTCCGGGCTGCAAAATAGGCGCCCTGCATCGTCACGCTGCTGATCACGATAATCCCGGTGGTATAGTAAAAAAGTGCAGGGAGGTCAAAAAACAACCAGTTGCCCTCTGCCTGGCGTACGATGTACGCGGATGTCCACGACGCAAACAACATCATCACACTGGCCATAAACAACCACATGGCAAATTTCCGCGGGTGCATCGCCAACGGCTTCTTGGGTTCTTCAATAATCTTCATTTCACTGGTCAACGGAGTACTCATTTAATTTTTAACAATTCGTATCACACTTTATCCAACAGGTAGGCAATCTGAACCACAGGCAGGTAGATGAAGGAACTGAACATGATACGCAATGCTGATTTTCTGCTCCCGGTTTTCATGAGCGAGAACGTCTGCGCAAAAAACGCTACGCCGCAAACGGTGGCTACAATGGCTGAATCCAATCCGGTCATGCCGAACTTGGCAGGAAGTAATCCAAGCGGGATCAGGAACATCGTATACATCATGATTTGTACGGCCGTATTCAAATCCTTACCGCCTCCGGATGGAAGAAGTTTGAACCCTGCCTTCTTGTAGTCGTCATCAGCGACCCAGGCTATCGCCCAAAAATGTGGAAACTGCCAGATGAACTGGATCCCAAAAATGATCATCGCCTCGTGCGAGATGGAGCCGGTGGCAGCAATCCATCCCAGCAGCGGCGGGAAGGCCCCGGGAAAGGCGCCAACAAAAACGGCGATTGGACCCACGCGCTTCAGTGGCGTATATACAAAGCAGTACAGCAGCATCGACACCAGCGAAAGGGCAACGGTGAGGCCGTTGGTAAACTTCCACAGGAAAAACAAACTGACCAATGCGCAGAGACTGGCAAATATCAGCGCCTCCGCTACGGTGAGCCGCTGGGTCGGCATCGGCCGAGATTTCGTCCGGTCCATCAGCGCATCGTAGTCGCGCTCGATCACCTGGTTAATGGCTACCGAAGCTCCTGAAAGGAAAAAACCAGCGAGCGTCAAAATAGATAACGTCATCCAGTCGACCTGTCCCCGCGTTGCCAGCCCATAGCCAAACGCGCAGGAAAAGGCCACCAGCATCGAAAGCCTGGGCTTCAAAAGCTCCACAAAGGCACCTGCCTTTATAGGAATGGTCGAATACGGTATGCTCTGGTTGCCGGGTATCATTTATTCAATTAACACAGTTTCACGCGCCTTGTTCGACTGGAGGTAAACCTGGAAGAGCCACCCGAATGAAACCACCGCCACCAACAGGTGGAGGGGCTGAAATGCGGGCGGCACCGCGAAGTAGGCCATCACTAGTCCGGTCAGAACCGAGCACAATATTAAGAGGAATGGCACAAGGTATAAAGCCTTTTCCGAGGTTGTTTTGCGCAACTGGATGTAAACTCCCGCCAGCAGCAAGATTACCACCCAGGAAAACGAACGATGGATTAAAAAATCCTGTCCCGCCATGGCAATCCAGTTTTCACGTTGCACCGTGGCCGACAGCCGGTCGAGGGCTTCCCGCACTTGAGTACCCAAAAATATCTGAACGAGCAGCGCCGCCATGGCACCCACCAGCCAGGGCCTCACGCTCACCGGGGCTTTGGGCACCCGATCACCCGAACGCACCAGGAGCCACGCGAGCAGGACCACCATCATTATCGCCAGGAACATGTGAACGGTGATCGTCCATTGCGTAAGGTTGGTGGACACCACGATGGACCCAAACCATCCCTGAAAGATCACCAGGATAAGTAAAAGCAGAGACCCGCTAAAGAGCCGGGGAGCAGCCTGCCGCGTTCGCCAGGAGACAAGGAAGAGTCCAATGATGAGGATCCCTATAAAGACGCCTACGAGCCTGTTGACGTACTCTACCCAGGTCTTGGACACATTGAAATCATTCTCCACCCGGATAGAAGGATCTTCCCGGATTCGTTGTGCCGTGTCGTCCAGCCCAAGCAGGGAAAGGTAGGATGCGAATTTCTGATTTTTCCTGTCGCGCAGCGCGGCGTACTGTTCCTTGTAGTCTGCTGGCAGCTGATCGACCCGCGTGGGCGGAACCCATGATCCAAAGCACCGCGGCCAGTCCGGGCAGCCCATCCCCGACCCGGTACTGCGAACAATCCCTCCTACCAGGATCAAAAAATATACAGCGACCAGCGTTGCTAAGCAAAGCCTATGAAACCGTCTGGTCGCTGTATGATCCAAGTGTGTGTCTGCGGAGCGGCTAGTGCTTCTTATCGTCTACGACGATAGCACCACCGTTGCCCATCTCCAGTTTAATCAATTCATTCTCATGCGGGAGATTTGACTCCGGCGTTTCGGAATATGGAATGGTCTGCGGGATGAAGTCCTCTTTCGCGCCCGGCTTGCTGTAGTCGTAGGCCCACCGGTACACCGTTGGGATTTCTCCAGGCCAGTTGCCGTGCTGCGGGAGACGGGGCGTCGTCCACTCCAGGGTGGTAGCTCCCCATGGGTTCGCCGAAGCCTTTCTGCCGCGGAAAATACTGTAGAAGAAATTGAAAAGGAAAATAAACTGAGCGAAGAGCGTGATGATGGCAGCAACGCTTACCAACATGTTGAGGTCAGCAAACGAATTGAACGTCTCGAAATTCGTCCATGAGTAATAGCGGCGCGGGAAGCCGGCGATCCCGATGTAGTGCATGGGGAAAAACACCATGTACACACCGACAAAGGTGAGCCAGAAGTGGATGCCGCCGAGGCGCTCGTCCATCATGCGGCCGAACATTTTCGGGAACCAATGATAAACACCCGCCACCATTCCGAAGAAGGAGGCGCTACCCATCACCAGGTGAAAGTGGGCGACCACAAAATAGGTATCGTGCAGCTGAATATCCACCGCCGAGTTGCCCAGGAACAGGCCCGTGATTCCTCCTGTAAGGAAGAACGAGACCAGTCCGATTGAGAACATCATGGCTGCTGTAAAACGGATGTTGCCCTTCCAGAGCGTGGTCACATAATTGAAAATCTTAACCGCCGACGGGACGGCAATGATGAGTGTGAGCAACGTAAAAATGGACCCCAGGAAAGGATTCATCCCGGTCACAAACATGTGATGCGCCCAGACTACGAACGAAAGGATGGCGATAAAGAGCATGGACCCTACCATGGCCTTATAGCCGAAGATCGGCTTACGGGAATTCGTAGCAATAATCTCTGATGTGATTCCAAGTGCGGGTAGGAGTACGATGTACACTTCCGGATGTCCCAGGAACCAGAACAGGTGCTGGTAGAGGATCGGGCTTCCGCCAACGTGCGGCAGCGCCTCGCCGGCAATGTAAATATCTGACAAGAAGAAACTCGTTCCAAAACTCCGGTCAAAGATCAGCAGCAGGGCGGCGCCGAAGAGCACGGGAAAGGAAAGTAATCCGATGACGGCTGTAAAGAAGAATGCCCAGATAGTCAGCGGCATCCGCGTAAACGACATGCCCGATGTCCGCATGTTGATGATAGTGGTAATGTAGTTGATACCCCCAAGCAACGTGCTCACAATGAACAGCGCCATGGAAATAAGCCAGAGCGTCATCCCAAGTCCCGAACCCTGTATCGCTTGCGGGAGAGCGCTCAACGGCGGATAGACGGTCCATCCCCCACCGGCAGGGCCTGTCGAAATAAATAACGAGGTGAACATGAAACAGCTTGACGCGAAGAAGAACCAATAGGACAACATGTTCATGAAGCCCGAAGCCATGTCGCGTGCGCCAACCTGAAGCGGAATAAGGAAGTTGCTAAACGTTCCACTCAGACCGGCAGTAAGCACGAAGAACACCATAATGGTTCCGTGCATGGTCACCAGGGCGAGGTAGAATTCAGAATCGATCTTACCGTCTACGGTGATCCAGCCGCCGAGGACAGGCCGCAGCCATTCCAGACTTGCTTCCGGGAACCCCAGCTGTAGCCGGAATATAACCGACAGCGTTCCGCCAATAAGCGCCCAGGCCATTCCCGTGATAAGGAACTGCTTGGCAATTACCTTGTGATCTTCCGAGAACACATAATTGGTCCAGAAATTACCGTGATGCTCGTGGTCATGACCGTGATCA
>JAWXBL010000026.1:0-35208 GCA_034440075.1 Cytophagales bacterium
GCAGGGTGGTCTTGACATCGGCACATACTATGTGCGTGGGAAGCGCAACGCGGCTCCATCTCCGGCGACGCCGGGTGTTACGGGCTCGGGCTGTCTGACATCGGTGTCAACATTTAAAGTGCTGGATATGCGCATAGTTCCTATCGTAGCTATTGCAACAACCTCTAACACAGCATGTGATGGAAACTTTGATGCTCAGATAATAGTTAATGCGAACACACCGAGCGGGCCAGGATCCGGCTCAACCTATAATTTCCTGTGGCAAAGTAATCCAGGCGGAACGGTCGTTGTCAATGATGCATTGGGTGCCGGTAGTCCGCATGTGACAGGAGGAGCTGACCTGATAGGGCCGGGTTCCTATGTAATCCGTGTGGAGAATACAACAACAAATTGCTTGACAAACGCGGCTATCACCATATTATCTATCCCTCAGCCAGTAGATATCCTCTCCGTAAGCAAAACAGACCAATTGATCTGCTATCCTGACGGAAGTATCTCGGTCGCCACATTAACACCTCCTGGCGCAGGAAACTATTTGTATCAATGGTTTAAGACAAACCCAGCGGCGCCGGCATTGGTGGATAATTTTACAACTGTAATAGATGTATCTACACTGGTTCCTGGTTTGGCACCCCAGCAGTACCCCGCAATGGGCTTCGGTACTTATTACGTGAAGGCAACAAAAAATGTGGGTACCGGACTTGGGTCGGGCTGTGAAACGCCTCCCTTCCGGGTGAACGTCCTTGATTTGCACAAGGACCCTCGCATTCAATTTACTTTTCAGCCTAACTCAAGTTGTGATGCGGTGAATCCGAACGGAGTTGTCCTGGCTGATGCCTCCGAGCAGAGCGGTGCCAATGGCGACACCTATTCTTTTGCGTGGACTTTGAATGCAGGAGTAATACCTCCTCCAACAACTCAAACGGATACTAATAATTCCAGCTTGCTGGGAAATGCCAATGAAGGCACGTACGTACTTCAAGTCACCAACGTATCCAATACGGGTTGCCAATTTTCATCCAGTTTAGCCGTGGCTAAGGATTTGAACACCAGTCTTCCGAACATACTAACCTATTCCAAGACAAATCCCATGGACTGCCTCAGCAGTGGCGACGCCCAGGTTACTGCGATTTCGGTCGGAGGAGGTCCTTCAATTACCGGGGTACCGCTAAACACCAATTTTGTCTATGAGTGGTATGCAAATACGTTTACGCCGGGTGGCCTGGTTCCCGTCATCACACGCAATATCAATGCCATTGGACCTGGATCTTACTTCGTAGTAGCCCAGGACAATGCTACTAAATGCAAGTCGGGACCAACGAACATTGTTATTCTGGATACAAGCATTGTATATCCGGTAGTCCAGATCAACCAGACTGTGCAGCAAATCAGTTGCTCTCCCGGCGTTGGTACCGCTGCCCTGGTTGGTACTGCCGATGGTCAGAATGATACCAATGTAACGTACACGTTTGATTGGTTCCAAAACCTGTCGTCCACACCGCCAACGTATGCCAATAGCTCGACAATCACCAACCTTCCCGCCTCTGATTACTCCTTGTCGGTAAGAAATGTTACGACCAATTGCACCGCATCGGCTCTCTTCATCGTACCGAATGATGCGCCATCTTATATTCCGTTGATCTCTATTGGTGGTCAGCCGCGCAGTTATTGCGTTGGACAAAATGGTATTTTCCTTTCCCGGGTCACCAACTTGACGCCGCTCTACCCTTTCCCGTACAATTTTACATCCGATTTGTACATTGGCGGCGCGCCGAACCTTGCAAATCCTCCCGACTATGCCAACATGCCATTGGTTCCTGGCTTTGTGGAAAGTTTCACCCAGCCGGGGTTGGCAGAGGGCACATACACCGTACGCATAACTGATAACAACACAGGTTGTATTGCTGTAAAATCCGGACCCATTGACGACACACGGATCAATCCAGTTGTAACTGTTCTTCAGGACAACCCAATGACTATCTGTGACCCGGCACGGCCGAATGGACAACTTGCAGCAACGGCGGATGGTGGGAAGGTTGGCGGCTATCAATTTGGCTGGTTTGCGGGTAATACCGTTCCGAGCCCAATATCCGGGTTACTGACTAGTGATGACAAGTTGATCGGCCGGACCGTTGGCACTTATGTTGTTCTGGTCACCAACACTGAAAGCGGCTGCTTTTCCAGCAAGTCTGGTTCCATTTTAGACGGTTCCGCAAAACCACCGGTTCCGAATGCAACCGTCGTATTTGACCGCAGGCATTGTGTGACACCAGACGGATGGGTTTCGGCATCGGTAGGTGGTGAAACGATCAGCTATACCTTTAACTGGTACAAGGGAGCGTCCGTTAAACCCTTACCAGATTTTGTAGGGATCAACTACAACCAGCTAGATATTGGCTCGTATGCCGTTACGGCAAGAGATATTATTACGGGATGTGTTTCCGCTGCCGGCACGGTAACTGTAAACGACGGACGGGTCACGCCACAATTCATTTTGACTTCGACACCGTCGCTCTGCCTGGACACGGGCAAGCCCGCCACCGGATCATTGATTCTGACGCTGCAGTCACAGGATATGGCGGTGGATGATGTCCTCTGGACAGACTTGGCCACCGGTTCAACTGTTGGTAATGGTCCCCAAGTACTCGAAGTTTATCCCGGAACCTACCGGGCAATGATGACCAGCTCGTTTGGGTGCACCAACGAAGGCAATGTACTCGTTGGCACGGAGGTCGATGTGTATAATGGATTGTCGGCAAACAATGACAATTTTAACAACGTGTTTATCATTGAGTGCATTTCCAATTTCCCAAACAACAATGTGAAGATCTTCAATCGAAGCGGTATGCTGGTGTATGAAGGCAATAATTACAATAATATCGATGTGGCGTTTACGGGAATGGGTGAGAGTGGCCTTTATTTGCAGGGAAGATTTTTGCCGGAAGGAACTTACTTTTACCTGATTGATAAGGGAAATGGCACTAAACTTGTTTCGGGGTATCTCGAGTTAACAAGATGAGAAGGCGAATAGTTTTTCTGGGGATTTGTATCGGACTGTCGGTGACAGTTGCCGCCCAGCAGCGTCCGGTACAATCTTTATACATGTTTGATCCGCTGTTGATTAATCCGGCTTATGCAGGGGCGCAGGTTCAGATGAGTGGTACCGCAGTCTACCGCAATCAGTGGGTAAACCTGGAGGGCGCTCCAAAGACATTTACTACAACGCTTCATTCCGGGTTTCTAAAATCCAAGATGGGTCTGGGTATTATTATGTCTTCTGATCAGATCGGCGTTCATAGCGATGCGTCCTTCTTTGGTGTGTATTCTTATAGAATCAATATCAATCGTGAAATGTCACTGTCGATGGGCCTGCAGGGAGGATTCAATTACCTACTGTCGGACTACAATAAGCTCAACATCAAGAACGCCGGTGACCCCAACCTTTCAGGGGCCGCATCGAAGTTGAATCCCAATGTAGGAGCTGGACTTTTTCTGCGCACGAAGACCTATTACCTCGGATTTTCGGTGCCTTATATGATCAATAACAATGTGGTCGACTTTAATACGAACACATTTGTAACGCAGCACCGGTATTATTACTTCCAGGGGGGCACAAGCAGGACCCTCAGCCAGAATGTAAAATGGGTACCTTCGTTCTTGTTACGAGTTCAGGAAAATGCCCCGTTTACTGTTGATGTCAACAGCACGTTTGTATTGTATGAAACGGTAGGCCTGGGTGTTTCGTACAGACTGAACGACGGGTTTGTGGGGCTCTTTGAACTGCAAATTGATGAGCGGTTTCATGTGGGCTATGCGTATGATTTTACAACGTCCGATCTCAACCGTGTTTCGATCGGGTCCCACGAGCTCATGTTGAATTACAGGATCCGCATTCCGAAACTTCACAAAGGTCTTGAGTGCCCGGCATACTGGTAAGCCAAGCCTGACCATCTCCGTTGCATACGGACTGGGCTTTGCTCGGGACTGCGCAGTCAGTGTCTGGTGCTGGACTTCAGCCGCATAAAAAGTTGACGGATCTGCACTTTTGATTTCGGGTATTTGGCTATTCTGCCTTACATTTATGCGAATGGCAGGCAAAGAGACCGTGGAAAATACAGCAGGACCGGTGGGCGCTTTCAGCCTTTTCACAGATTTTGATATCCACCTGTTTAGATCTGGAAAGCATTTCAAACTGTATGAGAAATTCGGCGCTCACGCCGTAAACCACAACGGAGTTGACGGCACCTACTTTGCCGTGTGGGCACCTAATGCCGGTTCGGTTTCCATTATCGGGGACTTTAACCAGTGGCAGGAAGGACAAAGCAAAATGAGTGCACGCTGGGATGAGAGCGGGATATGGGAAGCTTTCTTCCCCGGCATTGCGATGGGACAACCGTACAAGTACGCCATACACTCTTCACAAGGCTCATACCTGGAGAAAGCCGATCCGTACGCTGGCTATGCCGAGATTGCACCAAAGACCGCTTCTATTACCTGGGAATCTACCTACATCTGGAAGGACAAGGACTGGCTAAGAAAGCGCAAAGACCTTGTCAACAAGCCCCAGCCATTTGCTGTGTATGAAGTTCATTCAGGAAGCTGGAGAAGAAAGCAGGAAGAAGGGAACCGGTCACTTTCCTATCGGGAAATGGCAGATACACTCGTAGCCTATGTTAAAGAGATGGGTTTCACGCATGTGGAGTTCATGCCTGTCATGGAACATCCGTTTTTTGGATCATGGGGGTACCAGCTTACAGGATATTTTGCGCCGACCAGTCGCTTTGGCAGCCCGGATGATTTCAAACACCTGATCGACTCCTTCCATCAGTCAGGTATAGGTGTTATTCTGGACTGGGTGCCTTCTCATTTCCCGGGTGATGCACACGGGCTGTTTACGTTTGATGGAACACACCTCTATGAACATGCGGACCCGAGGAAAGGATACCATCCGGATTGGACCAGCTACATCTATAATTATGATCGCCCCGAGGTACGTTCCTTCCTGATCAGCAACGCCTTGTATTGGTTGGATAAATTTCACATTGACGGCTTGCGCGTTGATGCCGTTGCCTCTATGCTGTACCTGGATTACTCTCGAAAGGCCGGCGAGTGGCTTCCCAACCAGTCGGGAGGCAATGAGAATATGGAAGCGATCCAGTTCCTTAAGGAGTTCAACGAAACTGTATATGCCAATTTTCCGGACGTGATTACCATTGCCGAAGAATCCACAGCATGGACGGGCGTTTCGCGGCCGACGTACCTCGGCGGGCTTGGCTTTGGCCAGAAGTGGATGATGGGCTGGATGCACGATACGCTGCGGTACTTTAAGAATGATCCCATTCACAGGAAGTACCATCAGAATGATATTACGTTCAGCCTCATGTATGCGTTCACCGAAAATTTCATGCTCCCTTTGTCACACGACGAAGTGGTCCATGGAAAAGGTTCGCTGATCGGGAAAATGCCGGGGGACCCCTGGCGCAAGTTTGCAAACCTCCGGTTGTTGTATGGATACATGTACTCCCATCCCGGAACAAAACTGCTGTTTATGGGCGGGGAGTTCGGTCAGGTAGCAGAGTGGAATCACGACCGCAGCCTGGACTGGCACCTCCTGGATCAACCCATGCACCGCGGCATGATGGAGTTGGTGAAGGGGTTAAACAGGCTGTATTCGGGTGAACCGGCATTGTATGCCTATCAATTTGATGGACAAGGGTTTGAATGGGTTGACTATAATGACCGGGAAAACAGTGTGATTATATATAAGCGGATCGGCACAGATCCATCGGATACGCTGCTGGTGGTTGGAAATTTTACACCGGAGTCAAAAAGCGAATACCGGATTGGAGTGCCGACACCAGGCACATGGCAAGAAATTTTCAACACGGATGATGAATTGTACGGCGGAAGCGGAGTGGGCAACAAAACTGCGGCCAAGACATCTCCGATAAAGTACCACAGCCGGGATCATTCCATTGCCATCACGCTCCCCCCGCTGGGTTTAAGTATTTTTAAGCGCGTTGCGGAAGCAAACGTGAAATCGAAAACCATCTGAAGTATAAACCTCTGATTAGTTTTGGCTACGCATAAACACATTTGCATACACGGTCACTTTTACCAACCGCCGCGGGAAAATGCCTGGCTCGAAGTAATTGAAATTCAGGACAGTGCTCACCCGTATCATGATTGGAATGAACGGATCAGCGCGGAGTGTTATTCACCAAATACGGCATCACGGATTCTGGATAAGGTGGGCGGGGCGATCAAGAATATCACAAACAATTACGCGCGTATCAGTTTCAATTTTGGCCCCACGTTGTTGTCGTGGATGGAAGCGTATGACGCCGAGACATACGCGGCAATTTTGCAGGCTGACAAGGAGAGTTTGGAGCATTTCCACGGCCACGGCTCGGCCCTCGCTCAGGTCTTCAACCACATGATCCTCCCGCTGGCCAACCGACGTGACCGTGAAACGCAGGTAATTTGGGGCATTCGTGATTTTGAACACCGCTTCCAACGGAAACCCGAAGGCATGTGGCTGGCAGAAACAGCCGTGGATACGGAGTCATTGGAAATTCTTGCAGAGCAGGGTATTTTGTTTACCATTCTTGCACCCCGGCAGGCTAAGGCAACACGAAAAGTGGGCGAGTCTGTCTGGATGGAAGTTAACGACCAGACCGTTGACACGCGGAAAGCCTATCGAATCAATCTGCCATCCGGAAAGCAGATTACAGTGTTCTTTTACGATGGAAATATATCACAGGGCGTGGCTTTCAATGGCCTTCTCTTCGATGGCAAGCGCTTCGCAGAGCGCCTCATGGACGGCTTTGACAAAAGTGATCCAGGCCCTCAACTGGTGAACATTGCAACCGATGGCGAAACGTACGGGCATCACCATAAGAGCGGAGACATGGCATTGGCTTTTTGCCTGGACTACATCGAGAAGGACAAGGATATTGTGCTTACCAATTACGGGAGCTTCCTTGAAAAATTTCCCCCGGAACATGAGGCGCAAATCGTGGAGAATAGTTCGTGGAGTTGTGTCCACGGCATTGAGCGGTGGAGAAGCAACTGTGGATGTAATTCCGGCAAGGTGGGATTCACTCAGTCGTGGCGAGGCCCCCTGCGTGAATCTCTGGACTGGCTGCGTGATACACTGACTGAAATCTTTGATAAAGAGGGGAGCAAATATTTTCAGGATCCATGGGGAGCCCGCAATGAGTATATACATGTGATTGTCCACCGAAATGATGAGACCATCGATCAGTTCATGGCAACGAATGGACTACCCGGGATAGATGTCAATAAAGCCTTACGGCTCATGGAATTGCAGCGCCACACCATGTTGATGTATACCAGTTGCGGATGGTTCTTTGATGAGATCTCAGGCATCGAGACGGTTCAAATCATGCAGTATGCCTGCCGCGCCATTCAGTTGTCCAAACAATTGACGGACCGGGTATTGGAGGGTGAGTTTTTAAAGCGCCTCGAGAACGCCCCGAGTAACTTGCCGGCCTATAAGACCGGCGCAGGTGTGTATAAGAAATTGGTTTTGCCCTCCAAGACGAATCTCTCGCGGGTAGGTATGCATTATGCGGTATCTTCCATTTTTGAAGAAGAGCCAGAAAATCTTCCGCTCTTCAACTACAAGGCCACCAACGAATTCTTTGTTAAGAAGGAGGCAGGCGAGCAAAAAATTGTTCTGGGCATCACCCGCGTGAGGTCGCTGGTAACCCGCTCGGAGAAACGATTCGCTTTTGCCGTAATCTACCTGGGTAAACATGACTTGATCGGAAACCTTTCGCTTAACATAGAACTGGATAAGTTTTCAGGTATGCAGTTCAGAATGATTGATGCCTTTGAAGACGGCCGTCTGGGTGACGTGATCAGCATTATGCAGACCTATTTTGGTGCTGAGAAGTATTCCATCTGGTCTTTGTTTAAGGAGGAAAAGCGCAGGATCCTGGACATGATTGCCAAACAGGGTCTAAGTGATATCGAAATGTCTCTGCGGAGAACCTACAACAGAGATTATCCGTTGGTTAACGCATTGTCAAACAATGAAATTCCGATACCGAATGCATACCGCACAACCTTTGAGTATATATTGAATGCAGACCTTGTCAAGTGTTTTCATGTGGACAAGATCAATATCAAAACACTGGATCGGATTGCAGCAGAGATGAAACGGTGGAACCTGAAAATTGAAGACCCGGAAACGGTGGAGCGGAGAGCAGGGGAGAGCATCTATAGCGAGTTGCAGCGCATACGGTCAGACAAGGCGAATCTGAAGCGCATTCAGCGGCTGAACCGCCTGTTCCCGATTCTTGCTGAATTCAATCTGGAACCCAACTTGCACCGCAGCCAGAATCTATATTTTGAGATGTCGCTGGAGCATAAACAAGAGAAACCGGACCTGCCTGCAGCAGATTGGCTAGCGCAATTCTCCGTGCTAGGGGATAACCTGGGCGTAAAGGTGGAGGAGACCGTCTAGTACTTTGTAAGCGAGGGATCGATATGATCGATCCAGGCGAGGACTCCCCCCTTCAGGTTGTATAAATTGGTGAATCCGTGATTCTTTTCGAGCCACTGAACCATGTTGCCGCTCCGTGACCCGCTCCGGCAATGCAACACGACTTTTTTTGTCTTTGATATCTGCTCTACCTGGTGAGGTATTTCGGCCATGGGGATGAGTTCACCATCGAGATGGCAAATATCAAACTCGTGGGGCTCCCGCACGTCAATCAGCTGAAAATCTTCACCGGCATCTTTCCATTGTTTGAGTTCCTGAACAGTTACTTCTTTCATGCGTTCTGCTTTTTGATCGTTGCTTGCGTGTCCGCAAAATTGATCATAATCGATCAGATTTTTGATGGAATGATTTTGTTTTTTTGGAAGAGTGACAATTTGAGTTTCCATCCGCAGGCTGTCAAAGAGAAGAAGTCGTCCGTTAAGAGGCTCGCCAATTCCTGTGAGTATCTTGATTGCCTCGTTTGCCTGAATGGATCCGATAATGCCCGGCAGAACGCCCAAGACGCCCCCTTGTTCACAATCCGGCACTGACCCAGGAATGGGTGGAACAGGGTACAAATCACGGTAGGTGGGTCCATCCTGATAGTTGAACACAGAGACCTGACCTTCAAACCGAAAAACAGATCCGTAGATCAACGGTTTGCCGAGCAGTACACACGCGTCGTTGAGCAAATAGCGGGTAGGGAAATTGTCAGTGGCGTCGACCACCAGGTCATAGGGTGCCAGGAGATCCAGGGCATTCTCTGTGTTTACTGCGATGGGAATACTAACAACCTGTGTGGTTGGGTTCAGCGCCCGAAGCCTCGCGGAAGCCTGTACGGCCTTATTTTGACCAAGGTCATCCGTTGTAAAAAGTATTTGTCTTTGAAGATTTGAAAGGCTTACTGCGTCCGGATCGGCTACGCCCAAGGTGCCCACGCCGGCAGCCGTGAGGTAATACAATACGGGTGCACCAAGACCGCCAGCACCGACCACCAGAACAGCGCTTTGCTGAAGCCTCACCTGCGAAGCTTCGCCAAAGCCGGGCAACACAAAGTGGCGGCTGTAACGGATGCGGTCGCTTTCCGAAAAATGTTCCCGCGTGCTCTCCATGAACTGCAAATTAGGATTTGTTGTCGGGATTGTGGCGGTACGGAAGTGAATATGTGAGCTATCGCCTGGTGCGTGTGGAATTCTCAGAATTTTTCACGTAAATGCATAAATCATTGAAAACTATGGAAAAGCGAATAAACATTTCATCCGGTGCCAAATGGGAGGATATTATTGGTTACAGCCGCGCCGTTCAGGTCGGGGATACCATGGAAGTCTCCGGCACCGTTGCAGTCGATGAGCACGGCCTCGTTGGAAAGGGAGACTATTACCTCCAGGCAAAATTCATAATTCAAAAAATCGAAAAGGTTCTCGCACAGGGCGGCTTTTCACTGGAGCATGTTGTTCGCACCCGCATGTATGTTACGGATATTAGTCAGTGGCAGGCGGTGGGACGCGCCCATGGCGAATTCTTTGGAACGATCAAGCCTGCCACTTCGATGATTGAGGTGAGTGGTTTCATAGAGCCGGATTACCTCGTGGAAATTGAAGTCACTGCTGTGAAATAACGTGAGCAGTGCTCAAGTCGAACGAAAAAATGGTAAACTTGCGTTCTTAATTAGTGACACATGCAGGATGACAAGGACTTGATATTGAAGAACTTATGGTACCTGGCCCTGCCCGGTCGAAGCCTCAGGAAGGGCAAGTTGGTCGGCCGCACCATCGCGCGCGAGCGTATTGTGTTTGGCCGTGACAGCACCGGTAAACCTTTTGCACTTAAAGATAATTGCCCGCATCGCGGCGTGCCCCTGTCCAAAGGGAACGTCCTGGAAAACGGAAACATTCAGTGTTGTTATCATGGATGGGAGTTTGATTCAGAAGGTGTTTGCAGAAATATTCCAGCGCTTCCGCCGGATGCGAAAGGCGATATCAGCAAGATTCGTGCATGGAAATATCCTGTCGAGGAAGTGAATGGAACGGTATGGGTATATCTTCCCGAAAAGCCAGGCCCCCAGGTGGTTCCCAACGAACCGCCTCCTGATCTGCATTTGGAGCCCGGCCAGGAATTGCTCCATGTGGAGTCCATCGTTTTACCCACCAACATCGACCATTCCGTCATCGGTCTCATTGACCCTGCGCACGTTACTTTTGTCCATCAGTCGTGGTTCTGGCGGTCAGCCAAGTCATTGAAGCTGAAAACCAAGAACTTTGAACCCACGGATCGCGGATTTAAGATGGTAAAGCATGCGCCATCGGCAAACTCCAAGGGCTACAAGGTTCTTCAAGGGGATGTTTCAACGGAAATTTTCTTTACGATTCCAGGAAACAGGCTTGAGCACATTGCGATTGGATCCAGGAACAAAGTAATATCGATTACCACGCTCACACCCATTGATGATCATTCGACAGAGCTGAACCATTTCTTTTATTCTTCGCTTGCCCTTACCCGGTGGCTTTGGTGGCCCTTGAAGAGTCTGGGCAAAACGTTTATCGGACAGGATGTAGGCGTCTTTCATAAACTGGCCAAGGGGTTGGAGAACAACCCGCAACTCATGCTCGTAGGCGAGCCAGACACGCAGGCACGGTGGTATTATGAACTGAAGAAACAGTGGAAGACGGCACAGGAGCAAGGCACGGAGTTCAGGAACCCCCTGAAATCAGAAACCCTCCACTGGGTAACCTGACCTTCGTGTTTATCAGCGTTTTAGGGCCATCGCTGCAACGGTTTCGCCGATGGCCAGCGAGGAAGTTGCCGCCGGTGACGGTGCATTGCAGACATGAATGGCCTTCTCCGATTGAAGAATCATAAAATCATCTACTAAACCGCCATCCCGGTCGCATGCCTGGGCACGGACTCCAGACCCACCGGGAACGAGATCATCCGGCCTCAATTCCGGAATAAGCTTTTGAAGGGCGCGGGTAAATGCGGCCTTTGAAAAAGAACGGTAGATTTCACCAATTCCTGTCCGCCAGTATTTCCTGGCTACTTTCTGGAAACCCGGCCACGCCAGCGATTCGCCAAATTCACGGAGGTTGATGTCTGACTTCTTATACCCTTCCCGGCGCATGGCAAGAACCGCATTGGGTCCCGCCTCAATGCCCCCTTTGGCCATCCGGGTAAAATGCACTCCGAGGAATGGAAAGTTGGGATCGGGAACCGGGTAGATGAGGTTTCGAACCAGGTATTCCTTTTCCTTTCTCAGTTTGTAATATTCTCCGCGGAAGGGGATGATCCGCACACGAAGATCGCCCATGGTCATCGATGCAACCTTGTCCGAATATAGTCCGGCACAATTAACGGTAAGCTGCGTTTGGTAGCTGCGCTTATCTGTGATCACCTCTCCATCGTTGATTCGGACGACACGTTCGCTGAGGTGAATTTGCGCCCCGCCTTCCTGAAGGATCCTGCCAAAAGCCCGTGCAACCAACGTAAAATCAACAATGCCCGTCTGCGGCACAAAGATGCCTTCAAGCCCTGACACATGCGGTTCATATTCTACGAGTTCTTCGCCGGCCAACCGCTTCATTCCCGTAAGCCCATTCTGGATCCCCCGATCATAGAGCGTAGCGAGCAAAGGTCGCTCGTGATCTTCCGTCGCCACGATGATCTTTCCGCAAAGTTCATACGGTACAGCCTGCTCTTTGCAGAACCGGATGAGCTGATGGTACCCATTCAGACAGTTCGTTGCCTTCAGGCTTCCGGGTTTGTAATAAATGCCGGAGTGGATAACGCCGCTGTTGTTTCCGGTTTGATGCCTTGCCAGATCAGATTCTTTTTCGAGAATAAGCAGACGCAGGGCAGGATTGGATCGCTGGATTTGCAGGGCAGTCGCAAGGCCCACAATTCCACCGCCAACAATAATCGTATCATACCGGGCCGTCGACGACTGATTCATAGTAACCAAGATAATTGAATGGGCTAGGCCTGGATGGCTTTGATGCGAACGTTGAGATTATTCTCCACCATCACCAGGTGGTTTTTGGGAATGGGTGTCCACTCCGGACCGTCGGTTAACTTTTCAGAGACAACCAGGACGGCATGATCATCGTCCTTGGGCGCTTCAAGCCGCGTGTTTCCGTCCTCGACAACATAGCGGCTGCCTTCGGAATGGTACATGGTCAAAGGCTCTTCTTTGGGGTCGCTTACCCAGCGTGTACCCACAATAAATAGTCCGTTGGTCACAGCCATGTTCAGGTAGGCGGGTTCTGTGACGCCACACTCCTTCATGGTTTTCTTGACAAAGGAAAAGGTATGTTCAAAGGCGTCTGCCACGGCATCCGATGAAAGTGTTGGGTGATTTTTGTTCAGATAATTTACGAGGTGAGCAAAAATGTGTTCTGAATCGGTCTGTCCTTTTATCCAATTATACAATTCATCGGAGAGTGGCTCCCGCATCCTCCGCTTTACCAGCGAAAAATCCTCAATTCCTCCGTTGTGAGCCATCAGCAAAGTCTTGTATTGAAAGGGATGACAGTTTGACTCGGATACTTCACCCACACTCGCAGCGCGTACATGGGCTACCATGCAGTTGGTCTTCGTTTTTGGGGCCAGGTTGCGCAGGTTCCGGTTACTCCAGGCAGGGTTTACAGAAACAAACGTTACGGGTTCATTATCCACCTCAGGAACATACCAGCCAATTCCAAAACCATCACCATTCAACGGCTCCTCAATCTCTCGCGCATGGAGGCTTTGATTGATGAGTGAGTTTTTCGGTTTGTATAGAAGGTTGTCGATGATTATCGGCGTTCCTTTGTAAGCCATTAAGCGGCACATAGTGGTGAATTTTTACAAAAGATAGGTAAAAAATACTGAGGTTGTGAGCCACTGCCGGCAGGGCGAACACAGTTTTGAAAATTGGGCTGAAGCCCTGTTTGATTTTGCTTGGTAACCGCGGGCTTAAGCCCGTGGTTACTCTATCGTGTGGACTTTTGGGCTTTAACCCAGACAACAAACTCCAAGCTGAGGCGCAACTGACAAAAACCGTTGCCTAATAGACTGTTTTATATTCCGTTGCCAGTATTTTCTTAAACCTGGGCAGGTTCCGGAGGTTGTCAAACATGGGATCAACCCGAAGGAGCGGGACAGAATAGTTATACTCATGGCTGAGTTCATTCCCAATTTCTATTACTCCAGGGATCGTCAGCAAGTATTCTATTTTATCCATAGCAAGGTCATATTTTCCACAGACAATGTAGATCGTTACCAGGTTTTGCTCCATTGAGACACCATCGAGAAAGGCGTCTAAAGCCACTGGCATCATTTCGCATGCTTTTTTGCCGGCAGCAATCGCTTGATCATAATTTCCTGCAAAGGCACGGGCTTGACCCAGGGCCGCATAGACGCGAAAATCATTCGGTGACTCTTTCACCTTTCGCTCTAAGATGGCTATTGCTTTGATCGCGTTTAATTTGGATAGATTGGGGTTGTGGTTAAGGTAGTGCAATTGAGCAAAGTCCAACTCCCTCGGACTGTAATACACTTCACCTTCGTGAATTTCACTTTTAGTTGTGTCTAATATTTTCAGGAGATCTTCAAATTCCCTTTTGAAATAGTGCTTACCCTGCTCATTTACATCTGCATCTTTGAACGCTACCTCTGGATTTCCAGTCCAGGATAAATTCACATAGT
The DNA here is from genome assembly GCA_034440075.1 of Cytophagales bacterium. Taxonomy (GTDB): domain Bacteria; phylum Bacteroidota; class Bacteroidia; order Cytophagales; family Cyclobacteriaceae; genus ELB16-189. Next base: position 14,192 of record JAWXBL010000026.1, read on the forward strand.
CTTTGAATCCGATTCCCATGGGTGTTTTATTATAATACTGCAGAGCCCTGGCATAGTTTCTCAGTGCAAAATGCAGCCTCGCCGTCTCGAAATAAAATTGGGGATTGTTCGGTTCAAGCATGATGGACTTTTCCTGATTCTGCATGGCCTCCCTCCACAGGCCTTTCCTTCGCTGAACCGAGCCCAAGAGACTATACAATGCGGCGTTATTCGGGTAATCCGTCTTTAGCAGTTCAAGGATATCAATTACCTCTTCGTATTTTCGCTCTGTAAAATACAATAGTCTTGCTTGCCCGAGTTTTATTTCCACCAGGTCAGGACTTAGAGCAGTTGCTTTTTCCCAATCAGACTTTGCCCGCTGATCGGTGCCCTCCCAACCATTAGCCTTATTAAAAAACCAAGTAGCTAAAACTCTTGAGCGTTCAAGGTATGCCAACGTAAACTTAGGATCGGATTCAATGGCTTTATCGTACAATTTAGTGATATTGGGCCAGTCTAACCCCGAGTTGTAAAGTTCCTTTGCCTGAAGGAAATAATCGTACGCCTCCGGGCTAGTTGTAGGGATTTGTTCCAGCAGCTTTACTTCGGAACTTGTCAGAATGGCTTTGAGTTCCCGGGCAATGCCTTTCGATATTTCTGTCTGAATGGAAAAAATGTCATTCAGGTCCCGGTCGAAAGTCTCCGACCACAGGTGGTTGTCCGTGCTTGCTTCGATGAGTTGCACCGTGATCCTCACCTTGCCCCCCGACTTGCGGACACTCCCCTCCACAATGTTAGCGGCCCCAAGAGCGGAAGCAATCTCTCTAAGTGAAAGCTTTGAATCCTTGTACACCATGGAAGAAGTGCGGGAGATTACTTTCAAATCCCGGATTTTGACTAATTGATTCAGAATTTCCTCCATCATCCCATTGCTAAAATAGTCTTGCTCTTTGTCACCCGACATGTTTTCGAAGGGCAATACTGCAATGGATTTTTCTTTGGTTGTTTCGCCTGTGCCGACAAACTGGGAAATGCCGTAGGCCAGTGCGAACAAAATCATCAGCGAGATGGTGGCAATCAGGATCTTCGTTGAGGAAAAGCTTTTTGATTTGCCGGCAGTTGGGGCAGGAGGGGAGGTCTTTTCTTCCTTGTTCTGAACCACCGGTTGCTTCATCGCTGAAATCGTTTCCCCAATGGCATTGGCTACCTTATTGATCTGGTCGCGATAAAACGTGTGGTTTTGGTTTTCCTTAGGCTCATCTTCATGGGTGCGCAAAGGACGGTTTACTCCCGTGGATTTGAAAATGAAATCGATCGGCCGGAGTTTAGACTTCAAGGAAGACTCGAGAAGCGTGACATCGTCCTGATCCAAATCGTGAATTCGTACGGGCAGCACGCGGGTGGCCACATTGCCGCTTTTCAACTTGATATTCAAACCAAAGGAATCTGTTTCAGCTGTTTTAATGAATGCCAAAAACTCGTTGTTCCAGGCGAAGCTGCCCGGATCGCAATACGTTTTTGAAATAATGGGAATGAAAATCAGCGACTTTAACTTGGGAGCGAGAGAGGCATCCACATTGTGGCTTTCATGCAAGCCATCAACCGGATTCTTGTCAAAGTAGATCGTTATTTTGCCTTTGACTGTTGCCTCCAGTTCCTTTTGGAGGTTGTCCACAAACTCCGTTACCCAGCCATCGTACCTATTATCGTTGTGGCGGTAGGAGATGAATATGTCGTATTCAAAATTTGGAATAAGGGAGGACATGAATCAAATATAAATAGAAATGGACATCACCTGCCTACGCAAGGCTTCGGCAGGCAGGCCTACCCCGCCCTTCTGGCGGGGTATTCAAAGCCTTGAATGAGCGATGGCATATGAGTAAATGTACCAAGAAATTGGCGGGAAAGGCCTTGTTCTCCCGGTTAACATACCTTTGATATGATACTCCTTGTATGATACCAACTTTATGGAACCCCAAACTATGACTGCGGATGTATGGATTAGTATGGCTACAATTTTGAAGCCTCGAGTTTAATGCGGGCTTTCACATCCGACCAGCGAAAATCAAAGAAACAATGGGGATCAGGGTCCAGGTCGGCATCCTCAAAGTAAAACAGACTACGCATCGCTAATTCCATGGTGGTCTCAGGGTATTTCTTTAGGAAGGCAGAAAGAATTTGCGGGAGCGCATAATATTTCAAAAGAGAAAACAGGTCAACAAAGTCTCTCTTTCTTCCCCGCGCGGTAATTGCACCAACCTTCATTGCTGCAATTTCTAAAGTCGTTGCCATCCTGATCTCCTCTTTGACTGTCGGGTTCTCCAGCATTTCTGAAGGCTGATATACAAAATCGACTTTAATGGTTTCCACCTCAAGGAGTAAGGCATGATGCATACGGTTCTTAATGGTGACTTTGTAGTCCTGCTGGAGGTGAACCATCAACTCGTCTACATTAAATTGCTTATTTGAAAAGAAATCAAGATCAATCGAAGTTCTGTGCCCCAATTGCAATGCAGGGGCAGTTCCCCCACAAGCAAGAAATCAGCTGCGTATGGTTTTGACTGAAAGGATTTGATTAGAGATAAGGTACCGGGTGTGACCCTTTCTGCGTGTAGCATCGCATTTCTTCTAATGGTATCATAAAATAGCCGCTGGCAAAGTGCATAGTCTTGTCACTCAACCACCGAGCCTGCCGTAACGTCTGGGTCACTTTTCCTTTTCCATAATAATTGACTACTTCTTTTATTTCTTCCCATGAACCCCGCTCGATCACCCGTTCAATGATGGCCTTAGCGTGCCTTTTTGAGTCAAGGGAAGAAATGACTACGTCCCAGAAAAGATGAGAATTGCTTAACAACTTCATTTAGTAAAGATAGGGAAATTAGGAATCCAATTTTGCCCTTGGTCAATACAACATTATTGCGAACACTTGGTTTCTTATTTTTTGTCAGTCGCCTTTTCGAATTTAAGCGACACCGAATTCATGCAATACCTTAGGCCCGTTGGTTTTGGACCATCATCAAAGACGTGCCCCAAATGCCCTCCACAATTGCTGCATACCACTTCCTCGCGAATCATGCCGTAGCTGACATCCTTGTTTATGGTTACAGCCTTTTCCGCTACGGGTTGATAAAAACTTGGCCAGCCTGTGCCGGACTCAAACTTGGTGGAAGAATCAAACAAAAGTTGATTGCATGCGGCGCAATAGTACGTGCCCTTCTCGTGGTTGTCCCACAATGGACCTGAGAAGGCCCGCTCTGTTCCCTTCTTGCGAAGGACCTCATACTGCTGGGGAGTCAACTCCTTTTTCCAATCTGCGTCAGACTTGTTCATAAATGAGTTTGGGGATGTGGGAGGTTTCTTTTCCTGGCCGCTGCACTGGTGGAAGGCACCTGACAGTAGAAGTAACAATATGAAAGTGAGTTTTGTTTTCATGTGCATCATTTATGTAGTGAGCCCTATAAATCAAAATACCCCGGCCGCCTGCCAGGGTATTTTGTACCTAAACCTAAACCTATAAAGAGAAATATCTTTATACGTATTGAACGGGCTCACGCCAAATAGGTTACAAATCATATTTTGCTTGAGGTATTATTTCAATTTTTCACGGAACTGCTTCCTGAATTTGTCCACTTTGGGCCGGATCACATACTGGCAATACCCTTGATTTGGGTTTAGCGCATAATAATTCTGGTGATAGCCTTCCGCCTTGTAATAGGCGGTAAGCGGGGTTATTTCTGTTACGATTTTATTTGGGTAGACCCGGGAGGCCTCCAATTGCACCAGGTACTGTTCTGCCACCCGTTTCTGATCCTCGGAATGATAAAAGATGGCCGATCGATACTGCGTCCCTTCGTCAGCACCCTGCTTGTTCAAGGTCGTGGGATCATGGGTATTCCAGAAAATCTCGACGAGATCTTCATACGAGACCACTGCAGGGTCAAACGTGATTTGAATGACCTCGGCATGACCGGTACGCCCGTTGCTAACCTCCTGATACGTTGGATTTTTGGTGGTGCCGCCCGTATAGCCTGATTCCACCTCGCTCACACCTTTTACATCAAGGAATACCGCTTCTGTGCACCAGAAGCACCCTCCGCCAAATGTGGCTTTCTGGAGGCTGGCAGGATTTGCAGTCATTGGCTTTTTTGTTTGGGTTTGTCCGGCGGCTGTTGTCACAACGGCGGCGAGGACTACATAAAGGAATTTCTTCATTGGGAGTATAACCGAAATTGGACCAAAATGGTTTAACGCATTCGCACAAATTATCATCCAGCCTACAAAAGTTTAGTATTGACTGTAAAAACTCCGGAGACTTCTGCCTAGATCAGCCTCCAGGTTACGGATGGATTGATTGAAGAGTTCCCGGTCATTGGGACTGGTTTCTTTTGCCTTGCAAAGCTGCTGTTGGCTGGAAGCAAGGGCGCGCTCGTCGCCGCTAAACGTTGCCCACTCATACTGCCAAAACACTTTTCCGTCCAGGGTCTCATTGCGGAGGATGGCGGAGGTTGCAGCATCGTTGATGGTCAGGGTAGCCGTGCTGCGGGTGCCTTTTGTTTTCTTATAGTACGTAATCTTCGCGGTCACCGTAGTCATAATGTCCTGCGGTTTACCATCGGGTCCTTTTTTCTCACCTGTTTTTACCGCGCGGGAAAGATCTTCAGAAGTAGTAGTAATTCTGGATGGACTATCCTCGCGGTATCCCAGGAAGTTGATCCGCATGACCTGGTGAAACCGTACAGTATCCCGGGCATTCCGCGGTACGAACGCCAAAAACTGACGGTTCAATCCGTTGACAACGGGCTGCAAACTGCCGTAGTTGATGGTCGAGGAGTTGATTTCCTCGTAGCCCACGCGCAAGGTGGCGTTTGACTCTGCCTGATTCAGCATTTCAATGGATTCCCGATAGCCTGGCTCGTAGATACTAGCCTCCTTGAACAGGAAATAGGCACGCTTTGCATCTTCGCGCGTATTTTTCATCAAGGCCGTAATGCCGTCTGCATAGCTTTCTTCCGCAGCTTTTGACCGGATGTCCCTTAATTCGTTATACCGGGTGACAGGTTTTGTTATGACGCGCATGGCGCCGAGAGACGTTTTGATCTGATCGTTTAGAAAATTGATTTGTTCGTAGCCCTTGACTGCGTTGCGCCATTTTTTTGGGTCGCCGGCACTAATTCCGTTTGTAATTCCCGATTCGATAAACTCGATGGCCAAAGGATACCCTTGCTGTAATACCGCTTTGGCCTTTTTATGATCCGGGCTGTCGCGCAGGCGATTCACCGATTCCAGGACCGCCTCGTAGTAGTTGCCATGACTCAACGCAGCTTTTCCGGAGCTGCACGCCTCCAGGGTAAGCAGAAAAATGACAACCCATAGAACCTGTCTCATAAGCGGAAACCGTAAGGGCCTCAAATTAGAAAGGAAGCGGGAATACAGCAACCGTTTCAGGTCATTGGACGGCGAAAAAATCAATCAGGATGTCATCGATCAGATTACGCCAATTGCCCCAGGAGTGCCCCTCCGGCGTTTCGCGGTAGGTATAAACGCAGGCATTGTTTTGAAGGATTTCTTTCATCTTTCGTGAGCCTTCACTGGTATCGTGGATAAGCCCTGAAGTCATCGATACCTTGATCTTCGGACTGTTGGGGTTATCACATACCGAATAGATCTGAGGCCGACTCCAGAAAGCGGGTGACTGGATCCCAGCCATGGTGAAAATGTCTGGTCGGGTGAAGGCGATGTAGGCTGATGTAAGGCCGCCCATGGAAGTTCCCAAGATAGCCCGGTGGGCAGCATCGTGATGGACAGGTAGTGAACGCTCTATAGTTGGAATGAACTCATCTGCAATGAATGTGAGGTACTTTTCGCTCATGTTCAATTCGGTCATCCGGCGGTTGTTGGACCGGTTAATGGGCTCCCGGTGATCGATGAATACGGCGACAATCGGTTGGATTTTCTTGTCGGCAATGAGGTTGTCAAGGATCACGACAATGTTTCCAAGTTCGGGCAACATGTACTCATACCCGTCTGTCACGTAGAGGACAGGTAACTTGCTGCCGCTGGCTACTCCGTGTGGCAAATAGGTGCTGTATGTAATTTGATACCCCAGGGTCTTGCTGTTAAAGAGTACGTCCTTACGTACGGTTCCGCGCGAGATACCAGGCCGTTCCAGTGTGATCGGATCCGGTTTCCATAACGGCATTCGCAACTCTGAATTTGGGCTTCCTCCGCCCACCCCGGACCATTGCTGAAAGCCATTTTCCGGATCGAGTACCCAGTGTGTTCCGTCGATGAGAATCTTGTAATCAAGGCGAGCCTCTCTGGTAAAGGAACATTTAAGAATCCAGAGGTCGGTATTCTTAATTCTGGTACCCTTATTCGGGAATTCCTTGGAATATCCCCAGGCATTGAAATCGCCCATCCATTCGACAGACTTCGCATTTCCACGGTAAAGAAAGGCAACAGAGTCCTCAACAATGAACGGTATCTGTTGCTTTTCCTGCCGCGATTTCCACCATTGGTCTACCCGAGTGAGGAGTCCCGCCGTATCCGGTGCAGCAGCAAAGTCTCTGAGGGGTTTCAGAGTCTCCTGAAACGGACCATAATCCTGAGCCATGACATGGATGCATGTACAGCACATGCAAAGCAGGAGCAGGAAGTTCCTCATAATTATTTCTTGGGTATGGAATGGAGTGCGATGCGATTTCCCTCGGTGTCGAGCAGCATGGCCATGTATCCATGCTCGGGAGAAATCATTGTCTTGGGTACGAGAATTTTTCCACCGGCTTTTTCCACCCGATCGAGCACTCCCTGAACATCCGGGTTTCCATTGAGGTAAATAAGTGGGCCTTCCGAATTGGATGGCTTGTAGAAGGAGTCATTGAGCACAATCGCCCCACCGACGCCCATGGGATCTTCAAGCGGGAAAAGACGCATTTTGATCTGGGGAGTTTCCAGCGGTGTCATTTGAATGTTGAAGATTGCCTCGTAGAATCGCTGGGCGCGACCCAGGTCTTTGGTAGGGATTTCAAACCAGCTGAGGGCATTCTTGAAGACCATGGGACCGGGGTTGCTCGGAAAAGAAAGCTAATAATAATTTTACCCGCTTGCAACCGGATCGTCCTTGTCGTCGACAAAGCGGACGCAAAAGGCTGCGATGATCAGGAATACGCCTGCTGCAACGAGACTGAAAATGGCCTGGGACCCGTAGAAGTGTTTGACGATCGGTCCTCCGATGAGCCCGTTGATGATTTGCGGCAGTGTTATAAAGAAATTAAAGACACCCATGTAGATCCCCATTTTATGGGGAGGGATGGCTCCAGCCAGGATGGCGTAAGGCATGGCCAGGATGCTTGCCCAGGCTATTCCAACACCGATCATTGAAACGATCAGCAGGAGGGGGTCATGGATGAAATAGATGGAAATGAGTCCCGCCCCACCAGCCAGGAGCGAAATGGCGTGGGTGGTTTTCCTACCAAACTTGGCTGCGAGAAATGGTAAGAACAACGCATAGATCGCCGATACTCCGTTATACACTCCAAAAATAATTCCTACCCAGTTGGCGGCATCGTTGAATGCCAGCGAAGACCGATCCTCTTGAGGAAGTCCATATACGTGCGTTGCCACGGCAGAAGTTGTAAACACCCACATAGAAAAGAGCGCAAACCAGGAAAAAAACTGAACGAGCCCCAATTGCTTCATCGTTTTGGGCATCCGTGCAAAATCAGAGAAGATTTGCATAAGCCCGCTCTTTCCTTTCTCTGATTCTTCCTTGAGGTATTCGGTATCGGGAGGAAATTCGCGTGTTGTTACCACCGTCCATAGGATGGCGATGAGAAAGACAACAGCGCCGACATAAAATGAAAGCGTAACATTGTATGGCACCACGCCATCGGCAGCAATCTTTTGAACACCGAACCACTCCGCGAAAATATACGGCAGCCACGATCCGATCACGGCGCCCAGTCCGATAAGGAACGTCTGGATAGAAAACCCAAGTGTACGCTGGTCGGCAGGGAGGAGATCGGCAACCAGAGCCCGGAAGGGCTCCATAGCGACGTTGAAGGAGGCATCCATGACCATGAGAATACCAGCTCCAATGTAAAGCGGAGGCAGAAAGGCGGCCATCACCTGCGCATTGGGCATGAGCATGAGCGCGGCGGATGCCAGGATCGCGCCCCCAAGAAAGTACGGTCTCCGGCGGCCGAGGGAAGTCCAGGTGCGGTCGCTGTAATAGCCGATGAGGGGCTGCACGATCATTCCCGTAAGGGGGGCGGCCAGCCAGAACCAACTTAAATGCTCGACGTCAGCGCCGAAGGTTGTAAGAATTCTTGACGCATTTCCGTTCTGCAGCGCGAAGCCAAACTGGATGCCGAAAAAGCCAAAACTCATGTTCCAGATTTGCCAGAAGGATAGCCGTGGTTTTTCGAGCGTCATGCGGACGGTTACAAGGTGGAATGGATGGGTTGTGCCGGAGGTCTTACTTCGTCCTTTACGAATGTCCAAAGAAAGGCAGAGATGGCCAACGCGACAGCACTGACAATGAATATTATTGATTTGTCAGCTGCAACGTGGATCACGCCACCGAGAATGATGCTAACCAATAGTTGAGGTATCACGACGGACAAATTGAAGATGCCCATGAAGTACCCCATTTTCTTCTTATCGACTTTTTCTGTCATGATCGCAAAAGGGAGACTCACGGTTGCTGCCCATCCGATTCCGGCGACAGCCATAAAGAAATACATCCAGGCCGGATCCTGTCCGAAGAGAACGATTCCACCGTACGCAAAGGCCATGGCGACCATGCATAGGCGATGGACTTTTACCCGTCCGATTTTTCTTGAAAGCGGCGCAAGGACAGTCGCAGGCAGGAGGAAGCCAACAATATTCAGTACCAGAAAAGAGATAGAGACTACCTGTCCTGCATATTCTTCCGAACGGATACCCATGTTCTCATTCACATAGAAGATCATGTACACAAACATGGTTTGCACTCCGATCCAGCAGAAACCGTGTGCTACGTAAATGCGGAAGAGATCCATTTGACTTTCAGGCGCAGCGGACTGATCCGTTTCCGTAGAAGCACCCAACACCCTGGGTTCTTCGATGAACAACGGGGGAATCAGAGAAAAGATAAGTACGAGAAACACGCTAAAGTAGATGAGTGAATAGTTTCCACTGATGGCTCCGATGGCGTAAGCCAATACACCAAACATTCCGGAAATGGTCTGCATCCAGGTATATCCCCGGGTTCTCTTTTCACCCTCCGGGGTAACGTCAGCGATGATAGACCGGGTCGGATTAAAACTGATATTAATGGACAGATCCAGCGTCAGCGCGACAGACAGTGCTACAGCCACCATGGGGAGACCTACATGACTGCCGATGATGCCAAGGTGCGGCAGGGCCAGCAAACTGATCGCCGCCAGGGTGCCCCCAATCCAGATAAAAGGCCGCCTTCGCCCGCCCCAGAACCAGGTCTTGTCACTGATTAACCCGATTACTACCTGGCCGATAATTCCGGCTAGCGGCCCTGCTGCCCACACGATTCCAACCTCGTGAATGTCCAGCTTGTATTGTGTCGAAAGTATCCAGCTTAGTGCGGAAATCTGCACAGACAAAGCAAATCCCATCGCGGTGGATGGGAGGCTAAGGATGGCGAAGAATGAATTTGAAAAGCGTTGTTGGATGCCGATCATTACCAGGTGATTTCAATCGTGTCCGGTGTGAACGCGAATGTGGCAATAAAAACCGATTCGTCACCCATACTGTCGGCATCAATAATGGGGTCAAACTTTTCAAGCGGCTGGAAAAATGAATTCCTGATGCCTTTGGCGTCAAGGGGTGTGCCATTCACAGCAATCTTCTTTATGGAATCGAATCCGTGCAGGATAAGTCGGGCACGCCTGAACGGACTCTTGAATGGGCCTGTTTGGGCTTCCAGAATAAGGCGGTTTTTGGCACCATCATAGTGATATGTTCTGTGCGCAACGTTTCCTTTTTCGTAATCGAAGGTGGTTCCGTCATCTTCGTAAAACTCATAACGGGTTTCTCCAATTCCCCGATAGATGTGGAGGTCAAGTTCTTCCACTTTTTCCTGCGTGTGTTGTATGGGGCGGTGCATGGGAATGACGGCACCGGCTTTGATGAACACGGGCAGCTTGTGAATCGGGCATTCGACAATTTCTTCCGTTTCCCCCGGATGCCTGGTTCCATCATACAGCGAATACCAGTCCCCCGGAGGAAAATATACTTTTACGAAATCTTTTGTGCTTTCAACGGGTGCAACAAGGAAAGAAGGACCGAAGAGATATTGATTCTGAAATTGCGGGTTATATACCTTGGGGTCGTGCGTGTAGTCTACTGCCAGGGACCGTTGTACGGGCATCCCGGTTTTTGAAGATTCATAAAACGCTGTATACAAATAAGGTAGAAGCTGATAGCGGAATTGGATATAGTTTCTTGAAATCTGCTCCACCTCTTCTCCGAATGCCCACGGTTCTGCGTCGCGTGTGTTGACCATCGTATGGCCGCGAAAAAACGGAGAGAAGGCTCCGATGGAGATCCAGCGGGCAAACAGCCGGGGGCTCGCTTCACCAACAAACCCACCGACATCATACCCGGCAAAGGATACGCCTGCCAGTCCCAGACTGCTCACCATACGTACCCCCAGCATCATATGCTCATCGTATGAAACATTGTCTCCGGTCCAAACAGCCGCGTACCGCTGCACACCGGAATAGCCGGCTCGCGTGAGGTTGAATGGCCTGCGTCCGCCAAGCAAATCTTTCGAGGCCTCGTACGTACTGCGTGCCATCTGAAATCCATAGACGTTTCGGGCCCTCCGGGATGTCGCTTTTTCGCCGCCGTAATCGAACTCCAAATTTTCTGGAAGCATGTGGCCCCACGTGGCGATCTCGTTCATGTCATTCCAATACCCGGCAACACCGAGTTTCGTATAGCTGGCAAGCATATCCTTCCACCATGACCGTGCCTTCGTGTTGGTGAAGTCGGGGAAGTGGCACCAACCCGGCCAAACTTGTCCGGCATATCTCTCCCCATCGGGATACTTAACGAAGATGTCTTTCTTACAGCCGTCGTCGTAGGGTTCATACCCTTCCTCTATATTGATACCTGGATCGCACATCAGGACGACTTCAAAATGATGATCCTTCAAGTAGGAAAGCAGCGAGGGGGCGTCTGGAAAATTCTTACCGTCCCAGGTGAAAATCTTGTACTTGTCCATGTAGTGGATGTCGAGGACAATCACATCTGCCGGAATTTGCTTCTGCCGAAACGTGTTTGCCAGTGTCCGGACTTCGGCGTCCGGATAGTAGCTGTATCTGCACTGCTGATAGCCGATGCTCCAGCGGGGTGGGAGGGGCATGCACCCAGTGAGCTCCGCATAACCTTGTATGATTTCTGCTACGGTATTCCCATGTAGGAAATAGTAGTTCATCTCTCCTGCATCAGCCGAGAAACTCGAAAACCGGTTGTTGGAGGCTCCGAAATTGAAGTGGCTCTTGTGCGTGTTATCAAAGAAAATTCCATACTGAAGTCCGTGATGGATCCCCATGTAGAAGGGAATCGAACTATACAGTGGGTCCTCTCCGGAATGGTATGCAAAGGCATCGGTATTCCAATTCTGATACCCGGCTCCCTTCCGGTCGAGCGGCCCGGTCTTTTCACCAAGGCCTACGAAGCGCTCACCATCCTGCAGTTTCTTATAGGTTGTCACCTGTTCACCGATCCAGGAAGTTCCAAGACCATGATCGTCTTCGTTCAGGAGTTTTCCAGCGGAGTCTCTGAATTCCAGGGTGGCAGAATTCTTATGAAGGATCACTTCCAGGTGAGAACTGCGAAGGACCACGGTGTCGGTGTGGTCAGCAACTTGCAACTTAACAGTCGACGGTACGGTTTGTACTGCGAACGAAAATGAATCAAATGTCGGAGCGGTTGATGCCGTTACGCGCACGACGGAATCATTGAAAAAGGTTATGCGTACTTTTCCGTGAGTCGTTGCTGCAACTATTCCATCGGCAGATTGCTCAATGGAGTTGACTTTTCCCAGGGATGTGCTTAGCGCGGATGGCATGGTATCATAAAGCGGGTAAGTTGAAGCAAAGAATCAGCGGAACCAATGATTCGGCATGATAAAATTCAGAAAACGATTGCGTTATTAATCGACAGCAAAAGCATTGCTTTCAATCGTTTGCATAAGACTGGATTGGCCCGGGCAAGACCTTTGGCAAATTATTGGATGCGGCCTAGGGCTTTCGCGGTGCGTTCCGGATGGATGAATCCCGGACGATAAGCCGGGTTTTAAGCACCCGGGTTTCGGGTTGTGGATCCCCTTGATTTTTGTCGCTGAGTTCAATCTGGCGGATCAGGAGCCGCGCCGCTTCCTGTCCCATTTCATATCCCGGTTGATCGACGGTAGTGAGGGGTGGTTCGATCAGGGATCCAAACGACCAATTGCTAAACCCTACAACGCCGATATCCTGCGGGATGCTGAGTCCTTTTTCCTTGATGCTTTGCATCGCACCGGTCGCCATCAGGTCATTGGCTGCAAATACCGCATCGGGAGAGACGGGCATGTTGAGTAGTTTTTTGGTAGCGCGTTTACCTTCTTCCAAACTGCCGATAGCGCATTCCTGTATGAATGCTTCGCGCATTTCGAGCCCGTGTTCTTTAATTGCATCGAGGTATCCCTGCTTCCTGTCAGCTGTGACAATGAGACCCGGAGATGCTTCCAGGAAGGCGATTCGCTTGTATCCTTGTTCGATCAGGTGGGTCACGGCCTCTTTCGCACCGACGTAGTCATCAACAATGACGTTGCTGGAATCGGGTCCTTTGAACGTCCGGTCGTAGAAGACCACAGGAATTCCTTTCGCAATGACGGATTCGATGTGTTCGAAATTTTTGGTCTCCCTGGAAATGGAAATAAGCATCCCATCTACGCGGCTATTAAACAGTGCTTTGATATCCTTCTTTTCCCGTTCGTAAGATTCATTGGATTGGGACAGGATAACGCTGTAACCGGCCTCGTAAGCAACATCTTCAATTCCGCTGATCACGGTAGAGAAGAAGAAGTGAACCAGTTCGGGGATCACGACACCAATGGTGAACGTCTTTTTTTGACGAAGATTGAGGGCAACAATGTTCGGCTGGTAGTTTAGTTTGGCTGCCAGGGCGTTCACGGCTTCCTTGGTTTTGGAACTGATGTCCGGGTGGTCCTTCAGGGCCCTTGAAACGGTGGAGGGTGAAATACCCAACTCGCGGGCGATGTCCTTAATGGTGACCTGCGTGAATTTCATTGCCTTGAATCGTTGGGCATGAGCCTGCAATTACATTTTCCCTTAATTTGACCTCGATTACCATTAAAGTCTTATTTTGAAGAATTATTGGTGGCTGTCACACCGAAAAGTACTCGATATAAGATGGATAACACAATATATTAAAAGACAGGCATACGAATACGGAACCTGGTTCTGTTGGACACAAATTTTTAACTATGAGTCACTATTCAGCGGAATTTTTTGGAACCATGCTGCTCATCGTTCTCGGAGACGGTGTAGTGGCTGCTGTGCTTTTGAAGGGATCAAAAGGGGAGAATGCAGGCTGGCTTACCATCGTGGTGGGGTGGGGAATTGCGGTAACGCTGGCAATTTATGCCGTGGGGTCCATCAGCGGGGCTCACATCAACCCAGCCTTGACCCTGGCACTCGCAGTGCGGGGAGATTTTCCATGGCACGAGGCAGGAGGGTATATGTTGGCGCAATTGGCAGGTGCATTCGTTGGTGCGATTATAGTTTGGATCCACTACTTCCCGCATTGGAGACAAACACCGGAGGCCGACAAGAAGCTCGCCGTGTTTTGCACAAGTCCGGCTATCCGGAATCCGATCGCCAATTTGCTCAGTGAGGTCATCGCAACGGCGGTACTTGTTTTAGGCATCCTCTTCATTGGTCAGAACGAATTCACGCAGGGACTAAATCCCATGGTAGTAGGTTTGCTGATTATTTCCATCGGGTTGGGTCTGGGGGGACCAACTGGATTTGCAATCAATCCGGCCCGTGACCTGGGGCCACGAATTGCACACTTCATTTTACCCATTCACGCCAAGGGACATTCTGACTGGAGTTATGCATGGATACCTGTCGTAGGGCCGATGTTGGGCGGAATTCTTGGTGTCGGAGTGCACGCATTATTCTTTTAGACAGGATATGAAAAGCAGGCCGGTGTTGGTAGTAACAGCAAGCAACAATGAGTAAGGAAGAATATATTATTGCATTGGATCAAGGCACTACTAGTTCGCGTGCCGTCCTCGTTGATTCTAAAGGCCAAATCAAGGCCATTGCACAGCAGGAGTTCCGCCAGATTTTCCCACAGTCCGGGTGGGTCGAACACGATGCCCGGGAAATCTGGAAAACCCAACACGGAGTGCTGATCAAAGTAATTGAAGAGAACGGCGTGAGCCCCTCCTCCATAGCTGCCATTGGGATTACCAACCAACGGGAAACGACCGTGATCTGGGATCGAAAGACAGGGGAGCCCATTCACAACGCCATTGTGTGGCAGGACAAACGGACGGCGCCAATTTGCGAAGAACTGAAAGCAAGAGGATTGACGGAACATGTCAGGGAAGCAACGGGATTAGTCATCGACTCTTATTTCTCAGGCACAAAAGTGCGCTGGATTCTCGACAACGTGCCCGGCGGTGCAACACGCGCCAGCAAGGGCGAGTTGGCGTTTGGAACGATGGATACGTGGTTGATTTGGAACCTTACTGGCGGGAAAACCCATGCGACCGATTATTCGAATGCGTCCAGGACGATGCTGTACAACATTCGCGACTTGTGCTGGGACAGTACGTTGATAAACGAACTGAAAGTACCGGAATCCATTTTGCCAGAGGTAAAACCTTCTGCAAGTTCCTTTGGATCCTGGAATTACAAGGGAGTGGACATCCCCATTGCCGGCGTGGCGGGAGACCAGCAGGCTGCGTTGTTTGGACAGGCATGCTTTGAACCGGGCATGGCCAAGAATACGTACGGTACAGGTTGTTTTATGCTTATGAACACCGGCGAGCGGATTCAGTATTCTAAGAACGGCCTGATCACAACCATTGCCTGGGGCCTTGACGGAAAAATAACGTATGCCCTCGAAGGAAGTGTGTTCATCGCCGGAGCTGCTGTTCAATGGCTACGCGATAGCCTTCATCTCATCGATCAATCAAAGGATTCGGAATACTTTGCGGCTAAAGCGTTGGGTTCAAATGAGGTGTATGTTGTGCCTGCATTTGCTGGACTTGGAGCGCCGTATTGGGACATGTATGCCCGGGGTGCGATCTTCGGGCTCACCCGCGATACGGGCAAAGATCATCTGATCAAGGCTACCCTTGAATCGCTTGCCTATCAAACGAAGGATATCCTGAATGCAATGGAAGCAGATGCCGGATTGCGCCTTGCCAGCCTGAAGGTCGACGGTGGGGCTTGCGCAAACAATGTGCTCATGCAATTTCAGGCAGATATCCTGGGCACAGAGGTTGAGCGGCCGGAAGTGATCGAATCCACCGCATTGGGTGCGGCATACCTCGCCGGTATCCAAATCGGATGGTGGAAGAAATCCGAGATCGTAAAGAACCGGAAGATTCAGAAAAAATTTACCCCTAACATGCAGGAAGCTGAGCGGGCAAGGCTTTATAAAGGGTGGCTCAAGGCCGTTGAACGCTCAAAAGGCTGGATCGACAACTAGGGAGCCATGAGCCTATCAAGCTTTGAACGATCTTCCCTGCTCACCCGCCTTCGATCAGAGAACTACGATGTGCTGGTTATCGGTGGCGGAATTACGGGTGTTGGGATTGCGCTGGATGCCGCTTCGCGGGGATTGAAAACGGCCCTTATCGAAAAAAATGATTTTGCATTTGGCACGAGCAGCCGTTCAACCAAGTTGATTCATGGTGGACTTCGATACCTCAAACAACTGGAGTTTGCGTTGGTTAAGGAAGTAGGAAGTGAACGGGCCATTGTCCATCAGCTGGCGCCTCACCTCGTAGTTCCTGAAAAGATGTTGCTGCCTCTTTACGAAACGAAAGGCCTGGGATACTGGCTTGCCTCTGTGGGGTTGAAAATTTATGACTGGCTTGCCGGGGTACCGCAGGAAGATCGGAGGAAAATGCTGACAAAACCGCAGACTGTTCTTAACGAGCCCCTGCTAAAGCCTGATGATATTAAAGGGGGGGCACTCTACGCTGAATACCGAACGGATGATGCGCGGCTCACTATTGAAATCGCGAAACGCGCTGGGGAAAAGGGAGCAGTTCTTGTCAGCTATATGCGCGCCACCGGATTCAACTATACGCAAGGAAGGATTACCGGGTTGACTGCAGCCGATGAAATTACCCAGGAGGGTTTTGACATCAGCGCAGCAGTGATCGTGAATGCCGCTGGGCCCTGGGTGGATGAACTACGGGAACTGGACAAATCCCGAACCGGGAAGTTTCTGCACCTGACGAAAGGGGTTCATGTGGTAGTGCCTTATCACCGCCTTCCGGTTCGACAGGCTATTTACTTTGATGTGCCCGATGGCCGGATGATTTTTGCTATTCCCCGGGGACGTGTAACGTATATCGGAACTACGGACACAGAATACAAGGGCAGCAAAGACCGCGTTGTAACGACGGCGGCAGATGCACGCTACCTGATCGAAGGGGTCAACGAAACCTTTCCATCGGTACACCTGACGCTCGCGGACGTTGAATCAAGCTGGGCTGGTCTTCGCCCCCTGATTCATGAAGAGGGGAAGTCTGCCTCAGAACTTTCACGGAAGGATGAGATTTTTGAATCGGGCACCGGGTTAATTTCCATTGCAGGAGGGAAGCTTACCGGATACAGAAAAATGGCCGAACGGGTCGTTGATCGGATTATTGAAACGAATTTTGAAGACCGCAAGGTGGAACCATGCCATACCGACACACTATTTCTTGGCGGCGGCAGGCTGGGTACAGCTACTGAAGTTGATACCTACACACGCGGGATAGCCAGGCAGGTGGAGGCATTGGGATTGAAAGGTGTGGAAGGTTCCTACCTGGTGCATCTGTATGGAAAGCAGGCGGACCTTATTACCCAGTATTGTAAAGAACACCCTGCTGCTGATCCAGAAATAGGGTTGGCCCTGGCGGAGCTTTGGTTTGCCTTACACCATGAACGCATCGTTCGCCTTCCCGATTTCCTGATTCGACGGACGGGATTGTTATATTTTAATATGCACCGGCTACTGAAGATCATGGAACCTATTCTGAAGTCCATGGCGGAATCGCTCGGATGGGATGATGTTCGCAAAGAGAAAGAAAGGGCGCTGATGATGCGCTTGATTGAGGATGCAACCACCTTTAATCGGTGACCATGCCTGACCACGACATCATCTGGGGAATTGACTTGGGGGGCACAAAAGCCGAAGGCATTGTGATGGGTCCGGGCCGGACCAGTGAAATCCTGTTCCGCGACCGTGTTGCTACCGGTGCTGACAAAGGGTATGCCCACGTGTTGCATCAGATTCAGACGCTGGTCGGCTGGATGGAGAAGTCGGTGGGAGTCAGGCCGGAGCGGATTGGGATAGGGACTCCAGGCACGCGTGATAAAGAAAAAGGTCTTATGCGCGGCTGCAATTCTACATGTCTGAATGGGAGAAATATGCAAGAGGACCTTTCCGAACTTCTTGGCGCTGACGTGGTTATAGCCAACGATGCCAACTGCTTTGCCCTGGCTGAGGCTCAGCTTGGAGTGGTGCACGAGCAATTTCCGAATGCAGCCACCGTCTTTGGGATCATTCTGGGAACAGGAGTTGGTGGAGGGCTGGTGATAAACGGCCAGGTGGTAGATGGGTTGCATGGAATCGCCGGCGAGTGGGGTCATAATTACCTCGACGATTCTGGCGGACCATGTTATTGTGGAAAAACGGGGTGTGTTGAACGCGTTCTCTCCGGTCCGGCGCTGGAAAATTATTATCATTCGATCAGCGGTATCCGCAAAGGGCTTCCGGAGATCTACAAGTTGGCAAAGGAAGGTGATGGGGATGCTGCGAAAACGATACAGCGGTTGACGGCGTTTTTTGGTAAGGCGATGAGTGTGGTGATCAATATTCTGGATCCGGATGTTATTGTTGTTGGCGGAGGAGTTGGACAAATCCAGGAAATCTATTCGGATGGGATGAAGGAGATTGGAAAGTATATTTTTAATAATGGAATTGTAAAGACACCTATCGTTCCTCCCACGTGGGGGGATAGTGCGGGGGTATTCGGCGCAGCGCAGCTGGTGGCCCCATGGGAGGGTAGAAAATAGAAAAAGTATGGTTCGTTTTCATAACGGATGGGTCATTGTGTTTGGAGTACTGATATCGCTGACTATTGGACTTCAGGCTTATTTGTATTTGTCCCGCCCGATCTCCCAGGAGGAACTGGCTGTCCGCGCAAGCGTCATGCCATCTCTCACCCTAACGTCGATGGACGGCTCCGCATTCCCATTCAGGCAGGATGCTAATCTCCTCCTGATTTATTTCAATTCTGAGTGTGACCACTGTCAACGGGAGGTTGCGGAGATTCATCGCAACATGCATCTTTTTTCCAAGACCGATGTTTTGTTCATGTCCTCTCAGCCGTTGCCACCCATCGTTCAGTTTGCTTCGGGCTTTGACTTCAAGCAATACCCCCGGGCGCACTTTGTCAGGATTGCGCCGGAAGATTTAGCGAAAGCGTTTGGAGCAATAGCCGTGCCTCAGGTTTTCATTTATTCTCAGGAAGGAAAACTCATCACGTTGTTTAGCGGCGAGACATCCGCTCAGGTGATTGCAGCATCGTTGCCCTAGTTAACGGCTGCTCTAAGACTCAGATCGTTTCCTGACCAGGAATATGACCACCAGAAAAAGGGCAACAAGGATAATCGGGAGGATCGTCATGTAGCGCAGGGTTGTCTGCGGCCCCGCAGTATCAATCGACCGGCCCATGATGGGGAGGACCATGGAGGTGGCTACCATCCCTGCTCCACCCATAACCGACAATCCGAGCGCCCCGGTTTTCGGAAGATGCTCAGCAACAAAACCCAACATCGTGGGCCAGAAGTAGCAGATGCCCACCGCAAAAACCACGGCGGATCCCATGGTCATCAGAGGACCTTCCGAGACGCTGAGAAGATACAACCCAATCAGCGATAGTATGGACGAACCCAGCAGCACGCCTTGCGGATTGAGCCGGTGAATCAACGGTCCGGCGAAGTACCTGCCTACGGCCATGATTCCTGTCACCACCACCAGGATGATCATAGGGTCAGTGCCGGCGCCCTCAAGAAGTGCGTTGATCCATTGATTGGTCCCCAATTCGGTAGAAGCCGTGAGAAACATTCCAAACAGCATCAAAGGGAAGAGTAAACTCATTCGGTTAACGAAACGCCCTTCAAGAATGACCAACAGGACAACGATGCCGAGAATTATGTAGGTATAGTTTGAATTGAAGTCAGGCTGAAATGCGGGGACAGAGGCAGCGAGAATCATCAGACTCACGAGTGCGAGAATGGTTAATGGCGCTCCGAGATTCTTCAGCATCTCCCGGTAGGTGACCCCGGAAGCAACCCGCTCGGTTTCAGGAATGGGTTCACCATAAAACAAGTAGCCATACAGAGCAAGAGGAATGAACAAGAGGGATGTAAGTACCTGCCAGCTCATCCCTAGTTGGGTCATAAGGATCCACGCGAGCAAACCACCGATCACGATGCCGCCTGGAAACCATACATGAAACCGGTTGAGCATCTTTGTTTTCTCGCGTGGGTAAATGGTGGCAATGAGCGGATTACACGCCGCTTCCACGCTCCCGTTCCCAAATCCAATGAATACATTCGATACAAAGAGCATCGTCTTGTCTTTTGCCAACAGCAACAGCGTAAGGCCTACTACATGGGCGCCGAATGCTATCCAAACAATGCGCCGGGTTTTCAAAAAATCAATCACGAGGCCCCCGGCAAAGGTGGCAAGGGTGAATCCCCAAAAGGCCGGTCCAAAGGCCCATCCTATTTCCTCTCCGGTCAGTAAATAGTCGGTGCTGAATACACCTTCGATTTTTGCGCGGATGGCGAATGTCAGGGAAGTAACGAGCAGGGCAAGACAGCTTGCAATAAAAAGACGAGAAGGATTTGTCGGTTTCATCATGTCGTAATCAATTTTATCCGAGGTAAGATCGAGGTAAATGTGTTGTCTTGCAAACCACCGTATGAGCTAGGAAGATCAAATACAGACTTTGAACCCGTCTCCCTTCTTCTACTTTTTTAATTCCAATAATTTGTGGACTTTGTCCCAATCTACCGCGTGATCGATAACAAACCTGGGCAATGAAACGGAAACTTCGGATGGGAATGATTGGTGGCGGCCCCGGTGCTTTTATCGGCGACATTCACCGCAAAGCCGCAGCGATGGACGGGATGATTGAGCTGGTGGCTGGAGCGTTCAGCAGTGACCCAAAAAAGTCCAGGACGGCAGGTAAAGCCCTTGGACTTTCGCCCCAGCGCGTTTATCCCAGTTTTGAAGATATGCTCAGGCAGGAGAAACAGGCAACAAAGGATCGGCTGGACTTTGTTTCTATTGTGACTCCCAATTATCTGCATTTCGCTCCGGCGAAAATGGCCATGGAAAGCGGATTTCATGTGATCATGGATAAGCCGATAACGTTGAATTTAACAGAGGCAAAAAAGCTCCGGGACGTAGTACGCCGCACTGGAAAACTGTTCGCGCTTACTCATACATACACGGGATACCCGATGATAAAGGAGGCCCGCAGCCTGGTGGCATCACGCAAGCTGGGAGCCATCCGGAAAATTTATATTGAATACAGCCAGGGATGGCTCGCATCGCGCGTGGAGGCGTCAGGGAACAAGCAGGCAGTTTGGCGGACCGATCCTGCGAAAGCGGGTTTGGGAGGTGCGCTGGGCGATATCGGTACCCATGCCGCGAACCTGGCGGAATACGTTTCCGGTGCCCGGATTACTTCGGTA
>JAWXBL010000027.1:0-105543 GCA_034440075.1 Cytophagales bacterium
GCCCTCCTTTAAAAAAGGGCTTTGGGAGCTTAGCTCAGCTGGTTCAGAGCATCTGCCTTACAAGCAGAGGGTCGGGGGTTCGAACCCCTCAGCTCCCACACAAAAACCCATAACCCCGGCCTTCCCGCCGGGGTTTTTTATTGTGATGGTCAGCTTCCTTTTGGAAAGTGTCGACGTTCCCCATCCGTGGATTGAAATTTGCACCGTATTTTTGTACCACGTCAGACCTTGAAAATTCTTAAAAAAGCCCTTCTTTACTTTTTTTCAGCCATCCTGGTGGTTCTCATCAGCGCTACCGTCTCCCTCTTCCTCTTCAAGGACCGCATTATTAACGAATTCATCCGAGAAGCAAACAAGAACATCGGCACCCCTATCAAAATCGGAAAAATCGAAGTGCGCGTGTTTGAAGAATTTCCCCTGCTGGCTATCGTGTGCACCGACGTGTATATCGAGGATAGCCAGCCTGGGGAATATCCGCTGCTCACCGCCAAATCCATTTCTTTCCTTCTTAATCCGCTCGAGGTTTGGCGCGGGGAATACACCATTCGCGGCCTTGCCATTCGCGACAGCGAAACCAACCTCCGCATCAACAAGGCTGGGAAAAATAACTTCACGATTGTCAAACCCGGCAAGGGCGGCGGATCCGTTTCGTTTGACCTTAAAAATGTTTCGCTCCATAACACGCTCGTCACGTACATCGACCGCTCCGTGGGGCAGCATCATGAATTTTCAAGCGACCGGCTGGCTGCGCGCATCACCGCCCGCGGCGATCTTTATCACATCGAGGCCGCGGGAGACATCACCACCAACCAGATTGGAGTGGGCCGGTCGATTTTCTTCTCCAAGAAAACGTTCGACGTGCAGGCAGCGCTCGATTATGACGACATCGGCAAGTCCATTCAGTTCCAGCCCTCCACCCTTTCACTCAACGGCGCTCGCTATGAAGTCAACGGATCATACCAATTCAAGGAAAAGAACCTGATCGACTTGCATACGGTCGGCAAGAACACCGACATTCAATCCCTTCTCGCGCTGCTGCCCGAAGCGACCTCACTCCCCTTCCGCCAGTATCAGAGCGACGGCGATGTCTACTTTGATGCAAGGCTGGTGGGTGAAGTGGGTAGAAACCAAAGTCCCCGGCTCACCATGTCTTTTGGCATGAAGAACGTGACGTTGTTTCATCCGGGCTTCAAAAGCCGGATAGAGCGGGCGAACTTTGAAGGATCTTTTTCCACCGAAACACTTTCCGGTTTCAAAGGGGCCGTGCTCTCGCTAAAAAACATTTCTGCTTCGTTGAACGGCGGCCCGTTTAGTGGACATTTCCATCTTAAGAATTTCGATGACCCCTTCGTTACCGCCGAATTCCACGGCGATATCAAGGCCTCCGACCTGCTCAATTTTTATCCGTTGAAAGACATTGAGGGGCTGACCGGGAGCTTGAAAGCCGATGTCATGCTTTCGGGCCAGGTAGCATTGCTGAAGAATAAATCGACCGTGCAGAAGGTGCGAACGGAGGGGACGGTGGAGTTGAAGAATCTGAGTTTTATGCTGGGGCCAAAAAAACTTGCCTTCTCCGATCTTAACGGCTCACTGCAGTTCAACAACAACGACCTTGCCATGAGCAACCTTCGCGGCAGGTTTGAAAAAAGTGACTTCGTGCTGAACGGCTTTTTCAAGAACATCGTGACGTACGCTATTTTCGATAATCAACCCATCGGGATTGAAGCAGACCTGAAATCCGATTTTCTGGATGTCGACCGGCTTTTTCAAATCGGCTTCAGCGATACAGATAAAGGCCCGTATCGGTTTTCCATTTCACCCGCGCTGAATCTGAATTTCCGGTGCCAGATCGCTGCCCTGAATTTCAAGAAATTCCGTGCCCGAAACGTCCAGGGAGACCTCCTCGTTCAACGGCAGGTGGCCGTGTCGCGCAGCATCAAACTCCACGCCATGGGAGGAAAGCTGGATCTTTCAGGGATCGTCGACGCGAAGAACCCGAAAGCCATCGACCTGATTACCTCCGCCACGCTGGACGGCATTCACATCGATTCAGTGTTTTACGTTTTCGAAAATTTCAAGCAGCAGTTCATTCAGCATAAGCATCTCAAGGGACAGGCAAATGCTTTTGTAAACCTCGAAACAACCCTCAACGAGGCCTTGCGCATTTTTCCGGAAACGTTGATCGCCGATATCGGCATGACCATCCGCAACGGGGAGCTCAACGATTTTGAACCGTTGTACAAACTGGATAAGTATCTGGATGATTCGGGACTTCGACGGCTGCGATTTGCCGATCTGAAGAACGACATCCACATTGAAAAGAAAACCATTTTCATCCCACAAATGGAAATACGCAGCAACGTAACCGTACTCCAACTCAGCGGCACCCACACGTTTGATCAGCGCATTGATTACCGGGTTATTGCCCCGCTCCGCAACAAGAAAAAGATTGATTCCGACGAGGCATTCGGGGCCATCGAAGAGAACCTGATCGGGAGATCCAAGCTCTTCCTGAAAATAACCGGGACCACGGACGCGTATACAGTGGCCTACGACCAGGTGGCGGTTCGAAAGAAAATTGCCGGCGATATCAAACGGGAAGTGCTGGAGCTAAAGGAGGCGTTCAGATTGAAGGGGAAAAAGAAGAAGAAGGAACTGGAGCTCGAAAAAGGCGACTACTTCGATTGGGAAGAGCATCCAAGGCCGTAGCCGATCCGCAGCACCCCTTTCGGATATGGCCGTCTTCATTACTTTTGTTCATGATGTTACCCCTTCGGGCCTTTCTAAAGCTAACCCGTTTCTGGAACCTGCTCATTATCGCGCTGGCGCAATACGGCACGGCAGGCTTTCTCATCGCTTCCGAAACTCTCACCGACCCGGAGCTTATGGTAATGGTGCTTTCCACCGTTCTGATCGCGGCCGGAGGGTATGCCATCAATGACTATTACGACGTTAAGATTGATTTGATCAACAAACCCGATCGGGTCGTCATCGGCAAAAGTATATCCAGGCGCTATGTGCTCCTGTTTCACACCATGCTCTCTTTCACCGGGGTGGCGTTGGGTTTCTTTCTCGACTGGAAGATTGGCGTGATCAACTTACTCTCGGCGTTTCTCTTATGGCTCTATTCCAACGCGCTGAAGCGTCTTCCTTTCATCGGAAATTTTATTGTTGCCCTGCTTACCGGGCTGGCAGTACTCGTGGTGAACGTCCTCTTTCTTCCCCTACTGGCAGTCGTGTGGGTATATGCACTCTTTGCCTTCTTTATGACGCTGATCCGGGAAATTATTAAGGACATCGAAGACCTGAAGGGCGATAACACGTTCGGCTGCCGGACCCTCCCCATCGTATGGGGTACCCGGGGCGCCAAGGGGGTGATCTATTTCCTGTTTCTGTTGCTTTCCCTGGCGGTGATCGGCATTCATACGCGGGTTACTCCTTTGCCTGTACTATACTTCGTCGGGTTTCTTTTTGTTCCAACGGGGATCCTCTTCGCCTGGCTGATCCGCGCCGACACGCGCAGAGACTTCTACCGCCTGAGTCAGCTTTGCAAGATCATCATGGTCATCGGAATTTTCAGCATGGTATTTCTTTGACTTATATTGAAACGGTGAATCATCCAAAAAAAGTAAGGCTCGCTATTCTGGCTTCAGGAACCGGGACCAATGCAGAAGCCATCATGCGGCATTTTGTGGATCACCCCGATGTGACCGTCGCCCTTGTCCTGTCAAACAATCCGCAGGCCATGGTCCTGGAGCGGGCCAGAAACCATCATGTTCCATCGCGGGTATTCAGCCGGGAACAATTCAAGGAAGGAAAGGAACTGCTCGCATGGCTGCATGAAGCGGAAATAACGCATATTATCCTCGCCGGATTCCTTTGGCTGATCCCCACCTATCTGATTCAGGCGTTTTCCGAACGGATCATCAACATTCACCCTTCACTCCTGCCCCGGCACGGCGGAAAAGGCATGTACGGCTTGTACGTGCATCAGTCTGTGCTTGCATCCGGCGACGCGGAGACCGGCATCACCATCCACCTGGTCAACGAAGAATTTGATTCCGGAAAAATAATATTCCAGGCATCGTGTCAAGTAGAAGCCGAAGACACACCGGAGACCATCGCCTCCCGCGTGCACCATCTCGAACACACGAATTTTCCCCGTGTTATTGAACAATGGGTGACGGCGGTTACGCCGGCGTGATCGGAGACCTTGACTCTTCCCACCGGAAGGAATCATCCCGGGGAAACCCGGCAAAAATGGATTGAACGTCTTTGTTGGGGATGGTCAGTTTCCGGATGCGCAGATCGATCCATGCCCCATCGAGGTTGATCACGGCGCAGGGGCTTTCATCCGCCTTGTAGAACCGGTGACACAGACTCCACCGGGCAAAATCATGCGTGGCCTTTGTGACTTGCACATCGACAGAGATTGCGTCTTCAAACCGAATCTCACGCCTGAAGATCGCCTCTTCCCGAAAAAGAATAGGCCCTATTCCCAACTCCTCAAGCCGTCCGTTGGTTAGACCGCGCTCGGAAAAGCACGCGATGCGCACCATGGCCCCATAGTCATAATAGGCCGTGTGGCGCAGGTGGCGGTTTTGATCCATGTCGGACCAACGGATCTGTATAGGGAGTTGAAATTTGTTCATGATATTGTCCACGAAGGTAGTTTTTTGCTACCTTTTACGAATGCAGGCTTCTGTATTAACCACGCTGGTGATGCCCATAGCCCTCGGCATTATTATGCTCGGGCTGGGCCTCTCCCTGACGCTGGAAGATTTCCGGCGTGTTGCCCGTTTCCCCAAGGCAATCACCATTGCCCTTGTATGCCAGATGATTCTGCTGCCTGCGCTATGCTTCCTCCTTGCCCGTTCTTTTGCACTTCCTCCTGAACTTGCCGTTGGGCTCATGCTCCTTGCGGCATCACCCGGCGGAGCAACGGCCAACCTCTACAGCCATCTTTCAAATGGCGATGTGGCCCTGAATATCACGCTCACGGCGGTCAACAGTGTGCTCAGCCTGTTCACCCTGCCGCTGATCGTCAATTTCTCCCTCCTCTATTTCATGAATGCGGACCAGTATCTGCCCATGCAATTCGGAAAAGTGATGGAGGTGTTCGCCATCGTGCTGCTCCCCGTCATCGGAGGGATGTTGATCAAAGCACGCGCACCCGGATTTGCCGCGAAAATGGACAAACCCGTAAAAGTTCTTTCTGCCCTGTTTCTCGCCCTGATCATTGCGGCCGTAACCATCAAAGAGCGTCATACGCTGGTGGAATATTTCGTGCAAATCGGTCTTCCCGTTCTTGCGTTTAATGTGTTGAGCATGGTTGCCGGATATTTCATACCGCTCCTGTTCCGCATCGGGAAAAAGCAGGCGATCGCCATCGGCATGGAAATAGGAATTCACAACGGGACGCTGGCTATTTATATCGCCCTGAACGTGCTGGGCAACTCGACCATGTCGCTTCCACCCGGGCTGTACGGCTTGTTGATGTTCTTTACAGCAGCAGCGTTTGGATTTCTGGTGAATATTGGGGCACGCAAAGAGACTGCTTGATTCTCAGCACTGATGCACGGTGCTTAAGTGATGCTATCCAAGGGCGTTGATGGTCACCCAATACCGGTAAGCCACGATAGCCTTTTCCACGGTTGTGAGACGCATCAGGTTCCGTTTGCTCATGCGAGGCAAAATCAGTCGGTTGATCAGGGCTAGCAGTTGGAAAACACGCTTTCTCATAGTAGCGGATTTAATTCAGTCAAGGAGAATTAATTTCATTGAAACCTTCCGTTTGATCCGTCCAACTCATCGGATACTTCGTGTCTACGAATTCCTCCGCATCGGTTGTCAGGTACAACGGCCGGAAGGTGTCGAGCATAACGGCAAGCTCTTTGGTTTCCTTGGCGCCAATACTCTTCTCCACCGTTCCGGGATGGGGGCCGTGCGGAAGGCCGCCCGGGTGGAGAGTAAACGAGCCCCGCTCGATACCGCGACGGCTCATGAAATTCCCCTCGGCATAGTATAGCACCTCATCGCTGTCGATGTTGCTGTGATTGTATGGGGCCGGAATGGACAGCGGGTGGTAATCGAAGAGCCGGGGCACAAAGGAGCAGATCACAAAATTGCGGCCTTCGAACGTTTGATGCACTGGTGGTGGCTGGTGGATCCTGCCCGTGATGGGCTCAAATTCATGCACTGAAAAAGCATAGGGCCACAGGAATCCGTCCCAGCCTACGACATCCAGGGGGCTGTAGTCGTACACATATTGATGCAAGTACCCTTGCTTCTTTATTTTGGTAAGATACCGGCCCTTGCCCGTATCGGTGATCAGATCTTTCGGCGCCCGCATATCGCGTTCACAGTACGGGGAGTGTTCCAGCAATTGTCCCACCCGGTTTCGGTAGCGCTTCACGGTCTCCACCGGTGACGCCGACTCAATGACCAGCAAACGCAGCGGACCCTTGTCAAATTCAAATTTGTGAATCACCGTTCGCGGAATCACGACATAGTCTCCGGAACGAAATTCCACGACGCCAAACTGGGTGATCAGGCGGCCGCTGCCGTCGTGAACAAAAACCACCTCATCCCCTTCGGCATTCTTATAAAAATAGTCCATGGTCCGGTTCCGCGGCGAACAGATTGCCATGGAGCAGTCGGCATTGGCAAGAAGCACTTTCCGGGAAGACAGGTAATCATCACCCGTTTCGGCCACCTTGGAAGTATTCAGGTGTGTATGCTTCAACCCGTAGTTCTCGAGTATTTTCGGGCCGTAGGGCACGGGCTCGCCCAGCATGGCGATGCGGGTGGGGGGATTGATGTGGTAAAGAATGGAATAGATCCCCGAGAACCCCTCCGAACTTACGACCTCTTCTTTATAGAGGGATCCATCCGGCTGCCTGAATTGCGTGTGACGTTTCGGGGGAATCTTGCCCAACTGTTGATAGTACATAGCGATCCGTACATTGGTTCAACCCCGAAGTTAGAACAAATTCCGCTAACCGGATTCTTCCTTCCTGATTTCAGGAAAGAGAACTACATACGCGTCCGGCTCAAGTCAGGAGTCCGGTCGAATAATTTCACCGCCTGTTGCAGAGCTTCGTTGGCTTGATTGTACACCGGATAAAACCCGTCGTTCCCCCAAATCCTTCTCGCAATTTGCGCCTTCACATTTATCTGGAAAATGCTTTTGTGCCGGTTCAGGTCCTTCCAGTCAGGAGCGACCTTGTTATCGCTTCCCACCTTCACCAACTGAGCGAGCATTTCGTCAGAAACTACAAACTGGCTGAGATAATTTGCGGTGCCCATCCGCATGAGCTCTGACTTGTGTTTCCCTGCATAGTTGAAGGTATATTCCTGCACGGAGTTACTGATATACAGCGCGTTGAGGTAGCGGCTGTTTTGTGTGGTGTCCAGCGGAACAAAGTAGTCTGGCATAATGCCGCCGCCGCCGTAAACCGTACGCCCATTCGCTGTTTTGTACTTCAGGGAATCACTGAACCGGATGCTGTCGGCATGAAAGAATTCACCATGCCGGAACCGCTTGGATATATCGCGCGCATATTCTTCCGTGCCTCCGTAGGGTTTTTGAATGGAGCGCCCGCTGGGGGTGTAATACCTGGAAATGGTAAGCCGGAGTTCAGAGCCGTCGCTCAGGTCGAAGGGAGACTGCACCAGGCCCTTTCCAAACGACCGCCGCCCAACTACCAGCGCCCTGTCATTGTCTTGCAAGGCGCCAGCAAGGATTTCGGAGGCGGATGCGCTGCCCTCGTTCACCAGGACGATGAGATCGCCCTTTTCAAATTCTCCTTTGCGCGTAGACACCGCATCCGAGTTGTACTTCCTGTCCTTTCCTTTTGTGAATACGATTTTCTTTCCCTCTTCTAAAAATTCATCCGCCAGGTCGATGGCCTGATTCATGTACCCTCCCGGATTTCCCTGCAGGTCAAGGACAAGCTTCTTCATCCCCTTCTTCCGAAGGTCGGCCAGGGCGTCCTGGAATTCACTAAAGGTCGTTTGGGAAAAGCGATTCACTTTGATGTATCCGATTTCAGAATCCAGCATGTACGCCACGTCCAAGGAATGTTGGGGTATCTTATCGCGAATGATGGTGAATAGGAGTGGCTCCTTTGCATTCTTCCGGATGACTTCCAGTTTGGCCTCGGTGCCTTTGGGTCCCTTTAGTAATTTCATTACCTGGGGATTCGTCAGGCCAACGTTGGCAATCACTTTGTCGCCCACCCGGACAATCCGGTCTCCTGACCGCAGGCCGACGGCTTCAGAGGGGCCCCCGCTCAGCGCGGCGACCACCACCAGTGTGTCGTGAAAAATGTTGAATTCAATTCCGATACCCTCAAAATTTCCCTGCAGGTCCTCGTTTGCTTCCACCCGCTGGCTGATGGGGATGTAAGCCGAGTGCGGATCCAGTTTTTCGAGCATGTGTTGAATGGCATCGTCCACCAGCTTCTCAGACTTAGTAGTATCTACGTATTCATCCCTGATCAGGCCGAGGACTTCGCGCAGCTTTTGGATGTCCTTGCCGGCGCCTCCGGAAGTCGGTCTGGAATTCAGGCTGGCACCAATCAGGACCCCGGCCGCCAGGCCAATACCCAGGACGAGCGGAAGGGCAATTTGTCGCGGTGTGTTGTTAATTTCCATCAGTGAAGTTTCCCATTCATGAAACGGCAAAGATGGGGCAAAGTTCACATTTGGTAAAATGCGTCCGTGAATTAGCTGGTGCAGCCGCATAAATTGCTAAAACTACCCTCGCAGTCTACCTTTGGCCTCATGGGAAGAATTCTGGCCATCGATTATGGAATGAAGCGGACAGGGATTGCAGTGACTGACCCTCTGCAGCTTATTGCCACCGCCCTTGATACGGTGGAGACCGGCAATGTGGTGAAATACCTGAAGGGCTATCTGGAACGTGAACCCGTCGATTCCTTTGTCGTAGGCCTGCCCAAGAGGCTCAACAACCAGGATACGGACATGACCCAGCCGGTGCGTCAGTTTGTGGAGGAGCTAGGAAAGGTTTTTCCAAACCTTCCCATCGCCATGGTTGATGAACGTTTTACCAGCTCCATCGCAAAGCGCGCCATGATTGATGGGGGTATGAAAAAAATGGACCGGCGGGTGAAAGGGAACGTTGACAAGATCAGTGCTACGCTGATTCTTCAATCCTATCTGGAGGGGCCAAATAATAAAGGCAAATCTTTACCTTTGTAGTTAATTTTTTAGCACGAGTAATGGTTCATCCAATTGTGGTTTATGGCGACCCGGTGCTCCGAAAAAGGGCAAAGGAGATAAAAAAAGATTCGATCGATCTTTCGGCTCTGGTCCAGGACATGTTTGAAACGATGTATGCGGCGCACGGGATCGGCCTTGCTGCTCCTCAAATCGGGAAGAGTGTGCGTCTTTTCGTGGTTGATGGCACCACGCTTCAGGAAGATGAAGGAGAGGAAGAGGACATGACGGGATTCAAAAAGGTTTTTGTAAACCCGGAATTGCTTGACGAAACCGGAACCAGCTGGGCCTTTGAAGAAGGGTGCCTCAGTATCCCCAACATCCGTGAAAAGGTATCCCGGCAGGAAGTCATCCGGATCCGGTATTTCGATGAGCATTGGAAAAATTTTGAGGAGGAGTACAGCGGCGTGAAGGCCCGCATTATCCAGCATGAATACGACCACCTCGACGGGAAACTCTTTATCGACTACCTCACGCCGCTCAAAAGGCGCATGCTTAAAGGCAAACTTACCGACATCAGCAAGGGAGATGTGGATACGGAATACCGTATTTCGGCCCCATTAAGGAAATAAAGTAAACTAGTCGGTGTACCGGATGTGTGGAAGTTTGCTGTCTTTCGGCACCCGAATGGTCAGGCTCTCTTTAACCAGCACCTGACAGGCCAACCGTTCATTTTCCAGCAGAAGTCCGGCTTTCCTGTAATGCAGCTCGGCCTCGGTGTGTTCCCCCAGGTTGTCACCCCCTTCCAGGACGATCATTCGGCAGGTAGTGCAGCGTCCTTTGCCGCCGCATGCTTGCATCCAGTCTACAAAATGACTTTGAAGATGCTGCAACGCGGTTTTATTCAAGCCTGAAAGCAGCAGTTCTTTTTGTCCGAGGTTTTCTATGATTATCTTTACCATCGTTTAAAAGAAATTCAACATGGAAGAAAAGATCAGCTTAAAGGCCCTGGAAGATTACAGCGACGACTATGCCTCCAAGGTAACAGCTTCTTTTTTCTCCACGAAAGAAAAAATTACCGGGACGGAGATTCTCAAGCTCAACGAAATTCATCAAATAAACCTATTTGTCATTCGGGAGCTCCTGTATGCCTGGAAGCTGGAGGGTCAGAAGCTTCGAAGCCCTTACTTTGACTACACGGCTCCCCCGGTGAACGATGCGCTGATCAAGTTTCAGAACCTGCTCTCCAATCACATTTCTATTTCCCGCGAAAATTTTCAGCCCTTGCTGAAGAAAGCGGTTTCACAAACGCTCTTCCTGATTCTTGACCCATACGATTTCTATTCGGAGGCACTCGATGGGAAAGGGGCCATGCTGAAATTGGAGGATCTGAAGAATTATGTCAAGCATATCCGGATCAACCGAACTCCGCTTGAAAAGTTATTGCATGATCTGGAAGCCAAGAAATTGACAACGATAGCAGGCAACGAGGCGTTTGCTCTGCTCGACCACATTCTCGAAGAAGTGAATTTCACACCGGAAGACGTAGACGGATACCTTTCCAAGTTCTCAAGCATTCTTCCGTTGACGCTTGAAAGACTGTATGAATCAAAAGCAAACACCCCCAGGAAGAAACCTGAACCCGAGGCACCCAAGCCAACGGTGCAGCCCCAACCTGCAGTAGCAAAAGGCGAGAAGGCGGAAAAGCCTGCGCCATCCCAGATTCCATTGTACGATCAGCCTGGAAAAGTATCGCTGGCAGAAAACTTTCAAAAGAAAAAGAAGATCAAGGAAAGTCTGACCATCAATCAGAAATTCATGTTTACCAAGATTCTTTTCAATGGCGACTTCGAATTATTTTCCACGGCCGTAGATCAGTTGGATGAATTGGAGTCCAATGCGCAGGCAAAGGCCTATCTGTCCAACAACTACGGGGAATGGAACCCGGAAAGTGAGGAGTACCAGGAGTTCATGGAAATGATTGACCGCCGCTTCGCGTAAGCACGCTACAGGCGCTGCAGCAAGGATCCCCGGTGTGCGTCTAATTTCAGCAGGATAAAAAGAAGGACAGTAAACCCCCACAGGGAGCTGCCGCCATAACTAAAGAAGGGTAGAGGAATGCCAATGACCGGGAATAGGCCGACGGTCATTCCGATGTTCACCGCAAAATGGAAAAAGAAAATACTGGCGACCCCGTAAGCATACACGCGGGCGAACCGGTTTTTTTGTCTTTCACCGATATAGATGATTCGGAGCAGCAAGGTTACAAACAGACCCACTACAATCAGGCTTCCCAGCCAGCCTTCCTCCTCTCCAATCGTGCAAAATATGAAATCGGTGCTCTGCTCCGGAACAAAATCAAATTTCGTTTGTGTCCCCTGGAGGAATCCCTTTCCCGACAGTCCCCCGCTGCCGATGGCGATCTTCGACTGCGTTACATTCCAGCCGTAGCCCAGCGGATCTGCATCCGGATTAATTAACGCTTTGATCCGGTTTTGCTGATGCGGCTTCAGCACGTCGGTGATCACGTAGTCCACACTTTCAATCACGCCCATAATGAGTCCGGCTCCAAGTGTCAGCAGCACAATGCGTTTGAGTTTCTTTTTTCCAAATCCGATGAGTAAGAGGAGGATAGCGAGGATGGCCCCGTGCAGGTACCATTGGTTCGGTATCAGCAGCGTGAGGATGAATATCGCAACGCCGCAGATGCCAACAATCATAAGAAACGGCGACATCCCTTCACGGAAGAAGACAACCATGAAACAGGCGAACACCAGCGCGGTACCTGTGTCCTTTTGCAGCAGGATCAGGACCATGGGCAACCCTATCAGCGCAAAAAGAATGGCCTGATTTCTGAAGTTATCCATCCGGAATCCGACGGATCCGACGAATTTCGCGATGGCCAGCGCGGTCGCAAATTTCGCTAACTCCGAAGGCTGCCCGCCAAAAGAGCCAATGCCTATCCACGCCTTGTTTCCTCCCACCTCTTTTCCGATAAAGGGGACCGCCACCAGGATCACCATAAGTAAGCCGTAGATCACGTACGCGAAGGCATCGTAAAAGCGCATGTCAAGGACGACGATGGCGAGAATGATGATCATGGAAGCCCCGATAAACAACAACTGCCGGCCGGAGTTGAGAGAAAGCGTAAAGATTGAATGGCCGACGTTTTCGTCGTATCCCACGGCGTAGATATTCAGCCACCCAAGAATTACCAGCGCCCCATAGAGGCTGATGGTTGTCCAGTCCAGATTTTCCGATATGCTATCTTCTCTCTTCACCCGGCTTTTCCTCTTCAGTTTTTACTTCTACAGTCTTCTTTACGTCTTCAAAGTTCCCGTTCAGCACATACTGTTCAATGTAGGGTCGCTTAGTTTTTCCAAACAAATACTTTTCGATCATCAGGGAGGCGATAGAAGCCGCTGCCCGCGCACCCTGTCCGGCGTCTTCCACATACACTGACAGCGCGATCTGCGGATCCTTTCGGGGCGCAAAGGCGATGAACACGCTGTGATCAAAAAGCGGGGGATTGTTTTCCACGGTGCCGGTCTTGCCGCAGACGATCACGTCCTGAAGTTTTGCACGGTACTGCCCGGTGCCTGACTCCACCACCTGCTGCATCGCATCCGCGGCCACCCGGAAATAGGCGGAATCGATGGACGTATAATGGCGCACCCGATATTCCGGCAACGGTTGTTGATCGGCTCCAATCGCCTTGACGACGTGGGGAATAAAGTAGTATCCCTTGTTGGCTACGGTTGCAGCGAAATTTGCCATTTGAATCGGTACAACGAGATTTTCTCCTTCCCCGATTGCCAACGAGTAAATATTCGAAAATTTCCACGGCCTGTTGTGGTAAGCCCCATCGTAATATGCGGGTGAGGGGATCAGGCCGGATTTCTCATTGGGTAGATCGACTCCAAGGGTTCTTCCAAAGCCAAAACTCATGATGTGTTTGTTCCATTCAGCAAGCCCGATCCGAGTATCTTCATACGGATCGTTGACTTTCCCCTGATTCAGCATCCTTCGAAGCACATTGTGAAAGTAGGGATTGCAGGAATTTTCGATCGCACCCCGCAGGTCTTCGTTGGAATGCGCCCCGTGACAGTTTATGATTGTCCGATCACAGCGGATGCGCGTGTCCGGGTTGATCACCCCTTCCTGCAGCGCAGTCATCGCCTGTGCGATCTTGAAGATGGAGCCCGGGCGATACTGCGCCATCAGGGGCCGGTTGAAGAGGGGCTTGTTGGTATCGCTGCTGATCTGACGGAAGTTTGAACTGTAAAGCCTCCCTGTGAGCAAATTGGGATCATAGGACGGCCCGGAGACCAGCGCCAGAATCTCTCCTGTGGAGGGCTCAATGGCAACGATGCTTCCCGCTTTTCCCTTCATGAGGAACTCTCCGTATTGCTGGAGGTCAAGGTCGATTCCCGTCACCAGATCCAATCCCGGAATGGAAAGAGTGTCGTAGGCGCCGCCTCCCACCGAACCCTTAATGATGCCCTTGACGTTCCTGAGCTTAAAGCGGATACCGCGTGTTCCCCGCAATTGCTCTTCGTAAAATGCCTCAATGCCGCTTTGACCGACATAGTCGCCCTGCTTGTAGATCCGGCTTTCGTCATCATCCAGCTGCCTCTTGCTTATCTCGCTCACGTAACCGAGCGCATTGGCGAAAGCCGGGGTTGTGTACGCACGCGTTGTCCGGGCCAGCACATAGAACCCGGGAAACTCGTCGAGGTAGTCCTGGACCTTCGCAAAATCGGTCGAAGAAAGTTGGTCCATGAACACCGTCGGCTTGTACGGAGAAAACTCACGGCGCGCCTTCATCTCTCTGAATTTCTTCCTCAGTTCCTTCCGCGACATCTCAAAGACCGTGCAAAACTTCACGGTATCAAAGTTCCGGACGTCTTTCAAGAGCACATCGAGGCGGAATTCCGGGGTGTTGTAGACAATCAACTTGCCATTGCGGTCTGTGATCAGACCCCGCACGGGGTACTCCGGCTGACGAAGGATGGCATTACTGTCGGCCATCTCCGCATACCGGGAGTCTACAACCTGGATAAAGAAAAGCTTGACCAGGAAGACAATACCCGTAAGGATGATCAAAAGTTGAAACAGCTCTTTTCTGCCCTCGTTCATCGTCTGCGCCGGATGGAAAAGTATTGAAGGAACAGGATCACGGTCATTGTAAACATCAAACTGGTCATGACCTTCAGCATGGTATACCAGAAAATACCAAACCCTCCGGCCTCAGCAAAGAACAAGGTGCCATGATGAATGAATACCAGCGGAAGGGAATAAACAACAAACCACTGAACCCCGTTTACCGTCAATGTTGGGCCTTGCCCCGCATCGTACCCGCCTTGCGGCGTAATAAGTTTCAGCCAGAAGTTGCGAACATACGCTACCAGCACCAGGCTCATGGCATGCAGCCCGAGGCTGTCATAAAAGACATCCACACTTATGCCCAGCACAAACGCCACGACCATCAGCGCCATCGAATTGGTCTCAATGGGCAACAGGAGAATAAAGGCTACATAAACGAAGCAAAATGCCGTGTTGAACAACACCAATTGCTTGAACAGCATCACCTGGACAAGGAGGTAAATCACGAAGTAAAGCACCACAAGAATTCCGGACCGGTTCATGGTTGTTTACCTATGGTTACACGTTCGAGGGAATCCAATTCTGATTTCAGTTCACTTCGCACAATCCGGACGTAGTACAGGCTGCTGAAATCCTGCGCTAATTCAACACGCACTTCATAAAACAGCGCCTCTTTATTCAACCGTGCTTCCTTCACAGTTCCGATTAGTATCCCCTCCGGGAACACCGCGTTATAACCTGACGTAACGATGGTATCTCCTGCCAACAGTTTTACATGACGTGGTACATACAGGAGTTGTGCTGTCCGCGGATCCGTACCGTCCCATTGCGTGGTTGCAAAATTTCCGGTGCGACTGATCACACTGGAAACCTGCTCATCGATGTTTAGCAGGGAGGTGATGACTGAAAAATGGGCCGACACAGACTTCACCTTCCCAACGGCGCCAGCTGTGGAAATAACGGCCATCCCAGGCCGAATACCGGCATCTTCTCCCCTATCAATGGTAATAAAGTTCTTGAACCGCGCTACCGAATTATTGATTACCCGCGCGCTGACAAATTCATACCGAACCAGGCTGTCAACGCCAGGTAAAGAGGAGGCCTCAACCCGATTCAACTGCAGCAAGAGCGTTCGCAACTGGGCATTTTCTTCCGACAATTCTTCATTGGTTTTCCGCAAGGATACATACTCGCTGATGCGATGAGTGGTGCCCACGGCCTCAGCCACCATGCGGTTGGAGGTATTGAAAAATATGGTGTTTTGATATTGGCTGTTGCCCACCCAAAGCCAGGCGCAAAAAATTTCTAAGGACAGGAAGGTGAGGAAGGCCCGGTAATGAAACAGAAAATTAAGTAGACGCAGCATGCATCAGGTCATCAATATCTTCCGATAATGATTCAGATTCTTTAACGCAGCCCCTGTTCCCCGCACCACTGCGCGAAGCGGATCATCGGCCACGTGGATGTTTAATTTAGTCTTCAGTGATAGTCGCTTGTCAAGACCACGAAGCATTGCTCCTCCGCCCGTGAGGTAGATGCCACGCTCATAAATGTCAGCCGACAGTTCAGGAGGAGAAAGCTCCAGGGCCTTCAAGACTGCTTCCTCCAGTTTGGAAATTGACTTGTCAAGCGCAAAGGCAACTTCACTGTATGATATCTTGATAGTCTTTGGGATGCCTGTCATCAGATCGCGGCCACGGATTTCATAATCATCAGGGCCGTTGTCGAGTTCGGTCATGGCGGAACCCACCTCAATCTTCACCCGCTCGGCAGTACGCTCGCCGATGAGTAGGTTGTGCTGCCTGCGCATGTAGTCAAGGATATCCCTGTTGAATGTATCTCCTGCTATGCGGATAGACTGATCACAAACGATTCCGGAAAGTGCGATGACAGCAATATCAGTCGTCCCCCCGCCAATATCCACGATCATGTTGCCGATCGGCTGCTCAATATCAATACCAATGCCAACAGCCGCCGCAATGGGTTCATAAATCATGTATACTTCCTTCGCGTTGGCATGCTCGGCGGAGTCGCGCACGGCACGCTTCTCAACTTCGGTAATGGCCGATGGAATGCAAATCACCATCCGCAGGGAGGGTGGAAAGAGCCGCTTGCCCGTGTCAACCATCTTGATCATGCCCCGGATCATCATCTCAGCGGCATGAAAGTCAGCGATCACACCTTCCTTGAGTGGACGAATGGTTTTGATATTCTCGTGGGTCTTCTCATGCATCTGCATGGCCTCCCGCCCAATGGCCAGCACCTTGTTCGTCAAGCGATCGATGGCGATGATGGATGGTTCATCGACAACTACTTTGTCTTTGTGAATGATCAGCGTGTTGGCTGTGCCCAGGTCAATGGCGATATCACTGGTGAAAAAATCAAATAATCCCATGGGCTTAGAATTCCTCCTTCAAAATGTTGTTAAAATAGCCCCAAAACTACAGAAATAATCACCTGAATTCTCACGATCAGTGCTTAAAATGGCGATATCCCGTGAACACCATTGCCATATTGTGCTGGTCGCAGAAAGAAATGGAGTCCTTGTCCTTGATGGATCCGCCCGGCTGAATAACCGCCTGAATCCCGTGGTTGTGCGCAATCTCCACGCAGTCTGGAAAGGGAAAAAAGGCATCGGAGGCCATTACCGCCCCCGTCAGGTCGAAGCCGAAAGCCCTCGCCTTCTCGATCGCCTGCTTCAGGGCATCTACACGGCTGGTTTGACCAACACCGCTGGCCAACAACTGACCTTCCACCGCCAAAACAATGGTATTGGACTTGGTGTGCTTGCAAATCTTGCCTGCAAACAAAAAGGCCCTGGACTCTGTCTCTGTGGGTGACCGACTGGTTACCACCTTCAAATCGACGACTTCGTCTGTTTTCCAATCGTAGTCCTGCTCGATCATGCCATTCAAGAGGCTTTTGACTTGCTTCTCCCGTATCAAAGGTTGCTTTTGGACCAGGATGATCCTGTTTTTTTTGGATCGGAGTAGGGTGAGCGCCTCCGGTGAATACCCGGGGGCTATAAGGATCTCAAAGAAGAGCGGGTTCATGGCTTCTGCCGCTTCGGTGTCCACCGGCTTGTTGGAAATCAAAACCCCACCGAAAGCCGATAGCGTGTCTGCCTCGTAGGCTTTCAGATAGGCTTCCTTTACCGATCTTCCGCTGGCGACGCCGCACGCGTTGGTATGCTTAATAATCACGAAAGCGGTCTCCTCGCTGAACTCCTGAACCAGATCCATGGCCGCATCAATGTCCACCAGGTTATTGTAAGAAAGCTCTTTGCCATTCAATTGCTCCAGGAGCGACTCCAGCTTTCCATAAAACATTCCTTGCTGATGTGGATTCTCACCGTATCGCAACGCGTTGCCCCCTGAAAAACTTACTTTCAATCCCGGGAGCTTTTCTGAACGGTTGAAATATCCAAATATGGCGGAGTCATACTGTGACGTCACATCGAACGCCATGGCGGCAAAGCGCCTGCGGTCGGCAAGGTCGGTAGATGTTTTTTTGCTATCCAGCAACTGAAAGACTTCCTCATACTGATTCCTGGAAGAAACAATCAGCACGTCGTTGTAATTTTTGGCTGCCGCCCGAATGAGGGAGATGCCTCCAATGTCAATTTTTTCAATCACCTCCTCCTCGCTGCCTCCCCCGGCAACCGTCTCCTCAAACGGATAAAGATCTACAATCACCAAATCGATAGGTCCAATGTTGTAGTTCGCCGCCTGCGCAGCATGATCTTCATCCTGTCTTCGAAAAAGAATTCCTCCAAACACTGCCGGGTGAAGTGTTTTAACACGACCATCAAAAATGGAGGGATATCCGGTAAGTGTTTCCACCGCAACGACCGGATAGCCAAGGACCTCTATGAACTTTTGAGTTCCTCCGGTTGACACAAATTCCACACCTGCCTTTCCCAACAGGTGAATGATCGGATCCAGCCGATCCTTATGAAAGACCGAAACTAATGCACGTGTAATGGGAAGAGATGGCATACCAGTTTTTGAGCCTCAAAAGTACGGCGAGAATCCAAGAATGGGTGCCTAATTGAATGAAATCTTGGGCGCTACGATAGCCTGAATGCATCGGCATCCAGGTAGGCGGGAAACCGCTCACGGTGTGCCTCCAATTGCTCCCCTTTAAGCACCACCGTTTCTATCCCTTCCCCTTCTTCCGCGAAGTAAGTGGTCGTCCCTCGCGGATCAATCACAGCTGAATGGCCGTTGTACTCAATTCCCAACTGGTCAGCCCCTGTCCGGTTGACACCAACCGCATAGGAAAGGTTCTCTATAGCACGGGCCTTCAACAGCGCGTCCCATGCATCGACGCGGGCCTTTGGCCAATTGGCCACATAAACGACAACATCGTAGGCCATTTGTTTTGTGCTGGCGTTCCAGGTGTTACGGCTCCACACCGGAAACCGGAGATCATAACATACCAAGGGGCAGATGTTCCATCCCCTCCAGGAAGCAACGAGGCGATGCTTTCCCCCGGAATACACCTCGTGTTCATTCGCCATCCGGAACAGATGTCGTTTGTCATACGTTTCGTACTTTCCTCCAGGTTCCATCCACAACATCCGGTTGTAAAAATTGGTCTTTTCACGCACGATGTAGCTTCCCAGAATCAATGCCCCGGTTTGCGTGGCCATTTGCTTCATCCACTTGAACGTCTCCAGGTTCATGGACTCAGCCAGCGAAGCGGCGTTCATGGAAAATCCGGTTGTAAACATTTCCGGAAGCACAATCACATCCGTAGGTTGACTTACTTTCCAAATTTTCTCTTCAAACATTCCACGATTGGCCACCGGACTTTCCCAGTGAAGTGCAGATTGAATTAGTGTGACACGCAGATCGTTCATCCCTTAGAATTTTCTTAGTATTTCACCCGCTCTCATCAGGGTGTCATCTTGTTTGGCAAAACAAAACCTCAGGAGACAGTCGTCGTGTTTATCCATGTAAAAAGCAGACACCGGTATCGATGCCAGCTTGTGTTCTTTGGTCAGCCACTCGGCCATCTCCATTTCCGGCTTCCTGGATACACCGCGATAGGACAAGAGTTGAAAATAGCTTCCCTTACAAGGCAGGGGCTCAAAAGAAGATCCTTTAACCTGATCAAGGAACGCATCACGCTTACGCTGATAGTACCTACCGAGGCCTGTGTAGTTATCGGGTTCCTTCATAAACGCTGCGAGGGCCCACTGAACAGGTGTATTGACACTGAATGTGATGAACTGATGACTCTTCCGAATCTCCCGGGTCAGCACCGCAGGTGCTACCGCATACCCGACTTTCCACCCCGTGGCATGAAACGTCTTTCCAAAGGAAAAAACAGCCACAGCGCGCGATGCAAGTCCCTTGTACTTCAGAACACTCTCGTGTACCTCCTCGTCAAAAATAATTCGTTCATACACCTCATCACTCAACACGATCAGGTCATGCTTTTCCGCTATCGCCTCCAGTCTTTTCAGATCAGCCGCTTTCAACACTGCCCCGCTTGGATTGTGGGGGGTATTGACGATGATCATCCGGGTTTTTCCGTTGATTTTGGATTCCACTTCGTCCCAGGTGATGGAAAAATCAGGTGCCACCAGGTTTACAACCACGGGCGTTCCGCCATTCAGCCGGATCGCCGGCCCATAGCTGTCGTACGACGGGTCGAACAGGATCACTTCATCCCCCGCGCTTACGAGCCCTGCAATGGTGGAGAAAAGCGCCTCTGTCCCGCCCGCCGTGATGGTGATCTCCGTCTCCGGATCAACCGAACGATGGTACGTACTGGAAATCGTCTCAGCGATGATGCTTCGCAAGGCAGGAACGCCGGGCATGGGCGCATACTGATTGTTTCCCGCCTTCATGTTTTGATGAATAAGTTCAATCAGAACATCAGAAACAGGAAAATCCGGGAAGCCCTGGGAGAGGTTGATAGCCTCATGCTCCTGAGCCATTTTTGACATCACTGTAAATATGGAAGTGCCGGTTTCAGGAAGTCTTGATTGAATTTTCAATTTATTCAGGGTCAGGGTCAAAGGTATTGAATCATCCCGAACGGCGCATCAACAAATCACCGCTGGACGCTTAACTTGCAGCCATGTTTATTGAACCTCAATTAGGGAAAAAAGCGCCTGAAGAGCGGGCAGGCTGGATTGAGGTGATTTGCGGGTCCATGTTTTCCGGCAAGACGGAGGAACTCATTCGGAGACTCAACCGGGCCCTGATCGCCCGCCAGAAAGTAGAAATCTTCAAGCCATCCATCGACAAACGGTATCATGTAGAAAAAATAGTATCTCATGCTGACAGGGAAATACGCTCCACACCGGTCCACTTTGCCAACGACATCTGGCTGTTGGCGGGCGACTGTGACGTTGTTGGTATTGACGAGGCCCAGTTCTTCGATGAGTCCATCGTCGACGTCTGCAATCAGCTGGCCAATTCCGGAAAGCGCGTGATCGTAGCAGGCCTGGACATGGACTTCGAAGGCCGTCCCTTTGGCCCGATGCCCAACCTGCTGGCAGTGGCCGAATTTGTCACGAAGGTGCACGCCATCTGCAGCCAGACCGGAGATCTTGCCTCCTTTTCATACCGCCTGGATGGAGCCAATGAACAGGTGATGTTGGGCGAAAAGGACAAATACGAAGCACGGAGCCGAAAAGCCTTTGTTGAGGGCATGAGGAACCGGAAGAAGAAATAACCACGGATGCTGCATAAGACACAAGGAATTGTTTTCCGGTACACCGAATACAGCGAGACGTCAATCATCGTCAATATTTTCACAAACCTGTTCGGTCTTCAGAGCTACATCGTCAATGGTGTGCGAAGTAAATCGGGGCGGAACATGATCTCACTATACCAGCCGCTCACCCTCGTCGACCTTGTTGTCTATCACCGGGAAAACGCCAACATCATGCGGATAAAAGAAGTGAAGTGTCTGCATCCGTACCAAACCATTCACCTGGACATCCGCAAGTCCACGGTGGCGCTCTTTCTGAACGAAATGATCAACAAGACGGTTAAAGATCAGAGCAATGCAGACACCACGTGTGATTTTCTCATCCATTCCTTCATCGCTCTTGACCAACTTCAAAATGTGGAAAATTTTCACCTGACGTTCCTGATCAAGTTAAGCAGACACCTGGGGTTTGGGCCGCAAGTCACACACGAGCTCCTTGAGGGCCATATTCTCAGCGATGAAGAAGATAGTGCGCTCCATTTTCTTCTTTCATCAGGATACGAGCAGACGCTGTCAATTACCTACCCGGTGAGAAAAAAACTTCTGGAGCAGCTGCTTCTGTTTTATCGTTCGCATATAGAAAATCTGGGAGAAATTCGCTCCGTTGAAGTGTTGAAAGAAATTCTGAACTAATTCTTACCCGTGAACCCGTTTACAACACCAAGCAAAATTATTATTACCTGCAACAGCCGTCTTTCCCCCTTTCTACTGGAAGAGCTTACCGCCATGGGCATTGTTCCCGAGCAAATCTTTTCGAGTGGCGTGGAGTTGCGGGGAACGATGACTGACTGCATCCGCCTTAACCTGATGCTCCGTTGCGCTAGTCAGGTGCTCTACTCGCTTAAATCCTTTCCCGCCAATCGTCCGGAAGATGTCTATCAGCAGGTGGTAGCTTATCCGTGGCAGAACCTTATTGCCTCCAACGGATATTTGTCGGTGACCAGTACGGTGTACCATTTTACGGTTAACAATAATCTGTTTGTCAACGTGAAGGTGAAGGATGCCATAGCGGACAGAATTCGAAGAGAAATGGGTGAGCGCCCTGACTCCGGACCGGGGCTTGACCACACGGTTATCCATTTGTATTGGAAAGAGGAACAGGCTGAAATTTTTATCGATACCGCCGGCCACAGTCTGTCCAGGCATGGGTACCGCAAAATACCGGGAGAAGCACCCATGCTGGAGGGCCTGGCAAGTGCGGTTGTTATGGCTACGCGATGGGACGGCACCACTCCGTTTGTAAATCCCATGTGCGGCTCTTCGACAATCGCCATTGAAGCCATTCTGATTGCTACGAATCGGTATCCCGGGCTGGTCCATACCAATTATTCCTTCATGCATGTGCTTGGCTACGAGAAAGAATCCTACGCCGCTGAAATGGAAAAATTGAAAGGAATGGTAAAGGAAATACCCGGTCTGACCGTCCTGGCGACCGATAATCGCGAGGATGCCATTCACATATCCAGGATAAATGCAGCAGCCGCCGGCGTAGATCACCTGCTTAAGCTGGAGGTGTGCGACTTTACGGAAACCGAAATTCCTCCCGCTCCCGGGGTCATCTGTTTCAATCCCCCGTATGGGGAACGAATGGGTGATACGGCGGCCTTGGAAAATACGTATTCCCAGCTGGGAGATTTCATGAAAACGAAATGCCAGGGTTACATGGGGTATATATTTACAGGCAACCTTGACCTCGCAAAAAAAATAGGATTAAAGGCCAAACGCAGGATTGAATTCTATAATGCCAAGTTGGATTGCCGCCTGCTTGAATATGAACTATACCAGGGAACCAGAAGGGAACCTAAAACGGACGTAATAGACACCCCTGCCGAATAAAAGCCGATCGCCTGTGTTCACCTATCTGGGGGATACTGTATTTATTCCTGCCAGGAGGGAATTCAATGCCTTTAGTCTCGTTTTAAAGCGGGGTTTACCAACAGGTGCGGGTTTTGAGACCAAGTTTGTATCCTTGGGGCGGACCCGGTAACTTTGACCCATTATTTAATTAAGCCA
This sequence comes from Cytophagales bacterium, assembly GCA_034440075.1. Classification (GTDB taxonomy): domain Bacteria; phylum Bacteroidota; class Bacteroidia; order Cytophagales; family Cyclobacteriaceae; genus ELB16-189. The sequence continues at coordinate 23,035 of JAWXBL010000027.1, forward strand.
TGAAAAAATTACTCTTCGTTGTCGCCCTGGTTCTGATTGCCCACACTGGATTCTCGCAGGCCGCCTCTGTTGTTGGTGCGCTCGAGCCGAAAGCAGATATGGCGTTCGCCGAAGTTGACAATCAAAACTTCGATTTTGGAAAGGTCAAGCAGGGCATTCCTGTTACCCATGAGTTTTCCTTTCTCAACAAAGGTTCCGTACCGATGATCATTACAAATGCGCAGCCTTCCTGCGGATGCACGATCCCCGCGTGGACAAAAGATCCAATCCCTCCCGGCGGCCAGGGGTTTGTAAAAGCAACCTATAACTCAGCCTCTCCCGGAGCTTTCGACAAATCTGTTACAGTGACAGCCAACGTTCCCGGCGGCGTCATCATGCTGCGCATTCGCGGCGAAGTGATTGTGACTGAATAAGCAAGACATACATTCAACATGAAAGTCAGGCGCTGCCTGACTTTTTGTTTTATAGCCTCCGTAACCAGATGTTACGGTAACTGACGGCCTCTCCATGATCCTGAAGCATCAGGGAAGCCTTTCCATGCGGTTCGTAAACCGGCAATCCTTTGTATTCGGTGGGGCCCTGAATGGGGAAGTGGTTATGGATAAGTACCCCGTTGTGCACAACTGTAATAAAGGCCGGCGTGATGACTCTTCCCGATTCGTTAAACCTCGGCGCCGTGTAGATGATATCGTACACCTGCCACTCTCCGGGTTTCCGGCTCGCGTTCACCAGCGGGATCGCCTGCTTATAAATGGAGCCTGCCTGCCCGTTCGAATAGGTTTTGTTTTCATAGCTGTCGAGCACTTGCACTTCATAGCGCTCTTGCAGAAAAATACCGCTGTTGCCCTGATTCTGCCCTCCCCCGCTGGCCCCCAGAGGCGTGCGCCACTCCACGTGCAGTTGGACGTCTCCAAATACCTCTTTGGTCTTGATGGAACCGGCACCCTTCGCAACGGTCATGATACCCTCTTTCACTTCCCATGCCAGAACCTTGCCCAACAAGGTCGTCCATTGTGACAGGTCACCTGCAAAAAGAACCTGGGCGTCCGACGGCGGCTGGCCTTCCGATTTCCCCGGTGATACCTTTGGTGGTTCCAGATCCCAGACTTCAGTCACAGATGGATCCAGCGACTCCCGGGGCTTGACCTGACCAGAAGCTTTCACGCAATAGAAGAGCACCACCAAAGTAAAAAGCATCCTCATGTTCACAGATTTAGAATCAATATATAACCGGAGCGTTGGTGTCTCAAAATAGAGAATTTTAAGGTGATCCGTATGTATCGAGGATATGCTGGCTGATGATTTTGTACAGTTCAGCTACCCGATCATCATTCTTGAGAAAAGCCACGTGATGATCCAGTATCTCCAGGTCACTTCTCATCGCAGGTCCCGTTTGTGACTCCTCCGGGCCGAGGGACAGGCTCTTCGTGATGGTTTCGAGAATCAGGGGTTTCAGCAAGGCAAAATCCAGCGAGCTTTCTGCCAGGATTTTCTTTGCCACGGTGAGCATATGGTTGGAAAAATTGGATGCGAACACCGCAGCCACGTGCAGCGCCTTGCGCTCTTCCGAAGTGATCTTCCTCACATTTTCGCTCACCGCTTTGGCAAGCGTCATCAGGATCTTTTCGCTTGCTTCACCGTCACTCTCAATAAACAAGGGTATGGATTTGAAATCAATGCGTTTATTCCTGGTGAAGGTCTGCAGCGGGTAAAAGACTCCGCAAGCGGTGGCAGCAGCGAACTGGAGGACTTCCAGCGGCTGGCTTCCCGATGTGTGAATCAGGCAGGCATTCTCCGGAAGTACAATTTCGGTAGAAATCTTTTCAATGCTGTCATCGTTAACAGCAATGAAGAAAACCCTTGACTTGCTTTGTGAAAAATCCAGCGAGGTTTTTACAACTGCCTGATACAGGCGACCCGTAAGCATTTCAGCGTGTTTCTGATTGCGGCTGAACACTTCACGCACCACGTGTCCGGCATTGTCAAAGGCGGGGGCCAGATGCCAGGCGAGGTTGCCCGACCCAATGAAGGAAATGTCCATACTATACCGGCACGCGGCAAATCGCTGCGAGTTTACTCACCGCAAAATCAACTTCCTCAATTGTGTTGTACTTGCTGAATGAAAACCGTACAGCTCCACGTTTCGATTGCGGGTAAAGCGTGCCCAGCACATGGGAGCCTGTGTTCGCACCGCTGCTGCACGCGCTCCCACCGGAAGCAGAAATTCCCTGAAGGTCAAGGTTAAACAGCAACATTTCATTTTCTTCTGATTCCGGCAGGCATACATTAAGAACCGTGTAGAGGCTCCGGTCCATACTGTCTGAATCTCCGTGAAAGAGGATTCCCGGAATGTCGTCAACCAGTTTGGCAATCATTCGCGCCTTGAGTTCCCGGATATGCTTTTCGTGTTCATCCATTTCGCGATAGGCAATTTCCAGCGCCTTGGCAGTCCCGATGATCCCGTATACGTTCTCCGTGCCACCTCGCATGCTGCGTTCCTGTGCTCCCCCATGGATGAACTGACCAATTTTCCGATCCTTGCGGATGTACATAAACCCGGCACCCTTCGGCCCGTGAAACTTGTGCGCTCCGGCAGTCAGGCCGCAGACATGCAGTTCCTTCATATTATGCCGGTAGTGCCCCATGGTCTGCACCGTATCGGAATGAAAAAATGCCTGGTGTTCACGGGCCAGTTCACCGACCGCCTTCAGATCCAGCAAGTTTCCAATCTCATTGTTCGCGTGCATCAGGGAGATCAGCGCCCCGGGATATTTCTTCAACAGTTCTTCCAGGTGATCCATATCCACATGGCCCTTCTCATCCAGCCGTGCGTGGTGCACCTGAACCTGATTTTCTTTCTGGAGAATCTCCAACGTATGGGTCACAGCATGATGCTCAATGGGGGTGGAAATAGCGTGTTTGATCCCGTACGCCATAATTCCACGGATAATCAGCGTGTTGTCGGCTTCGGTGCCTCCGGAAGTAAAAATAATTTCGCCCGGCGTACAGTTCAGAAGTTCAGCCACCTTCTTTCTGGAAGACTCGATGGCTGCCCGCACCTTTCTTCCGTGGGCGTGCGTGGAAGAGGGATTCCCGAAATCCTCCATGAGAAAGGGCTTCATGGCCTCAAATACTTCGGGATCCAGAGGCGTGGTGGCTGCATTATCAAGATATACGCGCATGGGCACAAAATTACAAATTAGGCCGACCGAATCGTCTCGAAATCCCGGATGATTTTATGGGCAAGAGCCCTCGCCTTTTGCTCATTCTGCGACTCAGCATACACCCGAATGATGGGCTCCGTGTTCGATTTTCGCAAGTGCACCCATTCCTTTTCACGTTCAAAGTCAATTTTTACACCATCGGAGGTGGTAATGCGTTCGGTCCGATACATGGAGATTATTTCACCCAGCATCTTGTCGATGTCCAGATTCTGCGGTAGCTCGATCTTATTTTTTGATATGAAATAATTCGGATACGAAGCACGGAGCTCGGATGCCTTGCATTTTCTTTTGGCCAGGAGCGTCAGGAACAACGCAATCCCAATCAGGGCGTCCCGCCCATAGTGTAAATCGGGAAGTATAATGCCTCCGTTTCCCTCGCCTCCGATCACCGCCTTCGTCTCTTTCATGGCACGCACCACGTTTACTTCACCAACGGCAGAGGCCGTGTACGTTCCCCCTGCCCGCTCCGTTACATCCCGCAGGGCGCGGCTGGAAGAAAGATTGGACACCGTGTTCCCCTTTCTTCGGGAAAGAACATAATCTGCAACAGCGACGAGCGTATACTCTTCACCAAACGGTTTGCCGTCTTCCTGAATCAACGCCAGCCGATCAACATCCGGATCAACAACAATTCCCAGATCATACTTGCCTTTCTTTATTTCCTTGCAAATCATACCAAGGTTTTCAGGAAGGGGTTCCGGATTGTGCGGGAAGAGGCCCGTTGGATCGCAATACAATTTTTTTACACGCTTCACCCCCAACGCTTTCAGCAAGGCAGGCACCGCGATGCCTCCCGTTGAGTTCACCGCATCAACTACCACACTGAACTTTGCTTTAGTGATGGCCCGCCGATCCACCAGCGGATGACGGCAGATCATCTGGATGTGCTTCTCGATATAATCTGTTCTGCGCGTGTATACCCCCAGCCTGCCTACGTCCGCAAACGTAAACGCTTCAGAATCCGCCAGCTTCAGCACCGCTTCGCCGTCTTCTGCGGAAATGAATTCCCCTTTCTCATTAAGTAACTTCAGCGCATTCCATTCTTTTGGATTGTGGCTGGCTGTAAGAATAATCCCGCCTCCCGCCTTCTCCCGCGGCACGGCAATTTCAACGGTAGGCGTTGTAGATAATCCGAGATCGATCACGTCCAGCCCAAGCCCCTGCAGCGTGGCAGAAACCAGCGCACTTACCATCTCGCCGGAAATCCGGGCATCACGCCCGATGATAATCCTGGTGCCTTTACGGGACTTGATCCATGTTCCGTAGGCAGCTGCATATTTTACAATATCCACTGGTGTGAGGCCTTCGCCCGGGGCGCCGCCAATCGTTCCGCGAATGCCGGAGATGGATTTAATTAATGTCACTGTATCTTATCTGGGTGGCACCAAAAATAGCAATGAAATCCGTGAATCGCTCAGCGCCTGCTTACTTCCGGCAGCGCCTCCATCATCGGATCCTGAACTTCTGAATTTGGGCAGGATTCGCCGGCACCAACTGTTTTGCCGCAGTAGCCGCACGCAATGCCTTCCTTGGCCAGAAAAGGACTTTGTGTCGCGCAGGTACCCTTGAATTCACCGTCCTTGATAAAAAAGAGTCTGACGGACATCAGCACGAAATACAATCCGAAAATGGCGAGTGTGAAAAGAAAGATGGCCATGTGCTACCTTATTTGGAATGACGATCGACTAATTGGAACTTGCTTCAAAGTTATCTGAAAACAAGCAGAATCAGAATAAAGTTTCCACAATGAAAAAGCCGCTTTCCATTCCCGATCCGGATCGGGCAGCTAAACTCCAGGCCTTCGACAGGCTGCTTACCATCATGGATGAGTTGCGTGAGAACTGTCCATGGGACAAAAAGCAGACCTGGGAAAGTTTGCGCCACCTGACCATTGAGGAAATGTATGAGCTCTCCGATTCCATTTTGGAGGGGAATGCTCAGGACGTCAAGAAAGAACTGGGCGATCTCATGCTGCACAATATTTTTTATGCGCGCATCGCCTCCGAAAAAAAACAATTTGACATTACCGATGTCCTCCATTCAATTTCTGACAAGCTTGTCGAACGGCATCCGCATGTATACGGCGATGTCGTGGCGAAAGACGAAGAAACGGTGAAGGCCAATTGGGAAAAGTTGAAACTGAAGTCAGGGAATAAATCCGTCCTGGAAGGCGTGCCGACTTCTCTGCCTGCCCTGGTCAAAGCGATGCGGGTTCAGGACAAGGCCCGCGGTGTTGGATTTGATTGGGAGAAGAAAGAACAGGTCTGGCAAAAGGTGGAGGAAGAAATGCGTGAATTCCAAAGGGAGTTCAATCCGGAAAACGAAGCCCCTGTTGATCCTGCACGGGCTATGGCTGAATTTGGAGATCTCTTGTTCTCGCTGGTAAACTTTGCCCGATTTATTGAAATTGATTCCGAAGAAGCGCTAGAACGGACCAACAAGAAATTCATCAAGCGCTTTCAATACCTCGAGCGGGAATCTGCAAAAGACGGCAAGAAGATGGGTGAGATGACGCTGGCAGAGATGGATGTGTACTGGGACAGGGCCAAGCAGCTCCCTTAAGGTTCAAAAAAGCAAACGGATCCGCCCACCCAGGTCTTGTCTTTGTTGTATTTGACGCCGACCATTTCGCCGCGACTCAGGCGCGCCAGATTGGTAACTCGTTGAGGCCTGGCCTCACCCTCCTTCCAAATGAAGAGAAGACGCACCTCTGCTTTTACCAGCCCGTCCGGAGTCTGGACTACCGGCATGTACTGTACCTTCCGTTGAAGCATGAACTCGTGACGCCTGGTCCCAGGAATGCTGTTCACATCGTCAGGGGAAACATGAAATACGACGCCGCTCCCCGAGAACGAAAACAAGGGTTTTAAAACGTAGTTATCGAGGTCGTGCGGCCACTCTTTGAAATCCGATAAAAAACGGCATTCGGGAATGAACCGGCTTTGTATCATGGGCATGGTGTGCTTGCTGATCCGAAAAAACCAGTTGGGGTGCCCTGCCCATTCGACCTCCACATCTTCTGTCAGATTGAAAGAGAGTTGCAAGTCGGTGCGCTGCGTCAATTCATCAAAAATGACCCGGTTGAAAATCCGTCGGATCTGTACAGCTTGACCTTCGAGGGTATAAAACAGCTTCTTTCCTTCCCGACGAACATCGCCCAGGTGAACGGCCCGGATGCCTGTCATTTCTTCAATGGCAAAAAAATCCACCTGCGTATTCTGCTTTTCAGGGTCAATCTCGAGCAGTACCACTTCCTTCGGGTCGTGACCGTTCAGCAACACCTCGCGAAGCATTTTGCGGTATTCCGCTGAGGTCAGTCCGTTGTGGCTTTGGAAATTCTCAGGCACGTGGAAGTGCTCCCGGTATTTCTCTGCCACCACATCCTGCCATCCGAACAAGGAAGGGAATCCCTGCATTTCGATCAAACGGGGTTCTGGTTTCCCCTCAACATCAATCACGCCAAAATCGAGCGCGAGGAAAAGGGTATGCTCCGTTTCATTCGGAACACGCAAGTGGGCAGGGATCGCACTTTCTGAGAGCGTCTTGAAATCCGGGCGAATGATGAAATCAATAATCTCTTCCGAAGCTGTGCGAAGCAATGCATCAAAGTCTTTTCCGATAAATACGGGTGTCTCTGCAACCCGAAACGCTACTTCCCGATCATAACGGTGATTGATATCATCGAGAAACCGCTCGTATTTTGATTTCGAGAATTCGCGATTGAAGACTTCCCGTGCTGACTTGATCATTGGGAGATTGCTGGAATCCGATGCTTCAGCGCGCGGTTGAGAAAGCGCGGAACGATGGTGTCATGGGTCAACATGATCTTTTCAGGATCATCCAGATAATCGAGCATCTGCAAGTACTTTTCCTCGCCATACTTCCCGATTACATCCTCTTTCTTGTCCTTGCGCAACAGGTACATCCTCATTCCGCCCGCATCCGCTTCGGGGTGAAACTGTGTCCCAAAGAAGGCTTCATCAAACCGAATAGCCATGACTGCACGCTCCAGATCAACATGAGGCCTGATTTTCTCCAGGCAGAGAATGGAGCCCCCTTCGCGGAGAATCCGCGACTCGTCAGGCTGCGTGATCTGATATTCCCTGGAGTCTACAATCCAAAAGGGATCATCCAGTGATTCGAGGAGCGGGTCTGTGTGCCCTTCCGGTGTTTTGTGCCCCGGCATTACCCCAAAGGATGTGCTTCGCCTTTTCGAAACCTCGCCATATTCGTAATGCCGACAGAATAGTTGAAAAGAATGGCAAATAAGAAGGACGTGCTTTCGGTTATCCACATACTCATGATTGTGTGCCTTGATAGCCTCCATCAGCCTGAAATACCTGTTCTCCCAGGAACTGCCGGCACTTTCTGATGGATCTCCCGGGCCGCCGCTGGAGATGTATGCATCATAACCAACATCTGGCATCTCTTCCTTGCCCCGCACATCAAATACCGAGTACCGTGTCGGGACCTGTGATTCGACCCCAAACTTTTCTACAATCTCCCGGATGCAGCGCATGCCCTCGTTGGGCGCACCGTTGTACAAATCCAGAATTGCTATGTGAATACTTTCTTTCAAGGGAATATCCGCTTTCTTGCCGCCGACAAACAACTACTTAACAATCCCGCAAGGTTTCTTCCACGATATAGTCCACGACTTTATGAAGGCTCTGCGTTTTTTCAAAGACCGCCAGCTGCCGATCTGCCCCCGTGCCTATGTTCAAGATCCTGTCGATGGACTTCATGGCGTGCCTGCTACCCAGGTCATCCACCACGTCATCTACAAAGTCCATCAGTTCGTTGATCAGATACCGACAGTCCACCTCGCTTTCAATTCCAAAATCAATCAACTTTCCATCAATCCCGTAGCGGGAGGCGCGCCATTTGTTTTCGTTTATCAGGGACCGATGGTACATCATGAAGCTCATGTTCTGCAGGCGGAGCTTGTAGAGTTTTGCCACGATGGCCTGAAACAGCGCCGCGATGGCTACGGAGTCCTCGACGCACATGGGCACATCGCAGATTCTGAATTCAATGGTATCGTAGAACGGATGCACCCGCACATCCCACCAAATCTTTTTTGCGTTATCAATGCAGCCCGTCTTGATGAGCAGGTTGATGTAATTCTTATAGTCATCCCAATCATCAAAGTCATCCGGGATGCCCGTCCTGGGAAACTTGTCAAATACTTTGGTGCGAAAGGATTTAAATCCTGTATTCCTACCTTCCCAGAACGGAGAGTTGCAGGACAAGGCAAATACGTGAGGAAGGAAATACCGCGCTGTATTCATCAGGTGAATGGCGGCGTTCTTGTTGGACACGCCCACATGCACATGCAGACCGAAAATCAGATTGGACCTTGCAGCCTCCTGCATTTCGTTGACGATCTCATCGTATCGCGGATTGGGTGTAATCAGCTGCTGAGTCCAATGGGAAAACGGGTGTGTCCCGGAGGCGCCGATCCGCAGTCCGAGCCCTCCTGCAATTTCTGCCACCCCTTTCCGCAGGCGGGTGATGTCGGTTCTGGCCTCGTCGATGTCTTTGCATATCCCCGTGCCTACTTCAACCACCGCCTGATGCATCTCTGCCTTAACCTGATCCTGCAAGACATGTGAAGCAATCTCAACGATTTTCTGGTCGTGCGACGTCAACTCCCGCGTTTCGGGATCCACCACCATATACTCTTCCTCAACCCCAATAGTGAATTTTTCCATAAATCATTTTCCCATGGTGTGTCTGTAAAGCCGGAGGATCAAAGTCTATTTCTTCTTCGATTTGGTCTTCCCTGCGACGGGCTCTGCTTTTACGGGCTTGTCCCCGCCCTGCATAAACCGGGCGACCCCATCCGATACAAAGGTACCCCAGGTGAGGTTGTCCTTTCCGGGTTGGTGATTTTTTGCCCGCTCCACGGCCATTTTGGCTGCGTGCTCAACAACCCACTCAAAATTCTCCTGGCCTACAGAGGAAACCTCGGCATCAGGAGCGGGGTTACAAAAGTCAATAGCATAAGGAATACCGTCTCTCACAGCCATCTCAACTGTATTGAAATCATATCCCAACGCATGGTTCAGCTGCAGTACGTAATTGTGTACCTGTTTCAGCAACTTCTCGGAAGCCGGACCTTTTTCAACAGCGTATCGAAGGTGATGCGGATTCCGCGGCTCGTACTGCATGATGCGGACGTGCTTTCGTCCGAGGCAATAGCACCGGAAATAATCGTCAAAGATGATTTCTTCCTGCAGCATCATCACCAGTTGTGCCGTTTGACGATAGGCCTCAAAGAATTCATCCGGGCCCCGCAACTTGTATACACTCTTCCATCCCCCTCCTGAATGTGGTTTCATGTAGGCTGGCCATCCAATGTGTTCGAAAATTTTTTCCCAACTCAGTGGGAATTTTAGATTGCTGAATGACCCATCCTGTGTGTCTGTGGGTTTCTCGTGAGAAGGCAGGAGAATCGTCTTCGGAACCGGCACACCAATCTTCAGCGCCAGGGCATTGTTAAAGAATTTCTCATCCGCACTCCACCAAAAAGGATTGTTGATGACAGCCGCTCCGCTGCTCGCCGCATTCTTCAGGTAAGCCCGGTAAAATGGCACATCCTGTGATATCCGGTCTACAATGACATCAAAGCCACACGGAGCGCCTTGCTCAACCATATCCACCAGCACGGGGCTGGCCGTGATATCCTTCAGGCCCATTTTGTTTATCCGTTCCACGAAGGCTTCGGGGAAAGAGCGTTCCATGCCGTGTAAAACACCGATCTTTTTCATGTTCATTTGGTATTAGTGTGAGTGGTTGCGATCGAGATGATAATCTCCTGCAATTTGTTCGGTTCCGCAAGATTAAGATTATGGCCCGAATTAGTAAACCAAAAGAGTTCCTTTTTTTCCGCTTTCACCGTTTGGAAGAAGTCCTGCGTGATTTTGAAATGGGTCTGATAATCTTTTTGGCCAATAAAGAAGAAGACTGGACAACGAATCGAATCGACCTTTTCCGACAAGTTGACCGCGGAAGCCTCCGCAAATAGTGGCAGCCAACGACGGCTCCACGATAATACAAATGCTTTTGAAGGAGGTTTTTGTGCCTGCAGGAGAGCAAGCCATTTCCGGTGATAATAGAGGTGCAAACCCTGTTCAAAAGGTAATTTTATGGACTCCAGTTCACGAGCCGCTTCTCTGCCTTTTCCGGAGACTCGCTCTTTCATCCAAAGTAGCGAGAGACGCTCGCTTTCCACCTGGTTGACCATGGGACTAATAGCAAAACAGGCGCGCAGCAATTCCGGATATTCCGCCGCCGCATGAAGCGCCAAAAAGCCACCCCACGAATGGCCTGCGAGGTAAATTTTATCCTGTGAAAACCGGTCGCGCAGATAATCGATCATGGATTTCACATCCTGATGCATTGCCTCCACAGAAGGAGTCGGTCCTGCCAGGTTCAACGTTGCTGTTTTTCCACTCCCCCGTTGATCCCACATGACCACCAGAAAATGATGTTGCAGTTTGTCAGTAAATCGATTCGAGTAAGGGATCATGGAATTCCCAGGGCCTCCGTGCAGAAATAACAAAACCGGATTGCGGATGTCTGATCCTTTGACTTCCACCCATTGCCGGGTACCGCTTATCTCCACCGCGCCGCTCCATTTGAAATCCTCACCCACCGCAACTCCCCCAACCTCCATCAGGAAGATGAGAAGGACAACGCCGGAACGGAAGGAGTTTATCAAACTATTTGAGCAAGGATAAATAATGAGGGAACATTTCCCTCCACGTTGGCCAATCATGAGGGGCATTCTGCCGTACATCCAGCCAGTGTGATATGCCTTTGTTCCGAAGCACTTCAGCCATTTTCTCGTTGGCCTCCCAGCACATATCGTGTGTACCCGTCCCCAACACAACAAACAAGTCTTCAAAAAACGGATTCTCGGCTCCGGGAATAAAATCTGGTGGGTTGTTGAAAAAGACATTGTCGTCATAATACCCATCCATCTGATCCTTGATGTCAAAGGCCGCGCCCATGTTGAGAATGTACTTTGTCACTTCGGGGTGACGAAACCCAAAGTTGGTTGCGTGGTAACCGCCAAAACTGCAACCGGCAGTAGCGACGCGGAGTACACCCGTTTCGCGCTGCATCAGCGGCACCAATTCATTCAGCAAAAACTGATCGTAACACATGTGATTTCTGACACGCTGCGCCGGGTGAATATTCCGGTTGTACCAACTCATCGAATCCATTCCATCCGGACAATAAATCTTCACAAGTCCCTCATTGATAAACCAGGCCACACTGTCAATCAGCTTGAAATCCTTGTTCTCCGTATACCGACCCATCGAAGTAGGAAACAGGATGACCGGATATCCGCGTGTTCCAAATGAAAGAACTTCTATTTCCCTGCTGAGGCTGCTGGAATACCACTTGTGATAGTGTTCATGCATGTGTACGCTGATTTAGGCTCGTATTGTCAGGTAAGTTAGCCCGCGTTCTTCTATTTTTGCAAACTTTCACAAATGGAAGAGCTAAAGAATACATCAGAGAGTCCTGGGGAGCCGGAAACGTCGTATGACTACCAGTGTGCGAAACTCTCAGATATCTACACGAAGCTGCTTGAGCGAACAGTCGAGGTGGAGATATTCACACCTCCCGTCATGGATCTGACGAAAACGTATCCGCTGTTGATTCTTAACGATGGTCAGGACAGCGAAGGAGTGCGTCTCAAGAAATGTTTGGAGGAGTTGGTGCTAGAGAAGGCGATCCCCGAGATCATCGTGGTGGGTGTCAAAGCAGCGGATCGCCTCCAGGAATATGGAGTGGCCTTCCGTTCAGATTTCCACGGGCGGGGCAAACAGGCCCGGGCCTACAGCGAATACATCATCAAGGAGCTTATTCCCTATATCCGCTACAGGTACCCCATTAGCCAGGAAGCGGAAGATCGGGTCATGGCCGGATATTCTCTCGGAGGGCTTTCCGCGATTGACATCGTGTGGAATCATCCCGATCAATTTGGCAAGGTGGGCGTGTTCAGCGGCTCATTCTGGTGGCGGAAACGCGATTCCGGAAGTTTTTTTTATTCTGATTTCAGGGACCGCCTCATGCATCTTCAAGTTCGGCGTGGAAAATTCAAGCCGGGATTAAAATTCTGGTTTCAGACAGGAACACGCGACGAGCAAAGTGACCGCAATGAGAATGGAGTTATTGATTCCATTGATGACACGATGGATCTGATCAGTGAGCTAACCCGGAAAGGGTATCGCCCATTTCATGATATTCAATACCTTGAAATCAAGGACGGAGGGCACAATGTGGAGACCTGGGCAGAAGCCATGCCCTCTTTCCTGAAATGGGCATTCTCCAAACAGTGAAGATGACGCCTAAGAAACCAATCGTCTTTGATCTGGGCGGCGTATTGATCGACTGGAACCCTGCCTATCTGTACCGCTCCATTTTTTCTTCCGAAAAGGAAGTAACGTGGTTCCTCGAAAACGTGTGTACTTCCGAGTGGAATGAAAAGCAGGATGCCGGCCGGCCATTCGCTGAAGCCGTAGATGAACTTGTTGCGCGGTTCCCCGCGCATGAAGAGGCCATCCGGGCATGGGTTCACCGATGGGATGAAACGATGGGAGGAGCCAAGGAGGAGACGGTACGCGTATTGCGCTCACTCCATAGCAGCGGTCACTACCGGTTGTACGCACTCACGAACTGGTCTGCCGAAACATTCCCCTGGGCTCTAAAGCGATTTGATTTTCTGCAGTGGTTTGATGGCATCGTCGTCAGCGGAACAGAAAAAACCCTGAAACCAAATCCGGACTTTTATCAAATCCTTTTTGACAGGTATGCGATAGATCCCCGACAGGCAGTATTCATAGATGACAATCTGAAAAACATTGAGGCCGCACGCCGGTTGGGCATGACGTCCATTCATTTCACGGAAGCCATTGAACTGCCCGACGAGCTTTCCAAATTGGGAATAGAAATTAGGGGTTCAGAATCGAAGTGACCACCTCTTCAGCGGCCCTTTCCGCAGAGGCAAGGGCGCCGTTGATCATGCCTGCATTTCCGGAAACGTCGGTGGCCTCACCAGCAAAAAATAGCTTTCCTCCCACCGGTTGTCCGATTGCCAATCGATCCTCATTCTTTGCCCCCGCCAGCGGATAGGAATAACCGCCAAGAATGTGCGGCAGCGTGGTCCAGTCTTCGCGTACAAAAATATTCTTCAGCGTGACGCTGTCTTTGCGCACAAACTGGGTGCCTTGGCCGGCATAGAGGAGATCCAGGTCTGCCAGGATAGCGTCAATAGCCCCATCACCCATTCCAGAATAATCAGTGGCCTTGGTGCCGCAAACGGTAATCGACATGGTGCGATTGAAAACACTGCGCCCCATTCCAACGCTGAAATACTCCGGCACATTGGCGGAGCCACGGATAAATCCCGCGTTATCACCCCAGAAATTCTTTTTGAACTCGATGACGGCCCGCATGCTTGCACCCATGCCGATCTTGGCGAGGGAACCAGTGAAGCTTGCCGGCAAGGCCGGAGAAAATGACAAGGATCCATTCTTTAGAATGCTCACGGGCACTGTCACGATTACCTTGTTTGCCTCGTGCGTTGATCCGTCTTCCGCCGTAAGCACGATGGGGTCAGCGTCGTATTGAATCGATGTAATGGGTGTGTTAAGTTTCACAAACTGCTGCACCGCATTGAACCGGGAGATAACCACATCCTGCAGCGGACTCGAGACCAGGCCAAGTACTTTGCCATCGCTTATACGTTTCGTTTCCTCCTCTCCGAGGGCACCGATACCAATGTTGCTGTTGACACTTCCGTACGCATTCCCGATTAAGCCATTTAACATTCCATGGGCACGCGTGCCAATGCCAGCCGACTGAACGGCCTGTTGTGCCGTTTGGGAATTTCCCGCTTGATTCTTAAGATTATCCCGGAACGCTTTCGCGGACTGAAAATCAGCATCTCCCGCCCAATCCGCTTCTGACTTTGCCAGGTTGTCCAGTACATACCTGTTGCTCGCTGGGGTGAACTCCACGGTTGCCAACCGATAATCCTGAAGAATCTTTCCAAAGATTGAATCGGTTCCAAGGACAGTCTGCGCGCCCAATTCAATCGGAAAGTCCGAAGCAAGCTGCGGTGCATACGGATACAATTGGGAGGACTGGTTTCGGAGAGACCGAACCCGACCGCCAATCTGGTTCCGCGCTTCAAAGACTTTTATTTTTATTCCTTTGGACCGCAGGATATCGGCCACGTACAATCCGGCCGCCCCGGCACCCAGAATAGCGACGGTTCCACTATATGAAACCTCAGGGCCCGGATCGCTGGCACTGCAGGCGCCGAACACGGAAGGCAACAATAGTCCACCCGAAACCCCCAAGCCAATTTGCTGTAGTGCTTTCCTGCGTTTCACCTAAAGAATTTAATCTGAAAGATACGTAGACCTCATGGCTTATTAAAATCGCGGACCGGCCATCCAACCCAAACAAAAATGATCTGAATTCCGGTATCTTGCCATACGAATAGCAAACCGTGCAGGCAATTGTACCCGATAGTACCCTGGCGCCGAAAAAGGTAACCGTCATCGGACCGGAATGCACCGGGAAGACGGATTTATCACAATACCTGGCAGATTATTTTAAAACCGCATGGGTTCCGGAGTATGCACGTGGCTATCTCAACAAGCTGGACCGACCGTATGACCAATCGGATCTTGACAAGATTGCTCACGGCCAGTTGCGCCTTGAAGATGAATTTCTGAACGACGCAAACAAGGTCCTTATTTGTGACACCAACCTTACCGTGATTAAGATCTGGAGCGTAGCAAAGTTTGGCAGCTGCAGTCCCGAAATTACCAGGCTGATCCAGTCACATCACTATGATATGTTGCTGCTGACAAACATTGACATTCCCTGGGCGGATGACCCGCAGCGCGAACACCCTGATCGCCGTGAGCATTTTTGGAATATCTACCGAGAAGAAACACACGCCACTGGGATTCCCACCGTTGAAATATCCGGTGATCGTGATGCCCGGAGAAAAACAGCAGTTGACGCCATCGAAAAAATTCTATCCAGCCCATGAGCGGCCCGTACGCCGCACTGAAAATCCGGGACTTTCGTCTTTTCATCTCCGCCCGATTCTGTATCACGCTTGCCATTCAGATCCAGGCCGTGATTGTTGGATGGCAGGTCTATGAGATCACAAGGGATCCCCTCTCCCTTGGCTTGATTGGTCTCGCAGAGGCAATTCCATCAATTACCGTTTCATTGTATGCCGGCCATGTGGCCGATGTCATGTCCCGGAAGAGAATCATCATCGTCACCATCTTCACGCTGCTCCTTTGCTCATCAGCCCTTCTATTTTTTACGATGGACATCGGCGCTTTCGTACTCCAACGGGGCATATGGCCCATCTATTCCGTCATCTTCATCAGCGGCATCGCTCGGGGGTTTATCACGCCCGCCATTTTCTCCTTCATGCCGCAACTTGTTCCCCGTGAACTTTATCAGAATGCAATCACCTGGAACAGCACGCTGTGGGAAATGGCGTCCATCGGCGGCCCCCCTATTGGAGGACTGATCTATGGTTTTTTTGGCATCACGGCCGCGTACAGCCTGGATGTTATTCTTACCTGCGTGGGTCTCGCGCTTGCCGTATTGGTCGCCAACAAACCCCTGCCGCCACTGACCGAGGAGCAGGGAATCGTTGGAAAGATTAAAGCAGGATTGAAATTCGTCTTTCAAAACAAGATCATATTGAGTGCCATCACGCTCGACCTGTTTGCCGTACTGTTTGGAGGTGCCGTCGCCCTTCTCCCTATTTTTGCAAACGAAATTCTACATGTTGGCCAGATCGGTCTGGGATTTCTTCGCTCCGCCCCTGGCATCGGAGCCCTGCTGACAGCCCTCTACCTGACCTACCACCCCATTCGTAAATCCATGGGGTCGTTGCTGCTCTACAGTGTAGGCGGTTTTGGTCTCTGCATGATCTGTTTTGCGCTCTCCAGAAACATGTGGCTTTCGATGGGGGTATTAGTGATCAGCGGCGCCTTTGATTGTGTCAGCGTCATCATTCGCGGCACGTTACTGCATACGCTAACTCCTGAAAACATGAAAGGCCGCGTTTCTGCAGTTAATAACATCTTCATCGGATCGTCCAATGAAATTGGAGCCTTTGAATCTGGTGTGGCAGCGCGCTTGTTTCGGGTGGTCCCTTCGGTAATATTCGGGGGCGTTATGACCCTGGTTGTGGTGGCCACCATGGCCTGGAAGGCGCCGGCGTTAAGAAAGCTGCAACGTGTTGCCTAGGGACGCCGGTAATCCTGTCGAATATCCACTTGTCTTTCCCCCGCGTTGACTTCCAACGGATTCATTACCTTCATTCCATAAATCAAAAGTGAATGCCTTCACGAAGAAGTTTCTTTCGCCGGTCTGTCGGTCTTGCCGGGGCCGCCTCCCTCACAACGATTTCAGGATTCGCGGCATCGGAGGACATTTCAGATGCACTGTTCTCACTGAATAAGCTGTCGCCAGATCAGGCATCCAGCGATGAAGAGTTGTGGGCACGGATGGCTCAGGCCTATACGGTATCACCCAACATCCTCAATCTGAATAACGGAGGCGTGAGCCCCCAACCCAAAGTTGTCCAGGATGCTGTGGACCGTTATTACCATCTCA
Organism: Cytophagales bacterium; assembly: GCA_034440075.1. Lineage (GTDB taxonomy): Bacteria > Bacteroidota > Bacteroidia > Cytophagales > Cyclobacteriaceae > ELB16-189. The sequence goes on from JAWXBL010000027.1 coordinate 39,942, forward strand.
GCAACGAAGCTCCCACCTACTACATGTGGCAAATACTGGATAAAGGCAGAGAGCCCGTGCGCAGAAAACTGGCCGAACTGGCTGGCGTCTCCCCCGATGAGATCGCGGTAAACCGCAACACCACAGAAGCCCTGGGTACGTTCACGTGGGGTATCGACTTGAAAAAGGGCGATGAGATCGTCATGACCAAGCAGGACTATCCCAACATGATCCATGCCTGGAAACAGCGGGAGCTGCGCGAAGGAGTTAAGATCAACTGGATTTCCCTTGCTCTTCCTGTAGAGACCGACGAGGTCGTCATCAAAGCATACATCGATGCGACGACTCCAAGGACAAAAATCTGGCACATCACACACCTGGTCACATGGACCGGCCAGATTTTTCCAGCTGCAAAGCTTTGCGCAGAGGCGCGGAAGCGCGGGATCATCAGCATCGTCGATGCAGCACATTCATTTGCCCATCTTGACTTCAAAATTCCTGAACTGGGTTGCGACTATTTTGGCGCTTCCCTTCATAAATGGCTTTGCGCTCCCTTTGGAACTGGGTTGATGTATATTCAGAAAGATCGTATCGCAAGTACCTGGCCCCTATTCCCAACAGACAAGCCGCAGGGAAGTGATATCCGCAAGTTTGAGGCGTTGGGCACCCGATCCTTTGCTCCCGAGCAGGCCATCGGACAAGCCATCGATTTTCATAATGCCATCGGCAGCAAGCGCAAACAGGACCGCTTACATTACCTGAAGTTGTATTGGTGCAATGCTGTAACGAAAAATCCCCGTGTCAAGATTCACATCTCCCTCAAGCCAGAATATTCCTGCGCCCTGGGAACGTTCAGCATCGACGGAATGACACCCGGCGAGGTGGTCAATAAACTCATGGCGGATTATCAAATCCATACAACGGGCATTGTATGGGAAAACATCAGCGCTGTCCGGGTCACGCCCCATGTTTATACAACGACCAAAGACCTTGATCGGCTTATTGATGCAGTAGCTAAAATCGCATCCTGAAATCCACCGATCCAATTTCTTCTTCATCCAACACCACGTTTCAGAATTCTATGAAAAATTTCTATGGGCTTAGCTTGGTATTCATCATCATTCTTGCTTCATGTCAGCCTGAAAAGGCCTCGCTGAAGGTCGGGGGATTACAGCAAGCGGTGGAAATCCTCCGTGATACTGCCGGTGTTAACCACATCTACGCACAGAATGAGCACGACCTCTTCTTTGCGCAGGGCTACAGTGCGGCCAAAGACCGGTTGTTCCAGTTTGAAATCTGGCGCCGGCAGGCAACAGGAACCGTTGCGGAAATTCTTGGACCGCAGGAATTAAAACGCGACATCGGCTCGCGGCTTTTCAAATTCAGAGGAAACCTGGAGGAAGAGATGAACCATTACCATCCGCGCGGATCTGAAATTATCACCGCCTTTACAGACGGGGTCAACGCCTACATTTCCGAAACCGAAAGGGACACCAGCCTGCTGACCATGGAATTCCGGCTTCTCGGCATAAAACCAGGCAGGTGGACTCAGGAGGTTGTTCTCTCCAGGCATCAGGGATTGTTGGGAAACATAACCGAAGAAGTCCGGATTGGCAGAGCTGTTGCGAAGCTGGGACCAGAGCGCGTGCGGAACTTCAGTGCCTTTGAGCCCGGTGTGCCTATCCTGGAAATGGATTCAAAAATTAACAAAGCAGCGCTGTTCGACAGCATACTCACCGTCTACACCGCGTTCCGAGCGCCCTTGCGGATCAGGCCCTCGGATCTCCTGGCCAGCGCACCGCATAACGAAATCAATTATGAGCAGCTTGCCGCCCGGGACCGTGGCGACTACCAGCAATTGATGGCAACCGAGCGCGAAACCATTGGAAGCAACAACTGGATTGTAGCTGGTGCGAAATCTGAAAGTGGATTTCCGATTTTGGCCAACGATCCGCACCGCGATATCACGGCGCCCTCCCTACGGTATATGGTACACCTCGTTGCCCCGCAGTGGAACGTAGTCGGTGGCGGCGAGCCAACGATCCCAGGAGTATCCATTGGGCACAACCAATTCGGGGCCTGGGGACTCACCGTATTCTATCTTGATGGCGAAGACCTTTACGTCTACGAACTCAACCCGGAGAATGACAATCAATACAAGTACCAGGGAAAATGGGAGGACATGGAGAAGGTCGCCGATACAATCCGGATCAAGGGGAAAGCGGATACTGTTATCACTCATAGTTTCACGCGGCACGGACCCGTTACCTATGTCGATACCAAGAATCATGTCGGCTACGCGGTGCGGTGTGCATGGCTTGAAAAGGGAGGAGCCCCTTACCTGGCAAGCTTGCGTATCGATCAGGCCACCTCCTGGGAGGAGTTTCGCGAGGGCTGTTCCTACAGCCACATTCCTGGTGAGAACATGATATGGGCCGACAAAAAGGGCAACATCGGGTGGCAGGCCGTGGGCATCGCCCCGGTGCGCAGGAACTGGAGCGGGCTCGTTCCGGTCCCAGGCGATGGATCGCACGAATGGTCCGGCTATCTGCCGATAAAGTCCCTTCCCAATGTTTTGAATCCGGCCAGTTCATTCCTGGCAACTGCTAATGAAAACAATGTCCCGGCGGATTTCAAACATATGGATGCCGTGGGGTTAAACTGGGCGACGCGCTATCGGGTCGACAGAATAAAGGAAGTGCTGGGCAGCAGGGAAAAGCACTCGGTGGAAACCATGTGTCAACTTCAGTCAGACTACCTTTCGCTGCCTGCCCGTGAACTGGTTCCGCTCCTTTCAAAAATAAAATCACCGGATCCGGCTGTGGAAAAGGCGCGTGTCCGGTTGCTGGCATGGAATTACACACTCGATAAGAACTCTGTGGAAGCAACGATCTATGCAGCCTGGGAAAAGAAACTATCCGCTGAGCTCCGACTTCGGATCGTCCCTCCCGATGGACAGAAGTATATACGATCCCTTCCTTTGAAAAAAGTAATTCAATGGTTGGTGGAGCCCGGGGCGATGTTTGGAAACAAACCTGCACCGCGCGATCAATTTCTACTGCAGTGCCTGGAAGCGTGCGTGCGTGAGCTGGAAGTGAAATTGGGGAATGATCAATCCGCCTGGCAGTACGGGCAGCCTGCGATGCATCACGTCCTGATCAAGCACCTCCTGAGCAATGCGGTGGACGAACCTACAAGAAAAAAGCTGGAGGTGGGCCCATTGCCGCGGGGCGGCTATGGATCGACACCGGGAGTAACAACGAATAACAACAATCAAACGTCAGGAGCTTCCTTTCGGATGGTAGTGGATACGGGTGACTGGGACAAGACATTATTTACCAACACTCCTGGCCAGAGCGGAGATCCGGAGAGCCCATATTATCGCAACCTTTTTCAGTCGTGGGCATCAGACAGGCATTTTCCTGTATACTTCAGCAGGGATAGGATTGAGCAGGTTACCCGCGAACGAACTATTCTCCGTCCGTAACTACAAGGCTAGATAGCCTGTATGGCTGAATCGTAATCTGGTTCTTCCCCGACCACCGGAGCAATCTGCGAATACTTCACGTTCCCGTCGGGGCCGATTATCACGACCGCTCTGGCGAGAAGCCCGAACATCCCACCTTCCAGCATTTCAACTCCATACGACTTCGCAAAGCCGCGGTTACGGAAATCGGAAAGCGTAGTGACCTTATCAATCCCCTCGGCTCCGCAAAACCGCCTCATCGCAAACGGCAAATCCTTCGAGATACATAGTACGACTGTATCCTCAAGCGAGGCTGCCCGCTTGTTGAACTCCCGTACCGATGCCGCACACGTGCTCGTGTCCAGGCTTGGAAAGATATTGAGTACAACATTCTTGCCGGCAAACTGCACAGAAGAGATTTCTTTCAGATCGTTTCCGGTAAGGATGAATTCAGGTGCAGCGCTGCCTACGTTCGGTAGGTCTCCGATCGTGTTCACTGTTTTCTCGCCGAGTTTTGTTTGTGCCATGTAAGGTTATCTTAGGAAAAAAGTTATCTGATTCGATCAGAATCTCTGACCAGTTTTTCATCTCGACGTATAAAACGGTTGGCAATCAAGTTGCTCACCATGGCAATGAACGGAAGCCACAGCGCTAATCCGTACTGTCCTTCAAGCTGGTTTTCTTTGATAAGCCCGGTCGCAAAAAACACCATACATCCAAGGGACCCCATCATCAACAAGGAATTCAAAGCCCCCAGTTTAATCTGGAGCATGCGGTCCTCAAATTTTCCAATCTCTATAATCGCCAGTGTCGCGGCAGCCACCGCGAGGATGGCACTAAAGGCGTAAGGGAAATACACCGTATTCGGTTCTCCCTGGATTCTGATCGTATAATGCAACGGAAAGAGCACTTTTTCCACACCATCTTCCACCGCCTTCCAGAATGGGAAAAAAATCATCAGAATCATGCATACGCTCGTAAGCACCAGGAATATCGTTTGCTTTCTTTGCCACATAGTATCGTTGCGCTAAATTGAACCGCTCAAAAGTATGAATTTCCTTTCGTTCTTTGCGTTATAAGCCACACTGCCATGAAAACCGCCTACGTTCTTGATATCCTCCGCACGCCGATCGGCAAGTATGCAGGATCTTTGTCTTCCGTGAGGCCTGATGATTTGCTGGCCCACGCCATCCGGGAACTGGTAAAGAGAAATCCAAACGTACCCGTCGCGATGATTGAAGATGTCATTGCGGGAGCCGCCAACCAGTCGGGAGAAGACAACCGCAATGTGGCTCGCATGGCGTTGTTGCTGGCCGGTTTGCCTGATTCGGTGGGGGGGGTTACGGTCAACCGGCTTTGCGCGTCTGGCCTGCAGGCCATTATGAACGCAGCCGATGGGATTGCGGGCAACCGCGGTGAGTTGTACATCGCATGCGGTGTTGAAAGCATGAGCCGGGCACCCTACGTCATGGCAAAACCGGAAGAAAGCTTTTCCCGCAAGACAGAAATGTATGACACCACACTTGGTTGGCGGTTTACCAATCCTGCCTTGGCCAAAATGTATCATCCGTATTCGATGGGAGAAACAGCGGAGAACGTGGCCTCCCAATGGAAGATAAGCCGGGAGGAGCAGGACGCGTTTGGGCTTCTGTCACAACAAAAATTTGCCCGGGCCGAAGCGGCCGGGAAGTTCAAGCAGGAACGCGTTGGCGTGCCCGTTCGCGCCGGAAAAGAAACGACAACTTTCGAAATAGACGAATATCCGCGTGACACGACGCTTGCAAAGATGGCCGCCCTCCGCCCGGCGTTCAAGGAAGGCGGGACAGTGACAGCAGGTAACTCTTCCGGCATAAACGATGGATCCGCCGCAGCGTTTGTTGCGGGTGAAGAATTTTTAAAAGAATCCGGCGCCAAGCCCATGGCCAGGGTGGTGGCCATGGCGGTGGCAGGTGTTGACCCGGCGCACATGGGTATCGGTCCGGTACCAGCCACTGAAAAAGCGCTGAAGCGTGCAGGGCTTAAGATTTCAGATATCGGGCTCGTTGAACTGAATGAAGCATTTGCGTCACAGTCTATTGCGTGCATGCGTGATTTGAAGGTGGATCCGGAAATCGTTAACGTAAACGGCGGCGCCATTGCCCTGGGCCATCCGCTGGGGTGTAGCGGAGTCCGGATTAGTGCCACCCTGATCCACGAAATGCAAAAGAGAAAAATAACGTACGGATTGGCAACCATGTGCGTGGGCGTTGGTCAGGGTGCTGCGGTCATTTATGAACGTTGCTGATGCGGTACTTCTTTGAAATTACATACCACGGACAGCGGTACCACGGCTGGCAGTCTCAGGCGAACGCAGTAGGGATCCAGGCGGTCATTGAAAAAACTCTTGGTCAATTGTTGCGTCAAAAGGTTTCGGTGGTTGGAAGTGGCAGGACTGACGCGGGAGTTCATTGCGTGCAGCAGTTCTTTCATGTTGATATCACCCGATCGGTTGATGCCTCCAATCTCCTTCAGCGCATGAATTCATTCCTTCCACGGGATATTGCCATTCGCTCCATCCGCCAGGTTAAGCAAGATGCGAGTGCGCGGTACGCCGCCGTGGAGCGGACGTACGAGTACCGCATCACGCGGGTCAAAGATCCGCTCCAAGCCGGGCTCTCGTTCTATTATTTTAAATCGCTTGATCTGCCAACTTTACGTAAGGCTGCTGCGTTACTGGTAGGACCACATGATTTTCAATGCTTCAGCAAGGTGAAAACGGATGTGGACCACTTCCGGTGCACCGTGAAGAAAGCACACTGGGCCATTCGGAAAGACACTCTGGTCTTTTCCATTACTGCCAATCGCTTCCTGCGCGGCATGGTTCGTGCAGTGGTGGGGACCTTGCTGGATGCGGGGACCGGCAAGACGAGTGTGGAAGAGTTCAAGGCTATTCTCCGAAGCGGTGACAGGAAGCGCGCAGGGATGAATGTCCCTCCCGATGGTTTGTTTCTTATGCGCGTAAAGTATCCAGCAAGTATTTTTGTCCGGTAGAAAAAATAATGGAAAAAGAGAAAGTAAGCAGTGGGAATATAATCGACTTCCAGGTACTCCGGAGGCTCATCTCCTTTGTTGCCCCTTATAAGAAGAAGCTGTACATCATCATTTTTCTCACTGTTATACTGGGCGTGTTGACGGCGGTTCGTCCGATCCTGATTCAAATTACGCTCGACCGCGATGTAGCCGTGGGCAATTACATCGGGATGGTGAAGATCATGTTGCTGGTCTTCGGATTGCTGGTGGTCCAGTCGGCACTCCAATACATCCACACGTATATGTCTGGACGGGTGGGCCAGTATGTCATTCGCGATATCCGGATCAAGCTGTATGCGCACCTCGTCAATCTTCGGCTAAAGTTTTTCGACAAAACTCCCATTGGCCGCCTGGTGACGCGAACTATCTCGGACGTTGAAACACTGGCAGATGTATTCAGTGAGGGTCTCGCCGCTATGGCCGGAGATCTCCTCCAAATCGCCTTCATCCTTTTATTCATGTTTCTCATGGACTGGCGCATGGCGCTGGTCGGCTTGTGCACCTTCCCACTCATGTTGCTGGCCACATACGTTTTCAAGGAAAAAATAAAAGTCGCTTTCAACGATGTCCGGAATGCGGTAGCGAATCTCAATTCCTTTGTGCAAGAGCATATCACGGGGATGAATATTGTGCAGATATTCGGCAGCGAAAAGCGGGAGTTTGAAAAATTCAAAGAGATAAACAAGGACCACCTTCACTCAAACCTGAAATCCGTCTTGTATTACTCGGTGTATTTTCCGGTGGCGGAAATCATCGCCGCCATGGGAATTGGCCTTCTTGTATGGTACGGTGCCAAGGGGGTCATTCACCAGGAGCAGACGGGAATCACGATCGGTACACTGACGGCGTTCATCATGTATATTCAGATGTTCTTTCGCCCCATTCGCATGATCGCGGATCGATACAACACCTTGCAGTTGGGAATTGTAAGCTCTTCCCGGATCATCAGCCTGCTCGACAACAAAGACTTCCTGGTCAAGGACGGAACACGTCAGGGGATGACCATGCGCGGTGCCGTGGAGTTTGATCGCGTTTGGTTTGCCTACAACGATTCCGATTACGTTTTGAAAGACATTACCATGTCCATCAAGCCCGGGCAAACCATAGCGCTCGTCGGCGCAACAGGAGCTGGAAAGTCGTCCATTGTTAATCTGCTGAATCGTTTTTATGATATCAACCGAGGAAGCATCAAGGTGGACGGCATTGATATCCGCGAATACAATCTGAGTTTCCTGCGTGCACATATCGGGGTCGTGCTGCAGGATGTTTTTCTTTTTTCTGACTCTATTCGCAGCAACATTACGCTTGGCAACCCGGACATTACGGACGCGATAATCATGAAGGCTGCCGATGAAGTGGGCGCCCGCTATTTTATCGAACGCCTTCCCGGAGGACTTGACTACCAGGTGATGGAGCGGGGAGCGACCCTTTCCGTAGGGCAACGGCAATTGCTATCCTTCATCCGGGCCATGGTGTACAATCCGCAGATTTTGATTCTGGACGAGGCCACGTCGTCGGTCGATTCTGAGACAGAAACGATGATACAGGAAGCCATCACGAACATGATGAAGCACCGGACCTCCATTGTTATCGCCCACAGGCTATCAACGATTCAAAAGGCGGACACAATTATGGTCCTTGACAAAGGGGAAATCAAAGAAACTGGCCGTCACGAAGAACTGCTGGAAAAGCAGGGGTTTTACGCACAATTGTACAGAATGCAGTATAAGGAAGCCGTCTGACCAAAGGTATCAAACCCGGCCCCTGTTAGGCCAAAAAGGTTATATTTGCTTTGATGCTCTTCCCGAAAAACCTCATTATTATTTTAGCGTTGTTGCTGGTTACTTTGGAAGGTTGGTCTCAGGCCTTTAGCAAGAGTTCGCGCAGTTCCAACTATCGGGTGCCACGTGTTTCGGGGCACAAGGCGAGAATCATCTGTCCCATTTTCGAGCAGAGCCGCTATCCGTACCAGGGCATCGGGTTTAAGCTGGGGGATCCCTTTGCGCTTGCCTACAAGTTTTATCCGAACAAGCATTTTTCATTTGCCGTTGATGCTGGTAAAGCCGCCAGTGGATTGTACAACAAGTACTACCGGGCAGCCTTTGACACATACCTCCCTGACACGCTAAGTACAAAACAGTCCATCACCTATCTCGCGCATACGGCGGTGGTGGATTGGTTTCTGGAAACGAAGTTCCTTTATCAATGGGATGCCGAGAAAATCTCCAAAGGCCTTCAGCTATACGCCGGATTGGGGTGGCAATGGAGAAGCACGATTGTTGAGTACGATTACAATTTCAACGACAGGTCCAGCAATCAGGATGATGGGAAGTTCGGTAAGTTCCGCGAATCACGATTTACCTACGGCCCTGTCGCGCTGGTTGGATTCGAGTACTCCTACTTCTCGCTCCCCATATCTGCGTTTATTGAAATTGAAATGTTCACCGATGCGCTCCTTGATCCGGGATACCAGCGCTTTCAGGGTGGCGTCGGCCTGCGCTACGTTTTCTAATCTCGTCTATTACTCATGACTGCCCTGCGCTTGACCCTTTTTTCATTATTGCTGCTTTCCGTCCAAGGTTGCAACGTGTTGAAAATGATGGCGGCACCCAGGTCACCTACCGGCTGGTCTACGTCAAACTGACGCCCAAGTAATTCAACCCTCCATCTGTTCAGTCATCATTTGCTTGTAGTACAGTTCGCCGTAGATTCCCTTGCTTGCAAGAAGTTCTTCGTGGGTTCCGGATTCCGCGATGACTCCGTCATCCAGGACAATTATTTTGTTCGCCAATTTTGCAGACGACACACGGTGCGACACGATCAGCGTCGTACATCCGACCATCACCGTTTTGAGACTGTTGAGAATGGTATTCTCCGTTTTCGTATCCACAGCAGAAAGGGCATCATCCAGCATGAGAATTCGCGGTTCGCGCACAATGGCACGTGCGATAGACACACGTTGCTTCTGCCCGCCGGAAAGCGTGATCCCGCGCTCGCCGAGCCGTGTACCAAAACCCAATGGGAAATCCATAATGTTTTGGTAGACATCGGCATTCTTCGCTGCGTTGATTATCTTTTCGGCATCAGGTTCTGCCAATCCAAAACCGATGTTGTTATGTATCGTATCGCTAAAAAGGAAGACGTCCTGTGGAACATATCCGATCTGCCCGCGGAGATTGCCAACATCGTAGTCTTTGATGGGAATATCATCGATGAGAATTTCCCCGCCCGTAACGTCAAACAGCCGCGATATGAGGTTTGCCAGCGTACTCTTTCCGGATCCGGTTGAGCCAATCACAGCGAGAGAATCACCCGGATTAAGTGTAAACGACACATTCTTCACGGCCTCGATCCCTGTGTCGGGATAGGTAAATGAGACGTTGCGGAATTCGATTTTTCCACGGATCTGGTGAACTTGGCTTTTGCTGGAGTGAATATCCGTTTTGGTCTTTAGAAACTCGTTGATGCGTTTCTGCGAAGCCTCGGCCCGCTGAACGAGGCTGCTGGTCCAACCCAGGGAAGCAACAGGCCACGTAAGCAAATTGACGTAAATGATGAATTCAATGATGTTCCCAAACGTCAGTGATCCCTGGATTACCTCCACACTGCCCTGATAAACAGTAAGGATGGTGCTCAGCCCGATAAGTCCAAACATCAGCGGGAAGAAGAGGGCCTGGACACGCGTTAAACGGAGGGATTTACGTTTGTACTCTTCATTCTCAATGGTGAACCGATCAATAGACTCTTTCTCCCTGGTAAATGATTTCAAAACACGGATTCCGGAAAACGCCTCCTGCACAAATGTGCTCAGCCGGGACTGACTGCGCTGGATCTCCTCCGATCTGCGCTCAATAATGTTGTTTACATAATAGATGCTGAAGGAAAGGAGTGGAAGCGGAATGAGCGCGAAGAGCGTAAGCTTCACACTGATCGTAAACATGACCGGGATCAGAATAAAGAACAAGGATATCAGCTGAAGGCCATACATGATGGAAGGACCGATGTACATGCGTACGCGGCTGACATCCTCCGAAATTCGGTTCATTATATCCCCGGTATTGTTACGCCGGTAAAAGCTCAGCGGGAGTGTCTGATAGTGTTCGAAGATGTCATTCTTCAGGTCGTACTCGATTCGCCTGCTCATCACGATAAGCGTTTGCCGGACAAAGTAGAGAAACAAACCCCGCAGTAGCGCCATCACCAGAATCAGGACTGCATACATGAGGATTCCCTGGGCGAAAATCCCAAAAAATTCCTCCTGCGCTTTCGTCTCACCAAAGGACCGGTACACGTTTATATTATCAGTTACCAGGTCAATCGCCCGACGCACCATCTGGGCGGGGACGATTTGAAAAATGTTGGAAATGATCACAAACACCAACCCCCAGAACAGGTGCTTTTTGTAGCGGATCAGATATTTATTGAGGTAGGAAAGTTCCTTCATAACCGCAGGAATAAACGAGTTCGCGGAAATTTGGTTCAAAACAACCATTTATCAGGCACAAAATGTAACTTGCAGACTTCTTTTTTATCGTTCATTGTCATGCTCAACCGACGCACCCTTCGTATCAAGATCATGCAGAACCTCTTTGCATACGAGCAATGCAAGGAGGCGAACTACCTGCTGGCCCAAGATGCGGTAGATAATTTTTTCCGTCCCGACCTGAATTCCATGAAGGTGCAGGACAAAGAAATGCTCAAGGGACAATATGCCGTGGCCATCAAAATTTTTGAGAAACGCTTCCTGGGCGAGTCCGTTCCGGAAAGTCCGGACCCACGAATCACCGAATCGGTTGAAGAAGCCCTCACCCTGCATGCCCTGAACACAAAGAAAGACTTCACATTCTTTCGCAGCAACATTGCCCTCGAGGTCGACAAGATCAACAGCATCTACTATGCGGTATTAAACCTGATCCCGGCGCTTGAGAGCGCGGCCGCGCAGGATAAACGCATCTCCACCAAAAACTTTACGGCCAATCCGTTTGTCCTGGCCCTTCGGGAGAGCCCCGACCTCCGCAGGGAGACACTTCGCAAAGGGGGTGGATGGGATCAGAAGATGGATTTGGTACGCTCCTGGTTCCGGGACTTCATCAAACCTGGGAAGGAATTCAAGGATTACATTGCGCTGCCCAGTCCGGATGCCGCCGACCACAATGGTTTCATCAAGCACCTCGTTCGCAAAATCATCCTGGGTAAAACCCCCATCAATTCATATTTCGAGGAATTAGACCTGTGGTGGGCAGAAGACCATGAAATCGTCCGCAGCCTGGCCGACAAGACCCTGAAGTCATTCGCACCGTCCTCCCCGGTTGAGATTCAAAAGCTGTCCCTCAACTGGGAGGATGATAAGGCCTTTATTGACAAACTTTTCTTGACAGCAAACCAGCTGGACAAGAGTTATCACAACCTTATTGCCGCCCATACCCGCAACTGGGAAGTGGACAGGCTCCCCCTTACTGATCGGGTGATTCTACACATGGCCCTGGCCGAAATGATTCACTTTCCGAATATTCCGGTAAAAGTCACCATCAATGAGTACATCGAATTGGCAAAGGAATACAGCACGCCCAAAAGCCGGCTATTTGTTAATGGCATTCTCGATGTGCTGGCCAAGGAGCTTTCCGAGGAAGGAAAAATAAAGAAGAGTGGCCGGGGCCTGATGGACAACAAATAGGGTTTTTTGCCGCTGTAATTACTGGCAGTCTTTCTCCTGATTGATTATCTTTGTAGTCCAAATAACTGGTTATGAGCAAAAACAGCAATGCGTTGATTGCCTTTCTCGCCGGAGCTGCCGCTGGCGCTATTCTGGGCGTCCTGTATGCCCCCGACAAAGGCTCCAATACCCGGGAAAAACTCTCGTTCCGCCTGGATAAATACAAGAAAATCCTCCAGGATTTTCTTGACGATTTGGTTACCGGAAAGGACACCCCCCTGACTACCGAAGCAAAATCGCAGGGTCAAAAGGTCGTGTCGGAAGCCAAAGGAAAGGCCGAGAGGCTGCTCGAGGATGTGGATGACCTCCTGGAGCAAATCCGGGGCAACCAAAAGAGTTAGAAATTACCACCTTGCAAAGGCTCAGAAATTCTGATTAATTTTACAATTCAAACCGAAATATCAATTCAAATGAAAAGGAACATTTCCATACTTATGGCGGCAGTTTTCAGCATTGTCATGTTGAGCTCCTGCAAGGACAAAGCAGCTGAAAAACGGGTCGCTGAGCTCGAGAGCAGGCTTGCACAGCTGGAGACCAGCAAAGTCAATAACCCGGCGGACTTGCCGGTCGCCGATGCAGCAGCAGCAACGGAAGAAAAACCAGACGGACCGCTTCCGGAAGCCGTATATGAAACTGTTGACCACGACTTCGGTACCATCAACGAAGGCCAGAAGGTAATCCACGTTTACAAACTCAAGAACACCGGCCAGGCTCCCCTCGTTATTCAGGGCGCGCACCCTTCCTGCGGATGCACGGCACCGGATTGGACGAAGACGCCCATTCCGGTTGGTGGAACCGGTTTCGTTAAAGCGGAGTTTGACAGCAATGGCAAGCCCGGTATCAACAACAAGACCATTACGGTTACGGCCAATACCTGGCCTAAAGTAACTACCCTGCGCTTCAAGGCGATGGTTACTCCTAAGGCAGAAATGCAGGGCCCTACTAAATAGATCCTAATGATAAGCACTCAAAAAAGTCCCGGTAAGCGGGACTTTTTTGTTGCTAATTGTCCAGTCAAAATCTAGTACCTTTGACGGCACAAAACGTAAATCTCATGCAAGCAATTATCCTACAAGCACAGAACAGCAGCTGGACCTCCGTGATTTTCATGGTAGCCATTATCGGTATTTTCTATTTTTTCATGATCCGCCCGCAACAAAAGAAATCCAAGGATCAGAAGAAATTTGTCGAAGAAGTCAAGAAAGGTGATCTCGTGGTTACGATCGGCGGAGCCCACGGTCGGATCGCCGAAATTGAGGGAGACACCTTCATCCTGGAATTTGAGCGGGGTGCTCGCATCCGTTTTTCCAAATCGTCGGTTTCCATGGAGGCTACCAAGAATGCAAACGCCGTCAAGAAGCCTGAATAGGATCAGCTATACCAACAACAACGGATACGGATGAATCTCTTCCGCGTCATCAGCAACCTTTTGCGATTCGACCGCACCAACTGGACGGCGCTTGTTCTGTGTCTTTTTGCCGCCGTTATCTTCTGGGTATTCACGGCGCTTAACAAGACTTATTCAACAGAAATCTCATTCCCACCGGCTTTCGACTATGACGGGGACCGGTACGCCCCTGCGGAGCCCCTCCCCCCCAAGCTCATCGTCAATGTCAGTGGCAACGGGTGGGAACTACTCCGTAAAAATCTCGGCCTAAAAGTCCCAACCATTACTTTCCCTTTGGAGCGTCCGACGGAAGTCAGGAAAATTGTTGGAAGCACCTTGTCTCCCCATGTGGTCAGTCAACTGGGAGTCCTGCAGCTGAACTTTATTGCAGCGGATACACTCCGGATACTCATTGAACCAAGAATTTCACGAAAAGTAAAACTGCTTGCCGACCTGAATGCCGTGTCCTTCAAGAAAAATTTTGGAATCATCAGTCCGGTTGTCATCCTTCCCGATTCGGTTGTGATGGATGGGCCAAAGAGTTTCATTGGCGCCCTTCGCGACACACTCTGGCTGAAAGTTACGGGCAACCGGTTGAGTTCCCATTTCAGGGAGAGCATGGAAGTGAAAGTTGACAACAACGAGTTTATATCCCGAAACCCCCCGGTGGCAGAAGTCCTATTTGAGGTCGGCCCGGTAGAAGAAGTCACTACCCACGTGAAACTTACAAAACCAAGAATGCCATCCGGTGCCGTCGTTGAGCCAGATAGTATCCGGTGTACCCTCCTTATCTCGCAAAAAGATCGCGAACGCCTTTTGGCTGATATTTCCCTCCTGTCGGTAACCTTTCTGTATCCCGACGTAAAACGGGGTGATACCCTCGTCATCAGCCCCCTGGTTTCAGGTGTCCCAGAATATGCCCGGCTTGTCAGCACCGACTCCATCCATGTGAGGAAACCCTGACCCATGGACCGCCCGCTGGAGGTTGGCATCACAGGTGGGATTGGTTCTGGAAAGAGCCTGGTTTGCCGGGTCTTTCAGTCCCTGGGGGTTTCCGTGTACGACGCTGACAGCCGAGCGAAGTCCTTAATGACCACTGACGGAATACTGATCCGGCAAATCCAAAAAGAATTCGGAACCTTGTCGTACCGACCGGATGGAAGCCTGGACCGCGCCTACTTGGCAAGGGTCGCTTTTGAGGACCCACTCCGGTTACAGCAGCTAAATGCTTTGGTCCACCCACGGGTGGCCTCGGACTATGCGCAGTGGGCAGACACCCATCGTGATGAAGCCTACCTTATCCGCGAGGCCGCCTTGCTTTTTGAGGCTGGGGTCAATACTACCCTGGGGAAAATGGTTGTGGTCTATGCTCCGGAGGACTTGCGTGTGCAGCGGATACGCGCAAGAGACCCCCAAAGAAATGAGACTGATATCCGGCACATTATGAAGAACCAGTGGCCAGAAGAGGAGAAAATGAAGCGGGCAGATTATGTGATATACAATGATGAACAAAAGCCATTAATTCCTCAGGTAATTCACCTCCATGAAATTTTTGATCCCGCACACAAGACCAACCGAAGTTAAAGAGTCAAGATGAAGCGCTTTCTCACCATTCTGATTATCCTGATAGTCATCTTTCTTTTGGCATTGCCAAAACTTGACCTGTTCAATAAGAAGTCCGTCGAAGGTGCACAAACCGCAGCGCCTTCCGTGCTTCAGGTCTTTGGAGTCATCGTCCGGCCAACCGCATTCGACAACACACTCGTTCTTACTGGATCCGTAATAGCCAACGAGTCCCTTGAACTCAAGAGCGAGGGTAGCGGCAAGATCACGACCATTAACTTCAAGGAAGGGGGCCGTGTGTCAAAAGGTGAACTCCTCGTGAAAATCAACGATGAAGAAATCCGGGCGCTCATTGAAAAACAGCGGTATACCCAAAAGCTCAACAGGGACAACGAGTATCGTCAGCGCCAACTGCTGAAAAAAGAGGCTATCAGCCAGGAGGAATATGACAATGCACTTAATCGGCTGAACACAACCATTTCAGACATTAAATTGCTGGAGGCACAACTTCAGAAAACCAGAATCTTTGCTCCTTTTGAAGGAATTATCGGCTTGCGGTACGTGAGCCGGGGCGCATATATTTCCCCCAGCACGGTCATCGCTACGCTTTACAATAATTCTCCCGCTAAGATAGAATTTGCGGTGCCCAGCAGGTACAGTGCTATGATTTCAGCAGGCAAGAAAATTCGCTTCACGATTGAAAACGATACCTCACGGGTTTTCGTTGGAGAAGTGTATGCGCTTGAGCCCCGCATCGATGAGTCGACCAGGACGCTGAAATTGAGAGCCTTGGCAGACAACTCGGATGGGTTCTTACTGCCCGGTCAGTTTGTCAAGGTCGATCTGATCCTGGCTACCAATAAAGCCGCCATCTTGGTGCCCACGCAGGCGATAATTCCTGAACAGGGCGGTCAAAAGCTTTTCGTCGCAAGCGGTGGAAAAGCGCGTGAGGTTAAAGTGGAAACTGGAACGAGAACGAACATGAATGTTGAAATCACCTCCGGCTTACAACCGGGAGATACGGTGATCACAACCGGAATTCTTCAGCTGAGAGCCGGATTACCAATCCGGTTCACGCAGGTAAAATAGCACCAACGGTATATGGCAAGCCTTTCAACCATTAGTATCAATCGACCCGTACTGGCCATCGTCATGTCGCTGGTCATTATCCTGTTCGGATACATTGGTTTCTCTTTTTTGGGCATTCGTGAATTCCCCAGCGTAGACCCGCCGGTGGTAGCCGTTTCTACCAGTTACATCGGCGCAAACGCAGATGTCATCGAATCGCAGATTACAGAACCGTTGGAAGACGCCATTAACGGCATCGCTGGCATCCGTACGCTCACTTCGGTAAGCCGAGAAGGAAGAAGCAGCATTACCATTGAATTCGAACTTGGTGTGGATATCGAGGCGGCCGCCAACGACGTTCGGGACAAAGTTTCCGGAGCGCTGAGAAACCTCCCCCGAGACGTAGACCCTCCCGTTGTTGAAAAGGCCGATGCCGATTCGGGGCCCATAATTTTTCTCTCCGTGGCCAGCGACGGAAGAGACCTGCTCGATCTGTCACGCGTGGCTGAGATCATGTTCAAGGAGCGTCTTCAGACAATTCCAGGTGTAAGTTCAGTTCAGCTCTGGGGACAGCAGCGATACTCCATGCGTCTCTGGATGGATCCCATCAAGCTTGCATCGTTAAAGCTGGCCCCCTCAGACGTCCTCCAGGCGCTCAACCGCGAAAACGTAGAACTTCCGTCAGGCCGGGTGGAAGGACAAAATACGGAACTCACGGTACGCACCATGGGTCGCCTTACGACCGTAAACGATTTTAATAATCTGATCATCAAAGACAACGGAGACAACATTGTCCGGTTCAACGATGTGGGGTACGCGGAATTGTATCCTGAAAATGACCGCACATTGCTGCGCCGCGACGGAAAACCAGGCGTGGCGCTTGCCATCGTGGCACAGCCTGGTGCCAACAACATAGAAATTGCAGACCGGATGTATGAGAAGCTGGAGCAGATTAAGGCTGATTTACCCCCGGACATCAAATACTACATGAGCTGGGACTCTACGCAATTCATTCGTGGATCCATTAAGGAGGTCGAGGAGACTATACTCATAGCATTTACCCTCGTGCTCTTTGTGATTTTCTTTTTCCTCCGTGATTGGCGAACAACATTGATCCCCGTCGCCACCATCCCCATTTCGCTGATCGGATCATTTTTTGTCATGTACCTTCTGGGCTTCACTATCAACGTACTTACGCTGCTAGCCATCGTCCTGGCCATTGGATTGGTTGTGGACGATGCTATTGTTGTGCTGGAGAACATTTACACCAAGATTGAAGAGGGTGAGGATCCTGTGGAAGCAGCCAGAAAGGGTTCTATTGAAATCTATTTTGCTGTAATCTCGACCACCATTTCCGTAGTGGCCGTCTTCCTCCCTGTGATCTTTCTCCAGGGATTAACCGGCAGGCTGTTTCGGGAATTTGGACTGGTTGTGGCGAGCTCTGTCGCCATCTCCGCATTTGTCTCCCTCACGCTGACTCCGATGATGAGCTCCAGGCTGCTCAAAAAGAGGGAGCTGCAGCCCTGGTTGTACCGAAAAACAGAACCGTTCTTTACGTGGCTAACAGCCAGTTATTCAAGTTCGCTGCAGGCATTCATGAAAATGCGGTGGCTGGCATTTGTGATCATATTGATTGCCGGAGGCCTGATTGCCTTTCTGGGGCGGACCTTACCCTCGGAACTGGCACCGATGGAAGATCGCAATGAGTTTCGGGTCATGGCCCAGGGCGCCGAGGGTGCCACCTTTGAATACATGGACGGGTATGTGGTTGACCTTACCAACTTCGTCCAGCAAGCCATTCCGGAAAACGCCGGATTGGTAAGCGTAACCTCCCCGGGGTTTGGCTCAGGCGGAGTAAACTCCGGCATGGTTCGTATTATTCTGAAGAATGCAGATCAGCGAAAGCGAAGCCAACAGGAAATTGTTGACGATATAACCGAAAGGGCCAAGAAGTTCAGCGGGGTGCGTACCTACATTACGCAAACGCAGACTATTGGAAACGATCGCCGCGGCGGATTCCCCGTCCAATTTGTTATTCAGGCATCCACCCTGGAAAAATTGGAATCCGTACTTCCCGCCTTCATGGCCAAAGCTTCTGCAAGTCCGAAATTCACATTCGTTGATCTCGATCTCAAGTTTAATAAGCCAGAAATCAACATCACGATCGATCGCGACAAGGCAAGGAACATCGGCGTCAACGTTCTTGATATTGCCCAGACGCTCCAATTGGGGCTGAGCGGTACTCGTTTTGGAAACTTTATCATGGACGGGAAGCAGTATCAAATCATCGGACAGGTACAGCGGAAAGACCGCAACGAACCGCTGGACCTGAAGTCGTTGTACGTCAAGAATAAGGCCGGCGAGCTCATTCAGTTGGACAACCTGGTAACCATGAAAGAACAGAGCAAACCGCCGCAGCTGTACCGATTCAATAGGTACTCCTCCGCCAAGGTTCAGGCACAAATGGCGCGGGGTGTCGCCTTGGGAGAAGGCATCGAGGAGATGCAGAAAATCGCAAGTGAGGTTCTTGATGAAACATACTCCACAAGCCTTGATGGTTCCTCCCGGGAATTTGCAGAGAGCTCTTCTACCATTTACATGGCCTTCCTTATTGCACTTGTGATCATCTACCTGGTGCTTGCGGGCCAGTTTGAAAGCTTCATCGATCCGTTCGTCATCATGTTCACCGTCCCGCTGGCCCTGGCAGGCGCCCTGATTTCCATCTGGTATTTCAATCAAACGCTGAATATTTTCAGTCAAATAGGAATTATCATGCTGATTGGGTTGGTGACCAAAAACGGAATCCTCATCGTGGAGTTTGCCAACCAGCGGAAAGAGCAAGGGTTGAGTGTGCTGAATGCAGTGATGGGTTCAGCGGAATCAAGGTTTCGACCTATCATCATGACAAGTCTCTCCACGATTCTGGGCATCCTGCCCATTGCGTTGGCGCTCGGATCAGGGTCGGAAAGCAGGGTCTCGATGGGAATTGCAGTTATCGGAGGGATGCTGTTTTCTACGGTGTTGACGCTCTACGTCATTCCTGCTGTATACTCCTACTTCTCAAGCAAGAAGCATGTAAGCCCTTGATTGGGCTACATAAAATAACTCGGCGCTGCCCATACGGCCCAGCCATAACCGGCAAAACGAATGATGCGCGCTATGGATACCACCAGGAACTTCTTAAATGGGATATTGACTGAGCCCGCCAGCATGCAGGTAGCGGAGAATGGAACTGGAGTTACCGCTCCCACCAGCACCAGGTATAATCCGTAACGCTTCAGTTGCCGATCATATCGATGAAGGTACCGCTTATGCACGTCCTGATAAATGCTCGTCTTGGAAAAAAAACGTCCTATATAGTAACCAATGATTCCTGCTGCAAAGGAAATCACCGTGAGGTAGGTTAGGTTGATCGCATACTCAGACAATACCCCTTTGGACTGCCATATCAGCATGAATAATTCCGGAGGTATGATTCCGAAAACGATCTCGGAGAACGCAAAAATTCCAAGAAGCATCGGCAAGCGATTTCCCACACTATTGATTTCTGCCTGGTAGACGGCTATTTCCTCACTGGACAATATGTATGCCGAGAGAATAACCGCAAACCAGATCAGCCCCCGGAGCAGATTGCGCCATAAGAAATTCGAACGGGTCTCTTCGGATTGCATGAATTAGTTGAGAATCGGGTGGCGGGTAAATAGCTTGCCTTCGTCAAAAAGCTTTCGGTATGTAATATGTCGTTTATTTACACGGGCTCCAACTTGCTCCACAACTTGGATCATTTTAGGATTAAAATCCCCAATCCAGTTCATTTCATAATCTGTATAGGGCAATTGGTCAGACTGATAAACGCGTCTGGCCGCCATGATCATAGCGCCATCCACCCCTTTTCCCTGATGCTCCGGAACCACCCCAAACAAAATTCCGAAAGCCTTGGTATTGGTCTTTCGCGCCTTGTGCCAAAGGAACTTGATTTTCCCCAACCAATTAAGCTTTCCATGGAGGTGCTTGAATATCTGGTTGATCTCCGGCAACGAAATGAAAAAGGAAATCGGCTCCCCTTTATAAAAACCAAACCACAACAAATGCGGATCCAGAATAGGCTTCATCTGTTTAACAAGGAGGCGCGCCTGTTGTAATGACAGATCAGGATTTCCCGCCCGGTTGGCCCAAGCCAGATTATACACGCGATGCAGGTATTCGGCTAACATTCCGAGTTCACGCCCTGCAAGAAACCGGAAGTCGTAGTCCGGATCGCCCCCCAGCAGCGTTGCTTTGTAAGCCAGCCGTTCTGAGAGTGGCTCCATCACCTTCCTGCTATAGGTGAGTTGGTTAAAGTACACCTGGAATCCATAGGCCTCGAACAACCGGGCATAATATGGAAAATTGTAATTGCACTGATAATTGGGTTCCTGATCAAATCCATCAACCAGCAAGCCCCACCATTTCTCCCGGCTGCCAAAGTTAATGGGTCCATCCATTGCCTCCATCCCTCGGTCGCGCAGCCAAGCCTTGCATTGATCAAAAAGCATAAAAGCTGCCGACTGATCATCGATACATTCAAAGAAGCCCATGCCCCCGGTAGGCTGCTCATTCCCCTTGCCAACGCTCTTTTCCAAAACGAAGGCTGCAACCCGACCGATCACTTCACCGCTGCCATCCAATAGAATCCATCGGGCACAATCTCCCTTTCTGAAGGACTTGTTCTTCGCCCGGTCAAATACAGACACGACGTCGTTGTCGAGCGGCCGAATCCATGCCTGCGCCGTTCTGTATAGCCGGACAGGCAACTGGAGAAACGCGCGGGCGTCGGATGAATCTTTAACTTCCCGGATTTGCATGAATGACGGAAATATAATGCATATTTTGAATCATGGGAGAGGTAAGCCATTTGCATCGGCATCGCGATTACAGTCAGCTCTGCCCTGCCGGAAGGGACTGCTAGGAATGCTTTAATGCTTCCGCTCCGGCAACGATTTCCAGAATTTCCTTTGTGATGGCCGCCTGGCGTGAGCGGTTGTATGTCAGTTTGAGGTCTTTAAGGAGGTCCCCTGCATTTTCAGTCGCTTTGTCCATGGCCGTCATACGCGCCCCGTTTTCAGATGCGTTGGAATCGAGCAGCGCCTTGTACAACTGCACCTTCAGCGATTTAGGAATAATACCCGCTAGAATTTCTTCCTGATTAGGCTGAAAAATATAATCAACTTCCTGTTTGCTCTCCGTGGGCAGTGGAAGTACAGGCAGGAACTGTTCCACCATCAGGATTTGCGTGGCGATATTCTTGAATTGATTGTAAACGATCTCGATCCTATCAAACTCCCCATTCCGAAAGCCTTGAATCATGAAGCTCCCTGCCTCTGCGGCCCCATCAAAAGACAATCCATGAAACAATCCGGCAAACTGGTTGTGTACCCGAAAATTTCGTTTTGAGAAATAATCCAGCGCCCTCTTTCCTATGGGAAGAATGGAAACATTTCCCCGGGCCTGCTGAGCGGCATACTTTTCCTGAATCAGTCGCTGAACACCCTTGTTGGTATTGGAGTTAAAGGATCCGCACAACCCGCGATCCGAACTTACCGCCACAATAAGAATCTTTTCCTCCGGGCGCGGTTTGCTGTACCAGTTATCAGCATCCGAGTTACCTCCCGCAAGGTTTTGTACGAGCGCCGTCATTTTCATGGCAAATGGACGCATCTGAATAATTCGATCCTGCGATTTGCGCAACTTGGCAGCCGCCACCATTTTCATGGCTTTTGTAATCTGCTGCGTGCTGATTACCGAGCTAATCCTGGTCTTTACTTCCTTTAAATTGGCCATGTCTTTCCGCTTGCGATTATGTCCCGGACTAGTATTTCGCCGCCATCTCCAGCGCCATCTTCTTTAACATATCCATGTCTGCATCCTCTAGCTTCCCGTTTTTCAAGTTTTCAAGGATACCCTTATGCTGTGCCCGGAGAAGACCGATAAAATCCTTTTCAAAGGCTTTTACCTTGTCAACAGGGACTTTATCGAGGTACCCGCGGGTGGATGCGGCAATGATGGCAACCTGCTCTTCGACCGGTACCGGCTCATATTGCGGCTGCTTCAGAACTTCCAGGTTCCTCCGGCCGCGTTCAATGGTCAATTTGGTGGAAGCGTCAAGGTCCGATCCGAACTTGGAAAAAGCCTCCAGTTCCCGGAATTGTGCCTGATCCAATTTCAGGGTACCAGCCACTTTCTTCATCGATTTTATCTGCGCAGACCCACCAACCCGCGACACAGAAATACCGACGTTGATAGCCGGTCGAATTCCCGCGTTGAAGAGGTTTGTCTCCAGGAATATCTGTCCGTCCGTGATGGAGATCACGTTGGTAGGGATATAGGCCGACACATCGTTTGCCTGGGTTTCAATAATTGGTAAGGCTGTCAGGGAACCGCCTCCTTTTACCATGTGCTTGATCGACGGCGGAAGGTCATTCATTTTCTGTGCCAGCGCATCGTTGTTGATAATCTTCGCGGCACGCTCCAGAAGTCTGGAGTGAAGATAGAAAACGTCGCCAGGATACGCTTCGCGTCCAGGGGGCCTTCTGAGGAGCAGGGAAACTTCGCGGTAAGAAACTGCCTGCTTCGACAGGTCATCATAAATAACGAGAGCAGGACGGCCGGTGTCGCGGAAAAACTCGCCAATTGCTGCGCCTGTAAACGGAGCAAAATACTGCATGGGCGCCGACTCAGAGGCAGCAGCAGACACGATCACTGTATAAGGCATCGCTCCCGCTTTCTCCAGCGTAGCGGCTACCGATGCAACCGTGGACGCCTTTTGCCCGATGGCAACATAGATGCAGTATACCGGCTTGCCATTTTCGTAAAACTCTTTTTGGTTGATGATGGTATCAACCGCCACAGCCGTCTTTCCAGTCTGCCGGTCTCCGATGATCAACTCGCGCTGTCCCCGGCCAATCGGAATCATAGAGTCGATGGCCTTTATCCCGGTCTGCAGCGGCTCGTTCACCGGTTGTCTGAAAATTACACCGGGTGCTTTTCGCTCCAGCGGCATCTCGTAGAGTTCTCCCGACAGCGGCCCCTTGCCGTCGATGGGCTTCGCCAACGTGTCTACCACGCGGCCAAGTACGCCATCACCCACTTTAATAGAAGCGATGTGTCCTGTGCGCTTTACGGTGTCGCCTTCTTTGATTCCTTTCGGATCACCCAACAACACCACCCCCACGTTGTCTTCTTCGAGGTTGAGCACCAAAGCCCGCAGCCCGTTTTGAAACTCGATCAACTCCCCGGACTGGGCCTTGGAAAGACCATAAATACGGGCGACTCCATCACCAATGGTAAGTACGGTACCCACCTCTTCCAACTCTGCTTCCGTTCGTGATTGGGAAAGTTGCTCTCGCAATATTGCTGAAACTTCTTCTGGTCTGATCTCTGCCATAGTTGATACGTATTATTCGTCGTTAAGTCTTTTTAATATAATAGTTCTCGTTGAACTTCAATTCCAAGGATTTCAATTTGCTGCGAATGGAGGTATCCAGCTGGCGGTCGCCCACACGAAGAATAAGACCCCCAATCAATTCTTTCTCTACCTGGGTGTGCATTTCAACCTGTGGAGTATCCAGTAATTTCTTGGAAATGCGCTCCATGATTTCCAGCAATTCCTTGTCGGGCTTGACCGTTGTCGTCAGGTATGCCTTACCGATTCCTTTGTATGCATTGTATGCATTGTGAAATTCATTGGCGATTGCCGGCAACAGCGGCTCGCGGTTCTTCCGGGTGATGATGTCAATGATTGACATGGTGAGGGGCCCTACCTTTTCAGAAAATAACTTTCTAAGGATTTCGCGCTTGTGCTCATGCCGGATTACCGGGCTGCGGAGCATGGCGACCAGATTTCGGTTTTCGGCACAGACCTTGGAAAACAAGAGCATATCCTCATGTACCTGCTCCACTACCCCCCGCTCCACAGCAAGGCCCAGCAGCGACTTAACATACCTGGAAGCTACACGTAGATTAGCCATTTGGTCAGTTGAGCTTTAAGTCTTTAATGAACCCCTTCGCCAGGTCCTGCTGCGCCTTATCATCCGCCAAATTCTTCTGCAGTATCTTTTCCGCGATTTCCAGCGAGAACTTCGCAACCACCGCACGCACATCCCGGAGAGCTATCTGCTTCTCGGTATTTATTACGGCCTTGGCATCTTCGATGATGCGGTCTGCATTTTTCCGGGCGGCTACCTGCGCTTCATCGTGAAGCCGATTTGCGGCGTCACGCGCTTCGCGCAGAATCTTGTCGCGTTCTTCGCGTGCAGCCTTTAGCAGGTTCTCGTTATCCGCCTTGAGCGAGGCCATTTCAGCCTTCGCGCGCTCGGCCGAATCCAATGCCGACTGAATAGAGGTCTCCCGTTCCTTCAGGGAACCTAGAATAGGTTTCCAGGCCATTTTGGTAAGCAAGAAAAACAAGGCCAGGAAAACTACGGTTTGCCAAAAGAGAAGGCCAGATCCGGGTGTTAGTAATTCCATAGTATTTGATGGTTGAAGTCGCTTTTGGTTTATGGTCCAATAAGGCAATTACAAACGAGAAGAAGCTTGCCCGGCCCATCGCCAAAGGCAAGTTTCATTCGTTTTGCTGCGAAAACGACCCTTTAGGCGATTTTGGCGCCAGTCAGGTTCGAAATCAGAAAGCAAATTACCAAGGCGAAAAGCGCGGCAACCTCCACCAAAGCAGCGATGATCAACATCGATCCCTGCAATTTGTTGGCGGCCTCCGGCTGACGTGCCATGGCTTCCATCGCGGAGCCTCCGATGCGACCAACACCGATTCCGGCGCCAATGGCGGCCAGACCGGCACCGATGCCCGCTCCCATGATGGCATTGCTAACGTCCAGTAAGATTGAAAATAACATAACCTTTAATAATTAAGTGAACCAAAAATCCGGGTTTATCCCGGGGTATCTTCAGGCACGGCTACCCGCGCATTATTTCATTTCAATGCCCATCTCCATGATGTTCCTCTACAGCCAACCCGATATAAAGCGATGTAAACAGCGTAAACACATACGCCTGGATTCCCGCCACCAGGATTTCGATAAGACTGATGAATAAAACAAAAATGGAAGATCCAACGCCCACCATCCAACTCTCAAAAATAAACGTCAGTGACAGCAAACTCAGCAAGACAATGTGCCCCGCGGTAATGGCGGCAAACAAACGGATCATCAATGAGAATGGCTTTGTAAACAGGCCAATCACCTCCACGGGTAGAATAATAAATCGAAGCGGAAGGGGCACACCCGGAGTCCAGAATACATGCTTCCAGTAGTTTGCATTTCCACTGACATTGGTGATCACAAAAGTGAATACCGCAAGGGTGAGGGTTACCGCAATATTGCCTGTTAAGTTTCCTGCGCCAGGCACCAGGCCAAGGAGGTTTCCAAAAAGAATGAAAAAGAACAGTGTCAGCAGGTATGGAAGATACGTCTCATAACGCGGACCCACGTTGGGCTTTACAATCTCCTCTCTGACAAAAATGATAACGGGCTCCATGAACGACTGGATTCCCCGTGGCGCCTTGCCTTTGTTTGCCTTGTACGCCCTGGCAACAGACAGGAAGACGGCCAACAAGATGAATGCATTGATGAAAAGCATCATTACATTCTTCGTGATCGAAAAATCCAACACCGCCTTCTCGCCTCTGTAAATGGTGTTGTGCTCTAGCCGATATCCGTTGTATGCTATCCGGTTATGATGTTCGCCGTAGAAGTTCCTCGACGAAAACAAATCGAGACCGCGATCGGCGGTGTATACGATGACCGGCAGGTAAAACGTCCCGTAATGGCCATCAAAAAAATGCCATACGTGGTTATCCATCACGTGCTCAATAATGACCTTGCTGACATTCCCTTCCTCCTTTGCTACAGCCTCGTGCCCGGCGGGTCCCGAGGCGTGCACATCCTGTGAGGATACCCCCGAAAAAATGAACATTAATACGCCGGTCAGAGAGGCAAAAAATGCTCTTTTCATACTAAAAAATGGCCTTTTTGGATGGTCTCGCACAATCGTATTAATCGAGGGCAAAACTATTCATTAATACCCCAAAAAAAAATCTTTGCCACCCTTTTTGGCCTAGCTTCCAGGCTTTTGCCCGTTTATTTTGGAGAACAGTGCGGTGACTTCCAGCGCCGTAAAAAGGAAATAGGAGATCAGAAAAACCACCACGTTGCTGTGGGCTCCGGCCGGATTGAGAAAGATCACGGCGAATATGAACATCCCAAAAAAGAGGATACGCAGTACCGTAATTCCCAGGTAGATTTTTACAAAATCCTCAGGGCGCTGCCCGAGAAGTTTGTTGATAAGAACGTAGAGTCCCACGTGCGCAAGGAACATGAACATGACGACTTCCCGCGTGGCAGCGGGTGCCTCAAACCAATTCAGATGGTGTCCGGTGTAGACAACACCGATGACAAAAAGGGCAAGCAACGCCGCGTACATGGCAAATCGTACCACTCAGTTCTCGTTCAGTTTCCGGTACATTTGGTAAAGCATGCCCGACAGAATGCTCAGGACAAAAAGAAGAAGAAAAACAGGAAACTTCAGCTCCAGGTAAAGATCCAACCTGTGACCCACCCAGGCCCCCAATCCAATGCCTCCTAATAATTGGAAGGCAAACCCGCCAAAACGAAGATATGAATTAGACGGCCGCTTCTGACCGGTAGGAATGTGATCCTGTGACATTCTCCGCTGACTTTATATCCTTGACAGCAGCCCCCATCTTGCAACTACCGTTAAACACCGCTCCTGGCTCCACGACCAACTTCCCGGTTGAAATGTCACCATGCACGGTCGCGGTCGCCTTAAGCACAAGCATTTCCGAAATTTCAATCCGGCCCTTCACGGTACCTTCCACGTCGGCATTCTGGGCGGTGATGTTTCCGTCTACATGACAGGAGTTTCCGAGCGCTATCTTCGACCTGGATTTGATGTTGCCATTGATACGGCCTTCGATGCGGATATTTCCGGAGGTTTCAATATTCCCTTCCAGTATCGTGCCTTTACCAATTACATTGCTTGAATTGGTAATCTCATCCGCAGCTTTCTTTTCTTCTTTGGTGGTGAACATGTTCCTTTCGTTTTAAAACGTTACAAACTCTTCCGGATTCAGCGAACTCCCGTTGTACCACAATTCAAAGTGAAGGTGTGGCCCGTTGGTCATTTCGCCGGTGTTGCCAACTATAGAAATTATCTCTCCTGCGTTAACAAAACTACCAACTTTTTTCAACAATTCAGCATTGTGCTTATAGAACGACAGGAGGTTTCCCCGATGCTGTATGGCTATGACGTAGCCGTCGTCCTGTGTCCAGGAGGCGATCACCACCGTGCCGTCGGCAATGCATTTTACCGGTTCGTTGGTCTTGGTGACGATGTCAACGCCGTAGTGCCCCCGCTTCACATCATAGCGGTCGGAGATGAAGCCGGTGATGGGCGTGAAGAAGAATGTTTCACTCAGCTCGCTGTACTTGCTGCTTGTAAAGGAAATGAGGGACAGTTCCGATTGTTCAAAGTCTTTTCTGAATTGCGAATCACTTCGCGCAAGCTTTGCCGTGCTCACTGGCTTGATCGGCTTGACCTGCTCTTTAAGCGCCGACGGGGCATCCACAAAACTGTTGGCAGTGTCACCATTCAGCACCCGCTTGAAGTTTGTAATAAACTGATCCTTGTATTCCTCTTCCTGCGCCAGCGAATCCACTTTCAATTTTAACAGGTACAGCTTGTTGTCAGTCTCGCGCTGCGCATAGCGCGGATCAAACCACTTGGCCAGCAATGTCTGTGACAAATACAGGCTTCCCGCAAAGACGATCATGAATACGCCAATGGTCAGCACCAATACTTTGGCATAGGTAAACGCGACGGTGGATTTCTCCTCCAGGTTGTCCTCCTTCCGGATCACGAGCAGGTATCTTGTTGTAAATCGCTCGGATATGGTTTTTTTTGGCTTCAAGCTTCTAATTTGCCCGTAAAAGTAGATATTCCCGTCAATTATAATATTGGAAATCTGTTTTTTACGTTTGTAGTTCAAAGGGGCGCATGAAGCATTTACGGTCTGTGTATGTGGTTATTTTCGTTGCATTTCTTGCTCTTTTGGCATGGAACTGCTCCCCCAACCAAACCACCATCTCCGGCGATGTGTACCATAATACCACCGCACATTTCAATGGATACTTTTATGCCAAGGAGAAGATCGCCGAAATACAAACCATGATCCGCAAGAGCCTGGATGACGATCCCAATCAGATCCTCCGGCTCTTCCCCAAACTCGATACCGTTCTCGCAAACACCTACAAGAAAGATACCGAGGAAGCCATCAAAATGGCTTCGATTTCAATTCAGCGTCATCCCAACAGCCGCTGGCTGGATGATAACTACCTTCTCGTCGGCCTTGCACGCCTTTATTCCTGCGATTTCCTGAGCGCCATTCAAACATTCAAGTACGTAAACACAAAAGGTCTCGATCCCAATGTTCGCCACAGGGCCCTCATTCACCTGGTCCGCACATTCACCGAATACGCGGATTACCCAAAAGCGGAAGAAACAATTTATTACCTCGACAAGGAAAAACTCAACAAGGAAAACAGCAAGGACCTTTTTCTGGAGAAAGCGTACTATTATCAGGTTCGGCAGGATTACGACAACATGGTTCGTAATCTGACCTATGCTGATCCGCTGCTATCGCGGCGTGATCGGAAGGGAAGAATATATTTCATCATTGGCCAGGTATACCAGCAACTGGGATTCAAGAGCGAAGCCTACGGCTACTATCGAAAATGCCTTGCAACCAACCCGGAGTATGAAATTGATTTTTATGCCCGTCTTAACCTGGCACAAGTCGCGCAGCTGGATAATTCAAAAGACCGTAAAGGGCTAAGAAAAGAATTTAATAAACTTCTGTCTGACACCAAGAATGCAGAGTTCAAGGATAAGATCTACTTTGAGCTCGGTGAGTTCGAGCGAAAACAAGGAAACCTGGATGCGGCGATTGCCCAATACAAGCTATCGGCGCATTCGGGAAAGAACAGAAGGATTCAGGGTCACGCGTATTTGAGGATCGGTCAGCTCTACTTTGATTCGCTCAAACGCTTTGCATTGTCCAAGGCCTATTACGATAGCGCCGTAACCTCTCTACCGGACGACACCGAGGGCCTGGGGGCTATCACCCGACGGCACAAGGTGCTGGGTCAATTCGTTACCTATACTGAAACCATTACATGGCAAGACAGCCTGCTGGCGCTCTCCGTGCTGGATTCTACTTCCCTCCGGCAACAACTTGATTCGGCGATGGCCCGCAGGATTGTCAAAGAGGACAACAAGAAAAAGCGGCGCAAGCGGGCTGCTGCTTCCGTTGCAGCCAACCAGAGCGCGTTTTTCCAGTCGCAGTCGACCAGCACCACCGACTGGTACTTTGGAAACCTGTCGGCCGTCTCGTCAGGGCAGACAGAGTTTCAGCGAATTTGGGGCAACATCTCCCTGGAAGACAGCTGGCGCCGATCCACGCGCACAGCGACTGCCTCCACCTCCTCCAATGTGTCCGCACCGCAGGAAACTCAATCGAACACAGAACCCGCTGCAGCAGAAGATAACGCCGCAAGCTCTGCCGAAGCTGCCATCGCAAAAATAATCACTCAACTCCCAAAGACCGATGAACAAAAAGAGGAGGCCCTGTCCAAAATCGAGGAGGCCTATTTCAAACTTGGAGACCTATACTACTTCCAGCTGGACGAAAAACAGAATGCGGAGGATTCCTATGAACACCTGCTTAGCCGTTTTCCGAATTCCTCCTTCAAGCCCGAGGTGTTATACAAACTCTACCTCATCCATAAAGAACGAGGAGACCAGACCGCCTCGTTGCTGGCCCAAGAGTTGAAAGACCTCTTCCCCAATTCAACCTATGCGAAGATCCTTTTAAACCCCGACTATCTCAAGGAAACCAATGTCGCCCAGGAAAAACAAAAGATGATCTACAAAGCGGCTTACGCCGAATTCAAAAGCAATAATCTTCGGGGAACCCAGGAAAAAATAAAACAGGCCCGGGGATTGGGAGAGACAACCTTCACCCCCCAGCTCGAACTGCTCCAGATTCTCATTACCGGGAAGACGGAAGACGTCACGCGGTATCAATTTGAATTGGGTGAGTTCATCAAAAAATATCCGGATGATAAACTCCACGCCTACGCGGAAACACTCCTTGCAAGCTCCCGGACATTTCTGGAAAAGACCGAACGGGCCAAAGGCATTCGTTTTGCAGCCTCATTCGAAGAGCCCCACTATTTTGTGATCGTCCATCGCATCCAGGATCAAGGCGCTACGGCCATTGCCGCCAGACTTGAACTCTTCCATGCGAACTCCTTTCGGAATCAGAAACTGGAAACGATCAACATGATCTTCAATGAGCAGTACGCGCTGACATTTGTTGGAGACCTGGCCGGGCAGGAAGAGGCGCTTGCTTACAACACGCTATTCAGGCAGACAGTGGCACAGGAAAGGCCCTTTTCAACCCTAAATTTCCATAACTTTGTCATAACCAAGGATAATTTCAATATCTTCTACCGCAACAAAGCCCTCGATGAGTACCTCAGCTTCTTTGACCGATACTATAAAAAGTAAGTTGGGCAAGGCGCTTACCAGCAAGCGACCATGGTTCGGCTGGATTAAGAAATTTACCTGGATTGTCTTCTTCAGCTTTATCCTGGGCCTTCCACTTTATGTGTATACGGTTACCATTGACCTCTTCGGGCTTTTCGGCGGTATGCCCAGTCTGGCGGAGGTTGAAAACCCGGAAAACGACCTTTCTTCTGAACTGATCTCCGCTGACGGTGTCTCGCTTGGGCGCTACTTCCGATACAACAGGAGTCAGGTCCGGTTCAGGGAATTGTCTGATGAACTTGTGAACACCCTCGTGTTGTCAGAAGATCACCGGTTCTATCAGCATTCGGGGCTTGATTTTCCGGCCTATCTGCGCGTGGCGTGGGGGCTGGTTACGCTCCAGCCCTCCGGCGGCGGAAGTACCATCACGCAGCAATTGGCAAAAAACCTTTATACGCGAAACCGGGACCTGGGCCTGGACGGAAGCATTGCCAGACTCGGCAGGTACCCGCGCAGAATCGTCCAAAAAACCAAGGAATGGATTATCGCAGTCGATCTTGAGCGGAACTTTACGAAAGAGGAGATCATTGCAATGTATCTGAATACGGCAGAGTTCAGCAGCAATTCGTATGGGATTAAAGTGGCTTCCGAGACATATTTTAGCAAGCCCACCGACAGCCTCAACCTCCAGGAATCTGCCCTCCTGGTGGGGATGCTGCAAAATCCAACATACTACAATCCTGTCCTTCGGCCGGAAAATGCCCTCCGGAAGCGAAATGAAGTTTTATATAAGATCTATCGAAGCAATTACAAGGTAGCAAGCCAGGCGGAATTGGACTCTATTACTTCCCTGGATCTCGGGTTGCAGTTCAAGATCCAAAATCAAAATGAAGGCCTGGCCACTTACTTCAGGACGGTGATCAGCGCCTACCTGATGGATTTCTGCTCACAGCGAGGAATCGACTTGTGGAATTCCGGATTGAAAATATACACCACCATCGACAGCCGCCTGCAACGCTATGCAGAAGAGGCTATGGTAGAACATCTCAGCGGTTTGCAGGCCGACTTTCTCAAGCAATGGGAGGGAAAAAATCCATGGGTTGGAGAGGACCAAAAAGAAATTCCCGGCTTCCTCAAGATGCGTATCAAGCAGACAGATGCCTATAAGAACTTGGTCGCCCAGTACGGTGAGAATTCAGATTCCGTTCGGATTATGCTCACTCTTAAGAAGCCAATGACGGTTTTTTCCTGGAGGGGAGAACGTGATACGCTGTTCAGTTCCATGGACTCCCTCGCCTACTACAAGAAGTTCTTGCAGTCGGGCCTTATGTCCATGGATCCTAACACCGGACACATCAAAGCCTGGGTGGGCGGCTTTAACTACAAATACTTCAAGTATGACCACGTAAGGCAGGGAACCCGTCAACCCGGGTCTACCTTCAAACCGTTTGTCTATGGCCTTGCGATGGAATCGGGGTACTCCCCCTGCTACGTGTTGGAGGACATCTCACCGAGTTTCAAGGTCTCCGGCACTGTGTGGTACCCTCCAAATTTTGACGGCACACGAGGCTCCGGAGCCACCATGACGCTCCGCCAGGCGATGGCACGGTCCGTCAATGCCATCACCGCGCAAATGATGAAAGCCCTTGGGGAGGAAAATGTCGTGGAGTTTGCCCATCGTGTGGGGATTGAAAGCAAGTTAGATGCCGTACCATCGCTTTGCCTGGGCGTCAGCGATGTTTCGTTGTACGAAATGGTGGGAGCCTACAGCACGTTCGTAAATCAGGGCATCCATACCAAACCTTTTTTCATCACCAGCATCGAAGACAAGAACGGAAACGTCATTGAAAATTTTGTCCCCAAGACCCGTCAAGCCATCAACGATCAGACGGCCTATAAAATGATCTATATGCTGATGGGCGGCACGGAAGAAGCCGGTGGCACTTCGCAGGGCCTGAGCAGGGACCTCAAGGTAGACAACGAAATTGGCGGAAAAACAGGCACTACCAACAATGCCTCCGATGGATGGTACATGGGCATCACGCACGATTTGGTTACGGGTGTGTGGGTAGGCGGTGACGAACGAAGCGTCCATTTCCCATCATGGATTTTTGGCCAGGGCACGCGCACCGCCCGACCTATTTGGGATAAGTTCATGACCAAGGCTTACAAAGATCCTCAGGGGATTGTCAAAAAGGGGAAGTTTAAACTTCCAAAGACCGGACTCGACATCTCCATTGATTGCGCACGGCTGTCGCATCCCGACTCTGTAAAAATTGACACTAAGCCTTGGGATATCAACAACTAGTTCATGGTTGATGCACTGAAAGAAAAAGTTGCATCCCTTCCTGATTCGCCGGGCATCTACCGATTCTATAACCAGGACGATATCCTCATCTATGTAGGCAAGGCAAAGGGTCTGCGGAAACGCGTGGCCAGCTACTTCAGCAAACAATCATCTCATCCCCGCAAGACCCAAAAACTCGTGAGCGAAATCAGGCGGCTCGAATTTACCCTGGCAAATACCGAGTTCGACGCCCTGCTCCTGGAGAATAACTTCATAAAACAATATCAACCAAAATACAACATCCTTCTTAAGGATGACAAGACCTTTCCGTATCTGTGCATCCTCAAAGAGCGGTTTCCGAGGATTATCTATACACGTAAATACAATCCTTCCCAGGGTGAGTACTTTGGTCCATACAGCAGCGTAGTGTCCATGAAAAGTGTGCTGGAGCTGGTGCAAAAACTATATTCCATTCGCACCTGCACATTCCTCCTCTCGGAAGGAAACATCCAAAAGAACAAATTCAAAGTTTGCCTGGAATTCCACCTAGGCAACTGCAAGGGGCCGTGCGAGGGGCGCCAGCAAGAATCTCAATACCTTGAGGAGATAGCCCTGGCAAGAAATATTCTGAAGGGTAACCTCAGCCTTGTTGAAAGGCATCTACTCGCCAACATGCAAAAGCACGCCGATGCTCTTGAATTTGAGCGGGCAGGGCAATTAAAGCGGAAGCTCGAACTCCTTGAAAACTTTCAGGCCAAATCCGCTATTGTAAACCGGCGACTGACCGACATCGACGTCGTAACTATTACCAGTTCGCAGCAAGAGGCCTTTGTCAACTTCATCCAGGTGAAGGAGGGGGCCATCGTGTTCTCGAGAAACATCACGGTAAAGAAAAAACTCGACGAATCAGATCAGGAAATCCTCACGCTTGTTGCCTGTCAGGTCCGCACGGAAACTCATAGCAGCCATGCGATGGTTTACAGCAACATTCCGCTTCTCGTAACAGACAAGTCCTTCGAGAATTACATTCCCCAGATCGGAGACAAGAAACAACTCACCGACCTGTCGCTGAAAAATGCCCTCTATCAGAAAGCCAGAAGGGAAACAACGCAGCGTGAAGCCGGCAACAGAAACAAAGAAGCCCTCCATGCGCTGCAGACTGCGTTGCGGCTTCAAAGCGAGCCCACCCTTATTGAATGCTTCGACAACTCTAACCTGCAAGGCTCGAATCCAGTGGCATCCATGGTTCGCTTTACCAACGGGAAACCTGACCGGGCCAATTACCGCCATTTCAATGTCAAAACAGTAACCGGCGCTGATGATTTCGCTTCCATGAAAGAAATTGTTGGCCGCCGATACCGTCGGCTTTTAGCGGAGCAGGCGGTATTGCCTGATCTTATCATTGTAGACGGTGGAAAGGGGCAGCTAAGCAGTGCAGTCGAAGCGCTGAAGGAACTGCAACTGTACGGGCAGATTCCCATCATCGGAATAGCAAAAAAGCTGGAAGAGATCTACTATCCCGATGACCCTGTCCCGCTCCACATAAGCAAGAAGTCCCTTGCGCTCTTGCTCGTCCAACACATTAGGGATGAGGCGCATCGCTTTGCTGTACAATTCCATCGCAAGAAAAGAAGTCAAAAAACCATTTTTTCGGAAGTAGAGCAGATCCCGGGTATTGGGAAAAATACTACCGATAAGCTACTCTCTCGTTTTAAATCTCTCAAAAAGATACGGGTAGCAAGCCTGGAAGAGCTCGAAGGGCTCATTGGAAAATCAAAGGCACAAAAAGTGAAAAGCTGGCAGCAAAAAAAAGAGGGCTAAGCCCTCTTTGATATTATCGGATTAGTACTCCCACAGATTGTGTTCCTTCTCCATCAATTTCATCTCCTCCCACTCCATTGCCCATACGGCCTCCATGTATGGCCGCTGGTTCTGCATATACGTGTCTGCAATCCGGTCGTCATCAGGGTTCTCCACCTTGTCGATGACGCCGTGGAATAGTCTCAGTAAGAATGCGTCCGCGTAATTTTTGTTTTCTGCCGTGTTGTATCGATTAAACCAGATGGCTTCTTTGGTGTGATTCCTGAAAATCTTCTCGAGGTCCTTGTATTTAAACCAACCCAGCGACTTATACGTGCCTGTGTTTTCATCAAAAGCCGCAAACTCCATGGCCAGCATATCATAATAAAGCCTGGACCTGCGCTTGTCAAAGATTATATCTTCCTGAAGGGTGAGCCGGTAAATCTGGTATGGCTCATACTTAATAGCCTGTCCGCGGGTAGTCGCCTGCCAGTCGTCTTTTGACGTGGCGGGGTTCTTCCCTTTGCTGTTTACGTAGGCTTCGTAGTTCTTTCCGTTAAGCGTGACCGGGTCGCCCTGGTAGTAGTCCACCGTAGGGTCCCACGTCGGGAAGACTTCCCCCTGCTGCGTAACCATCCGTGCATTGAAATCCTCTTTGGATAATTTCTGAGTCAGGGAGTCGCGTTGATAGATATCAGCCAATTCGCCCGAGCTAATGGCCTTCAACAACAATTTTGTGATCTCGTTCCCGCGGGCAAAAAATCCCTTGTTCTGCTTTTCCCGCAAATCAATCACCCGCCATGCACGCACCTTATACAGCTGCTCATACCTGGGAATGTTGAGAAGTGAATTCGGGTTAAGTTGACCCTCTTCCTCCTGGGCAACCGCAAGATTACTGACTAAAGCCAACACCAACACAACTGCAAAATTCCGAATGGCCATATAAAAACTGGTTATTGAATAGCGATAATAATGGTTCCTCCCGCGACGGTTACCGGTTCCTGCTCCCCTCGAAATGTACCCCGTGTTACGGTTTTAATGTCTACGATGATCCGGTCTCCGGGACGGAACTGATTGCTCCACTTGGTAAGGTCCAGGCTCTCCGAATTCGTTGTAAACTGATCTACACGTGCGGTTCCGCGGGCCAGGATGACTTCCATGTTCCGTATACGGTAATTAGCATCCTTGGGGACCTCCGCCTTGAAATTTTCTTCCGCTTCTGCATTAATCCGAAGCCCTCTCAGGCCGGCGCCACGTACTCCGTTCTTCATGTCAATTTCCTTGCCGCTGTTTTCTTTGGCAACGTAACTGGGCTTTGGTACGGGCTTCACGTCAAAGGGTTCGGTCCCAATAAGGGCGCCGCCGTTTGAAACAGTAACTGACACTTTTCTTTCACTAGGAATGATGGTCACCCTTCCAGGCTTGTCGCCCTTCTCAATGATTCCTCCCTTGATGGTAAAACTGGGGTTGTAGCTGGTACCAAGCGTAGGCACTTCAATATTGATAAAGTTACCGCAGTTCATATACAAACTGGGAGCATTCCCATTGGTAATACGAATAGTTGGCTTGATCACAATGTATTCAATAATCCGTTCCAGCGGATCCTTGCCGGCAACACGAATCTCTGTTTTATACGTTTGCTTGGACTGCCCACTTGCATCGTAGCTGGCGGCGGTCGCAGCGAACTCCACCTTGGCCATCTTAATATTGGTAATAGGATCGGTGGTGACAACCAGCGGCTGTCCATTCCGGAACATTTCCGGGCTAACGCCGGAAGCAGCTCCGGCCATGAACAATTGGCCCTCGTACTTGGATCCAGCGGCAACCACGGACGGTCCAATAACCATCGGTACCACTTTATCAAATTTGTAGTTTACGCCTTCCGCAATGTCGTTGAGGGAATCAAGGGCAAGGCCCTCGTACTCCAGTATCTCCGTCTGCATTTGCGTGATTCCGGTGATCGCAGGCATCGTCGGTGTTCCCTCAAAGGAAAACTCGATGAAAGACTTATCCCCGTGCTCTACTTCTCCATCCGCGTTTCGTAATTCCTTGAAATCAACAGCCTTCTTATTCAATTTCGGAAACTTCATTCCGGACAGCTCCTCGAGCTTCGCTGTATAGTTTGTTAGCGACTTTTCGTAGTCTGGCGCCAGGGAGGACTTGTCATTGAGCATTTTTTCCTCTGCAATGTTTGTGTTGGAAACCAGCTCATCACCTAACAACGGCTTCCCCGAATGATCCTTACTCAGTTCGTCCTTCAACTTGTCGAGGGAAGTCATGGTCGTCTTCGTGAGGTCCCTTATCTGCTGCGCCCTCTTCTTGGCATCCAGAACCACCGGCTTGTCGCTGGTTGCACCCAGGATGGCGGTCAGTTTACCATGATTTGTTACCTCATTCTCCTCTATTAACTCCAACAAGGTCGAGTTCAAAATGGCGAACTTCTCGAGTACAGCGCTACTGACATTAAGTGCCAGCAATGCGGTAAGCACGAGATACATCATTCCAATCATCTTTTGCCTGGGGGTTTCGCTGCCGCCTGCCATAGTATTTCAGTTTATTACAAAAATTAATACAACCCTTAAACCCTTATAATTTATTGCTTCGGTGAACCCTTCATCGCTGTCAGCATGCTACCGTAGACATTGTTCAGCGAGGTGAGGTTATCTGTGAGTTTGCCCAATTCGGAGGTGAACTTGCTCGTGTTGGTGCCCACCGCCGTAAGTCCTTGCATCGCGCCGCCAAGGCTCTCATAGAACTTGTTCATGTTCTTAACATGAGAATCCGCATCCTTTAATTCCATTTCATAAATGGTATTAAGGGCGGCCAGGTTCTTCGTTACTTTCTGAACCTGTGAATGATATTCACCGGTATCCTTCGATGCATCGGCCATAGCAGAAACCGCTTTCATGGCAGAGCCGTAGGACTTATTCATTTCAGATAGTGAGGCAGACGCCGCTTGAACATTTTTCGCGTATTCGTTCGTCGCTACTGCGGCGTTGGAAAGGCTGTTCATTTGAGTCGTCGAGGTGGCAAGATTGTTCAGCCCCTTGCCCAGGTTATCCAGGAGGTTTTGATCCACTTTTGCCGTCTTCAGCATTTCATCAATTTTCAGCAAAGGAGAATCGCCGCTCGGACGGTTGCTAATGCGGGATGCCGTAGGATTTGCGGCTCCTTCGAACTCCTCAGAGAGTTCAGGGTAGACTTTTGACCAATCATGTTCCTCGTGTTTAGGCTCAAAGGCACTAAAGAAGAAGATCCCTGCCTCTACGGAAAGACCGATCATCAACATCAGGTTCGCGCCGGGTAAGTGCAAAATTTTGAATAATGCTCCCATGATTACCACTGCTGCACCAATTCCATAAATCTTGGGCATGATCGACTCATAGAACAATTGCATGAATCCGCCTTTTTTCTTTGCCATATTAATTACAGTTTAAGGGTTAAGGTTCGCTTGTTGTTAATTATAAGGATTTTTTAAAGATAGTACGAGTTTTTCATTATTAAAACTCTCTGCCCGATGACCGACCAAGATGCGTCATCGCACACCGGAAGCCAATATACGCGCGGGAAGAATCTTTGAATTCATAGGTTCTGGTGCCTGTTTCCAGGTAATAGGCTACATCTTTCCAGGAACCACCTCTTACTACCTTTTTAGGCGGGACTTTGGCGTTGAATTTCTTGCTATCCGGATCGGTACGCGGATCAATGTATTGGGGGTTCAAGTCCCACACGGTTGGCACAGAGGCCGGGTTGAAATCATCCAGGCACCATTCAGAAACGTTGCCTGAGGTATCAAATAGCCCGTAATCGTTCGGGAAATAAGATTGAATCGGTGACGTATACGCAAACCCATCGTCGTAGAAATTTCCCCGTCCGGGTTTGAAATTGGCCAACATACATCCTTTCGAATTCCGGATGTATGGGTTCCCCCAAGGATACTTCGCCATGTCGCGGCCGCCGCGCGCGGAGTATTCCCACTCTGCCTCCGAAGGGAGCCGGAATTCCGGCATCGGAAACTCGCCCACTGTTTTCCTAAAATCATTCAGATAAGCCGTTCTCCATTTTCCAAAGAAAACGGCCGCATCCCAATTGATACCCACTACCGGATACATATCATAGGCTGGATGCCAGTAGTAGTAATCCTGAATGGGATCGCCCATGTGGTGAGAGAAATCGCGAACCCACACGGTGGTGTCCGGGTAATATTTCTGCCGGAACTCCTCCGCACTCACAGCAGGAAACCCTTCAATCGTACCATTATCAACGAGGAAGAAATTCGTGAACTGACGGTATTCGTTGTTGGTGATCTCGGTATCATCCATGAAAAACGGACCGATGGTGACCTGCTTGTTGAAGTTTATTTGCGTGGATGCCGGATCTTCGTCGGCCTGTCCCATGTGGAATGTGCCTGCTGGAATAGGCACCATACCGTATGGATAAGTCATGACCCAACCTTCGCGATTGGCTACCCCAACAAGTTCGCCCTGATCCCCTCCTCCTTTTTTGCCGCCGATACCCAACAGGCCGCAACCGGCCATAAACACAGCCAATGCAGCCAGCGACAGATAGCCAAGACTTTTTGAGGTCACCTTTAGATCCATATTCGAATTAAGTTAGTCCGAGTTTTACCGGTTTAAGTCCAACGAATGGACCATAAATTTATTTCATTACCCTGTCTTGCCAAAAATAGAGTCCCAAATTCATCAAATTCTTCAAAAAACCCAAAAATGTTTCGATTTAGTATCGAAAACGAGGCGTTCTAATGACCTTTCTCCGGCTAGTTTCGACTGGCAAAGTGTAGGAAGCCATGAATTCATGCGAAGTGGCCTGTTTGGCATCCTGGTCATTAATGATGTAATCCAGGGAGTATCCGAGCTTTAGGGACTTGTCCTGCAGCAGGCTGTATCCGAAGATCATGCTCAGGGCATCCGACTGCCGGAACGATAAGCCTCCCCACATGGTATTCCGCACGTAAGCGATGGCGCCGACATCAAAGGAGGATTTGACAAAGTCCGATTTGACCATGGCCACAAACTGGATCCGCACATCAAAATTCATGTCGTACGAATAAGCGCCCGTTACGTACAGGTGCTGCCTCAGCTGGTTTTGCTGTGTAAGCCCAAAATCGTACGATGCCCGGTTGAGGTGATTGAGACCCACACCAACGTAATATTTGTCGCGTCGGTAGAGGGCGCCAACGGCAAAATCAGGACGGATTTGAGTCTCCGTCCCTTTCCGGTTGAGCAACGGGTCGCTTGAATCAATGGCCCGGTACAAGTCAAAGTTGACTTTTTGCGAGATCATCCCACCCCGTATTCCCACGCTCAATCGTGCCCCTTTCACGGTTCTGTGATACGCATAGGATCCCTGTACTTCCGTGTTGGTCAGTGGACCTAGGTTGTCATTCACCACATACCCTCCAATTCCTCCCCGGAGCCTGGCCATTGGAGTATGTGCACTCAGCACAAGTGTCGTGGGCGCGCCTCCATCGCCATAGGTGGCGGTGTACCCCAACCATTGAGCGCGGTATAGGCCGGTGATTTTCATGTCGCCATCGGTACCCGCAAAGGCCGGATTGTAGTAGAAATTGTTGAACATATATTGGGTGAACTGGGGGTCTTGTTGCGCAAACCCCTCAGCTGCAAGAAAAAACAAAAGACCAAATCCTATCCTTTTCACTGGACCGTGTGCATGACCTCAAATATAATTCAATTAATTGGTGCCCCTGCCCAATCCGGGAGCCCATCGTTTGTAATTAACGAAAGAAAAAGATTCTATTACTTGGACTGGTTCGCCTTTTTGATGTAAAGCTCCAAAGCTCCCGTCATTGACGGGGCATTTGGAAGCGGGGCTTCAATGTCAAGCAGCAATCCGGCATCGACAACGGCCTTTGCCGTAGCTGGACCAAAAGCGGCTATCCGGGTATGGTTTTGTTTGAAATCCGGAAAATTCGTGAAAAGCGAATGAATCCCAGACGGGCTGAAGAAAGCGAGGATATCGTAATACACTTCCTTGAGATCCGACAGGTTTGCGGCAACGGTATGGTGCGTGATTGCCTCGCAGAATTGGAAACTATGTTCTTTAAAGAAATCGGGGATATCATTCTTACGAATGTCTGAACACGGGAACAGGAATTTCTCGTTCTTATGCTTCTTGATAATTTCCAGAAGGTCCTGCGTATCCTTGAGTCCGGTGAATATCTTTCTCTTCCGGATCACAATGTACTTCTGCAGGTAATTGGATGTCTGCTCAGAAATACAGAAGTACTTCATCTCCGGCGGCATCTCAATCTTAAGCTCCCGACAAAGTGTAAAGAAGTGATCCACCGCATTCCTGCTGGTAAAAATGACGGCGGTGTGATTCAGGATTTCTATTTTCTGCTTTCGGAACTCCTTCAACTCCACAGGCTCAACCTGAATAAACGGACGGAAGTCAACACGTACTTCGTACGTATCGGCAATCTTGAAGTACGGGGAGCTGTTATCCGCAGGTAATTCCTGGGTGACAAGAATGCTTTTTACCTTCCACATTCTGTCAATAGCAAGTGTTTCTGTCATATCAGCACAAATCGTGTTCGGGAGTCAAAAGAAAATCTTGATAATGATCACCAACGGGATAATTTCCGAAACGCAAAGGTAGGAAAATAAATGAAAAAAGGAGAACCCGGCCCGCCCCATAAGCTTGACCAGGACCACCACAGAGCCGGTACCAAGAAGCCAGAGAGCAAGCACTACCAGACGCTCGTAATGCACCGGCTCCTCCACACGCAACACAAAATATACCAGCGAAAGGATCGCGAGGGTCATGCCGGTGAAGAGCACAAAGCGCAGGAAATTGAAAAATTGAAAACTCATGGTCTCCCTGAAATTGAAAAGGGTGGAAAAGAAAAGCACGATTATTAATTTGGAAGCGAGCAAGATTAAAATGAACAGCGAAAGCTTCAACCATGTCCAGAACGCGGCTCCCAGCGATGTAATTTGAAGTGGCCTGGCCGCCTGAAAGAAAGGGCCCGCAGAATAGAAGATAGCCGACAACAGAAAGCCGGTGAGCAACGCACAAAACAGGTAAAACAGCAGGTTTGCGCTAGCCGTGATCCGGGATGCAAGCTGCGTCTCGTTTCGTTCCGAAGCGGAAAATATTTTTGCAAATGAAAAATAGTCCAGGGTAAGCTGCGGGTTGGTTCTGTATAGCGCCAGAAAAAACAAGATAAGAAAACCGGATACCAGAATCCCGTAGTCGAGGAAGAAAGCTGGCAGGCGCGCCTCCGGGACGGGTGGTAACACATTGGTGCTGGAAGCAGCCACGAGACCCGTAGTGACGTCCCTCAGCCCCGATACGGAATGAATTCCGATGAACAACTGCGGACCTCCCGCAGCTAAGCTGTCTACCCGGAAGGCGTGTTCTTTCGTTCCGGAAAAAATAATTTTTCCATTAAGAAACAACTGCCACGGCTTGCTGCCCCGAACACGAAGGTAGGCTCCTTGATTCCCGGCGGGATGCAAGCTGAAATACACGGTACGAACTTTATCCAGGTCTTGATCGCTGACCGATACGTAGGCCGTACCTGCATATACCTGCCAGTCAGAGCGCAAATCCTTTTCAGCGGTAAGCGGCAATTGGCTTGTTAAGAAAATCAGCAGCACAACCATCTTCAAAAATATCTTAAACCGCCGCGAAACGGAAAAAACAATTCGCAATTTCACGGCCAGTGTCAGGGTTATACATTCATATACCGTTTTGCAAGCAGGCATGCCACTATTGTGATTTCCACTTTTCTACCAGCCGCGGGGGTGAAGAGGAAATGGTCGATGCCATGATAGCTGAGATGGCGTTGCGGAAGGAGTTTCTCCCCGACCCGCTCGCATCCATCTATTTCGGGGGAGGCACACCGTCGTTGCTTTCAGAAGAAGCGATGATCCGGCTGATGGAAGCCATTCAGACGCATTTCCGTGTAGTCAAAGATCCCGAGATTACCCTCGAGGCCAACCCGGATGACCTGATGCAAGGAAAAGTAAGAACCTTGCGCACGGCAGGTATCAATCGGCTAAGCATTGGCATCCAGTCTTTCGATGATGCCATGCTGCGGTTTCTGAATCGGGCGCATAATTCCACCGCTGCGTACCGCTGCCTGCACCTTGCCCGGGAAGAGGGAATCAACAACATCAGTCTGGATCTCATCTATGCCATTCCTGGATTGTCGCTGGAACAGTGGAGGGAAACAGTTCGCAAGGCCCTCCAATTCAAGCCAGAGCATATTTCATCATACGGCCTAACCGTGGAGGAGAAGACCGTATTTGGAAACTGGAAAAAGACTGGAAAGCTCTTGCTCGTAGATGACCATGACGCAGCGTCTCAGTTTGAATCCCTCATGGAAATCATGGACGATTCCGAATACACACACTATG
Organism: Cytophagales bacterium; assembly: GCA_034440075.1. Classification (GTDB taxonomy): domain Bacteria; phylum Bacteroidota; class Bacteroidia; order Cytophagales; family Cyclobacteriaceae; genus ELB16-189. The sequence continues at coordinate 83,298 of JAWXBL010000027.1, forward strand.
AGATCTCCAATTTCTGCAGGCCGGGATTTTATGCACGACACAACAGCAGCTACTGGAAACAAGAGCCGTATCTGGGAATCGGGCCAAGTGCGCACTCCTATAATGGCAGCAGCAGGCAGTTCAATATCCGCAACAATGCACTGTATGTAAAGTCCATCGCGGCAGGGATCGTTCCATCTGAAACGGAGCTGCTGACCCGGGAAAACATGATCAACGAGTACCTCCTGACGGGGCTTCGGACCCAGTGGGGCTGCAACCTGAATCATCTGCGTGAAACCTGGAACGAAGACCTGACCGCCCGGTGCGGGACCCAACTTTCTCAGCTGATCGACCAGGGCTTCTTGGTCATCAACCAATCCACCCTCGTGCTCACACGGAAAGGAAAGCTGCTGGCGGATAAAATTACGGCTGACTTGATGATCTGACGTCCGCCTCACTTTTGTGTTGCTGCACGCAAACAAAATTGCGATCTTTAAGCCCCATGACCACCGAAGAGAAACGCGTCTATCTGTTGCTTAAGGCCGTGATCTTTCATTATCATGGATTGGATCAGCAGGAAAAAGATGATCTGGAAGAAACCGCCAAGCGGCTGGACGGGACAACTGAATTACAGTGGGCAATGGAGTTTATTGAGAAAGACCAGGTCACTTCCTTTGACCGGGCCCGTACGTTTCTCAATGATATAATTGGCGACTACACGCGGGAGAAGCGTACCGAGTTGATCAACATGGTGTGGGCGGCGAACAATCTGAAAGGGTACGTCACAGAAATGGAGGCCACCGCCATGCTTCGCCTGGCCTCCGACTGGAATGTGGAAAAAGATTTGATTCAGCTCGTTCTTAAATAAAGCCTAGTGAGCGCACTCAAAGGCTCATCATATCCTTGAACTTTGCCGCCTGTCTGCGGCTGACTTCCACCTTGTCTCCACCACGCAGCTTCACCATCAGCCCGCCGTTGAACCACGGCTCAATCGCTTCCACCCAACTGAGGTTGACGATGTGCTTTCGGCTGGCGCGAAAGAAAGAGCGCTCATCGAGTTTTTCGTCCAGAGCATTGAGCGACTTGTGGATCATGGGCCGGTTGGAGTCAAAATATACTTTAATATAATTGCCGTCCGATTCGAAAAGGCGAATGTTGGCCAGGCTCACAAACCAGCAGCGTTCACCATCTTTGACAAATACCTGGTCTTCAAGTCCCAGTTTCTGATCCCGGCCCCGCCCTGTTCTGACGCGCTCTTTCTCCTGAACTTTGTGGACTGCTTCGGCCAGCCGCTCGGCGGTAATGGGCTTGAGCAAATAGTCCAATGCATTCACTTCAAAGGCCTTGATCGCAAACGCGTCGTAGGCGGTCGTAAAGACAACCATGGGCACCGTATCCAGTGACTCCAGCAGTTGAAAGCCGGTCCGACCCGGCATTTGAATGTCGAGAAAAAGAATATCCGGATTGAGCTCGGTGATCATCTGCTCAGCCTCATCGGCATTCTGCGCCTCCCCGGCAATTTCGATGGATGGATGTTCCTCCAAAAGCTTGATCAGCTCCTTTCGCGCCAGGCGCTCATCATCGACTATAAGTGCTTTCATGTGTATTGTCGGAATATGTCAGTGTAAGTGCGGAATTTCTATTTCTGTCAAGACAAAAGTATCGCTTTCAGTTAGAATTCTGAAAGAAGCGCGGTCGCCGTATATCAACCGGAGCCGCTGCCGGGTGTTTTCCAGACCCAGCCCCTCGGAGCCGCCGGATGACCCGTTGACATATTGTCCGCTGTTGCGGACCTGAATGGTCAGCCGGTCATCTTCAACCGTGGCCTTCATGCTAATAACCCCGCCGGATGTAAGTTTGGAAATGCCATGCTTGATTCCGTTTTCAACGAGCGTCTGAATCATGAGTGGTGGGACCAAGAAATCCCGCGACTCTGGATCAATTTCAAATTCCGTTTTCAGCCGTTCTTCGAACCGGATACTCTCCAATCCCAGGTAATCTTTTACAATTCTCAATTCATCTTCAAACGTGGTCAGGCCCCGCTTTCCTGTAGACAACGAATTGCGAAGAATATTGGCAAGCTGGTTAATGGCCTCCTTTGACTTGCCGGGGTTCTCATCTACCAGCGCCCGAATGCTGTTTAGCGCATTGAAGATGAAATGCGGATTCAACTGCGCCTTCAGGTTGTTCAACTCGATTTCACGAATCGATGCTTCCAGCTTCAGCGATCGGTTGTAGCGCTCAAAGTAATTGTAAATAAAATAAAGGACGCACCATAAGAAGAAGATAAAGCCGTACACCACGGTCAGGCCGGCGATGTTGCCCAGGTCAAACGCAACCTCACGGTTAAACAGACCCAACGGAATCGATATGGGCATGCGGAGGAAATACATCAAGAGGCCCATGACCAGCACACTGGCAATCACCCGCGAGATCAGAACGGCGATCCCCGCGCGCAGCCAGCGCCAGCGGTTAATGATGTTGCGGAGATTATGCGTCAGGAGGAGACAAAAAATGGCCTCGTAGGTGAGGAACAGGATCCGATAAACGCTCACCCCCTGATTGTCTGAAACCAATACGCTAAAAACAATCTGAATGACCGCGTAAAGCGTCCACCCGCTGATCTGCAAGGTCCAGTATAAACGCGTTTTGTTAACCACAAGGTAAAGGTAGAAATCTTACCGACCACCGCGACCCCGTGCCGGGCCGGGGCCCAGGCCGTCGTTCATCGTTTTCTCCCGGAGGGCAGCTCCGATTTTAAAAAGCGGCCCGTGTAGCTTGCCTTTTTCCGGGCAATTTCTGCAGGTGTACCGACAGCTACAATGCTGCCACCCTTTGCCCCTCCTTCAGGTCCCATATCAATCACCCGGTCTGCCGACTTGACAACATCCATGTTGTGCTCTATAACCAACACCGTATTTCCCTTGTCTACCAATTTCTGCAGGACATCCAGCAAGTGCGCAATGTCCTGAAAATGAAGACCGGTAGTAGGCTCATCGAGGATATACAATGTTTTTCCGGTATCCCGCTTGGATAGTTCGGTGGCCAACTTGACCCGTTGGGCCTCTCCTCCCGAAAGCGTCGTCGCGTGCTGGCCCAGCGATATATAACCCAGGCCCACATCATTCAATGTTTCGATTTTTCGGAGTACCCTAGGCTGGTTTTCGAAAAAAACCACCGCCTCCTCCACGGTCATATCCAGCACATCAGAAATCGACTTGCCCTTAAAGCGGACTTCAAGTGTTTCTCGGTTGTAGCGCTTTCCCTTGCAGGTTTCGCAACGCACGTATACATCGGGGAGAAATTCCATTTCAATGAGGCGAAGCCCTCCGCCCTGGCACGTCTCACAGCGTCCGCCTTTCACGTTGAAAGAAAAACGACCGGGCTTGTAGCCCCTGATTTTGGCCTCGGGCATTTGTGAGAACAAGTCCCGAATGTCAGTAAACACACCCGTGTACGTAGCGGGGTTGGAACGCGGCGTGCGTCCAATCGGCGACTGATCTACCTCAATCACTTTGTCGATTTCATCGAGGCCTGTAACCTTCTTATAGGGAAGTGGCTCTGTTCGTGAATGATACAAGTGCTTGCTGAGAATAGGGAAGAGCGTTTCATGAATGAGCGTGGATTTACCACTTCCGGAAACGCCCGTAACACAAACAAAAAGGCCCAATGGGATTTGAAGGGTGATATTCTGCAGATTATTGCCGGATGCGCCCGTCAGCACCAGCGCCTTTTCACCCGGCTGTCTCTTGTCCTTCACATAGGGAATTGACAGCGACCCCTTGAGGTACCGGGAAGTAACGCTGTCATTTTCCAGAAAATCAGGCGGGGCTCCGGCCGCCACCACTCTTCCGCCATGTCTTCCGGCCCCAGGACCGATGTCGATGATATAGTCTGACGCCAGCATCATCTCCTTGTCATGCTCGACGACGATCACCGTATTGCCGATGTCCCTAAGATTTTTGAGTGCATTGATAAGCTTGATGTTATCGCGGGCATGGAGGCCGATGCTGGGTTCGTCAAGAATGTATAATACCCCCACCAACTGCGTGCCTATCTGTGTAGCCAGCCTGATTCGCTGAGCTTCTCCGCCACTGAGTGTGCGCAGGGGCCTGTTAAGATCGAGGTACTCCAGTCCAACATCCAGCAGGAATCCAATTCGCTTCCTGATCTCCTTCAGGATTTCTGACGCAATGCGGTTCTGCTTCTCCGACAGCCTGTCTTCCAGCTTCGTAAACCAACGCATCAACTCCTGGATGTCGAGTTGTGCCAGTTCGGCAATATTTTTTCCATCCAACCGGAAATGAAGCGGCTCTTTCTTTAGTCGTTTCCCTTCGCAATCCGGGCACACCCGTGTGATTGTAAAGTCGGCAATCCATTTCCTGGCACCCTCCGAACTTTCCTCGCGCATCTTTTCCAGGAAGCTGATGATGCCTTCGAACTTCGTGTTCCAGGCCGTGCCCGGGTATTTTACGGACGGCACTGCGACCGGCACATCATCGCCGTACAGGAGGATACTTATGACTTCCTTTGGGATACCCGTCAGCGGGGTCGTAAGCGAGAGTTTGTAGCGCTTGAGAATGGCCTCCACCTTCTTAAATATCCAAATGTCGCGGTATGTTCCCAGCGGCAGTATCCCGCCGCGGGCGATGCTAATTTTCTTGTTGGGGATTACCGAGTCTTCGGTGATTTCTTCAATCACACCCAGCCCGTTGCAGGTGGAGCAGGCTCCGTACGGACTGTTGAATGAAAACAGGTTCGGGGCCGGATCGTCGTATGACAATCCGGTTGTGGGGTCCATCAGGTGCTTCGAAAAGTGATGGATCGTGGCGTCTTCCTCCAGAAGCATCATCACGCCTTTACCCTCCTTCAGCGCCCGGGCCACCGACTGGCTGATGCGGAAGTGGTCTTTTTCATCCGCCACAATCCGGTCAATCACCACCTCGATATCATGGATTTTGTAGCGGTCAAGCTGCATTTTGGCTACCAACTCCATGACTTCGCCGTCAACCCGTACCCGGGCAAATCCACTTTTCCGGATCTGTACAAACAATTCGCGGTAGTGTCCTTTCCGGCCTCGTACCAAGGGCGACAACAACGTTAGTTTCTTGCCCTTGAAATGCTGAAATATGCCCTGGAGGATTTGCTCTTCGTTCTGCTTCACCATTTTTCGCCCGCTGAGATAGGAGTAGGCCTCCCCCGCCCGCGCAAAAAGCAGCCGCATGAAGTCATATATTTCCGTCACCGTTCCTACCGTCGAGCGGGGATTCCGGGAGGTCGTCTTCTGTTCGATTGAAATGACCGGGCTAAGGCCGTTGATCTTGTCTACATCCGGACGCTCCAGATTTCCGATAAAACTCCGGGCGTACGCCGAAAAACTTTCCATGTAGCGCCTTTGCCCTTCCGCATAAATGGTATCAAAGGCCAGGGAAGATTTTCCACTGCCGCTGATCCCGGTAACTACAACGAGCTTGTTGCGCGGAAGCGACAAAGTGATGTCCTTCAGGTTGTGCTCGCGCGCGCCAATCACTTCGATCGTCTCGTGTCCCGTCGGGTCGCGTAGGGCCGTGGTTGTTTTGGTTTTTGTCATTTAGTATCCAGGTGCGCTTCGGGAACAACGCAAAATAATGCAACAGGAGAAGGTGGGATCAGGCTTTGATAAGGAACCGCTCCAGGTCTTTAAGTTGAAGCATGCCTTCATAATAGGTTTTTCCAAAAATAACAGCGAAAATACCCATGTCGTTCAGCCGCTGAATATCATCGACACCCCGGATTCCTCCACTGGCCAGGATTTTCAGGTCAGCAAAGGTGCTGCGTATTTCCTCATAGAAACCGAAGGCCGGCCCCTCCAGAACCCCATCCCTCGAAATATCAGTGCATTTGGCATATTTTAACCCACGTTCATAAAAAAACTGCAAATGCTCAAACAATTTAAGATCTGATTTCTTCTGCCAACCGCGGAATGCGACCTGTTTTGTCTGGATATCGGTGACATCGGCGCTAAGGGTGATTTTTTCACGGCCATAGGAAATAATCCAGGAAGCAAACAGTTCCGGATTCGTAATGGCGATGCTGGAGGCAGTAATATAGTCCGCCCCAAATTCGTATGCACTGCTGATGTCTCCGTCGGTGCTGATGCCACCGGTAAAGTCAATCTTAAGGTCCGTGTGATTGGCGATGGCTTCCAATACATGAAAATTCTTTGGCGAACCTTTTTCGGCGCCGTCCAGATCCACCAAGTGAATTACCTCGATGCCGTGGTCTTCAAATCGCTTGGACAGGTCCAGTGGATTTTCATCATACGCCTTTTCGCTCAGGGGATCACCTTTGCGCATTTTTACAACTTTGCCTTTCCGGATAGCGATCGATGGTATGACTTGAATCATTGACCCGAAACTAAATCATTTTTCCCAAGTCACTACCCTTTATTCTGCCAAATTTCAGTTTTCATGTTTTCAGGGCTTCCCCGGTTTGCTTATTTTTAGAAATGAAATTATGCATGCTATTAATTGGGGCTTACCTATTCGTTTGCGGTTCAGCAAGCGGACAGGCCCGGAGTAGAAAGCTCGCTACCAACATCAACCATCCAGCGATCAACAACTTTGCGCCCTTCATCAGCCTCGACGGAAACTCCATGGTATTCCTTTCCGACGTAGGTGAAGATAACACCATTACCATGCGTTACACAACGCGCGAAGGGGTCAACTGGAAGGAACCGGTGGTCTTGCCTAAAACGGTAAACAACAAGCTCAATTTCATGAAAGGTTATTCCTTGAGCCCCGATGGAACAACGTTGTATTTGACCAATATCCGGGGCAATGGAATGGGTGGTTTTGACCTGTATGCCAGCGAGTTACGTGGGCGCCTGTGGGGTGACCCGGTAAATATGCTCCTTCCGGCCAACTCCAAAGGTCATGATGCGTGCCCTTCACTCTCTCTGGATGGATCCCAAATGTTCTATATGCGTTGCGAAACGATGGATTTTGAAAAAGCAGGAGGATGCAAACTGATGATGATGAGCAAGAAATCAAACGGACGTTGGGATGATCCCGTGGAACTGCCGGCTCATATAAATACAGGGAACTCGCAAACCCCCCGCATTCTGGGAGACAGCGAGTCATTGGTATTTGCTTCCGATCGGCTCCAGCCAAATAAAGGAGGCATGGACTTGTACCTTACCCGTTTCGTCAATGGATCGTGGAGTAAGCCCGCGGCTCTCGATTTTGCAAATACACCGGCCGATGATCAATACGTGAGCGCCACTTCTTCCGGCATGTATCTCGTGAAAGAAGTGAAAGGGCAGCACAGCAGCGAACTGGTTGAGCTTTTGTTTCCTCCCGAATTCCGGCCCAAGGGAACGCTCCGGGTTGACGGAAAAGTTTCCGGCCCAACCGATCCCTCCGCCGCATTTATTACCGTGTACAATGTCAACGATCAAAGCAAAGTCTTTTCAACGAGACCCAACGCCGACGGCTCCTTTGTTGCCTACATGAACTTCGGGGGGTTGTATGATTTATCCATCGAGCCCGAGAAAGACAATTTCACATTTGTCTCGAAGACGTTTGACCTTCGCGGAGAAGATTTGTCCATGATGGCGAAGGTGGACGCAACGCTTTCCGCGGTTGTCGCAGGGGATGCCATTGATGTTGAAGGTGTCGCCTTCGAACCGGGTGCATCCTCCATTCATCCGTCCGCTGCACAGGAGCTGCGCAGACTCCTGCGTCTGATTGAGGGCAATCCGGAGAATTCATTTTCCATAGAAGTCACACTCCTGGGTATTCTGGTAGACTCCATCCGGTCAACACCAGACCTGACAGAAATATTACGGGATACGGTAAAGATTCCGGTGACGTATTGGATAGATTCGGTAACTATGGCTACCCGGGATTCGACCGTGGTGACGACACGCTACCACAATGACCGCACCCTCCAGCAAGCGAAAGCATTGGAGAACTACCTGATCAACAAAGGCGTTTCACCCGGCCGTTTGGCCTCCTCCGGAAAGGCGCTGCCGGAGGCAATCCTTGAAAAGCGAAAGACTCTGGTGCGGATCATTGTACACTAGAAGACATTGGGACTGCCACCAGCGTTTTGTCCCAGACCAGGATTAACTCCAGCATGTCGCCCGCTCTCTCTATGGTAATTGTAAACTGCTCGAACTCTTTGGGCGAATTGACGGTAGGGACTTCCGTGATGAGGATATCGGTATCCAGATCGCGGGCAGCTTTCCCGTTGTTCATCACATCAATTCCCCAGTTTGGAATAGTGCGGTTGAAAATAACCTTCCAACTTCCTTCGTTCGGGACTGTCCAAAGGGAATACTTTCCGGCGGGCAGCTTCTTGCCATCAATCAAGAGGTCCGTATTGGTCTTGAAAACCGTTGCCTCGTTGGCCCCGGTTCTCCATGTCACCCCAAAGGGCACCAGTTTTCCAAAAATCTCCCTTCCCTTTTTGAACGGCCGGTTGTAATACACCGAGATCTCCAGATTTTTTTCCTTGTACTCAATGCTATTCTCAGGGCTCACACTCTTTGTATTATACCGCCATGTCAGGAGGGCCAGCAATACAATCACCACGAGGATTCCGGCTCCCAGTACGATCTTTTTCATTTCGTCATGAATTAAGTTCCATTTTAGACATTTTTAGGGCCTTCCCGCATCCGCTTGCAGAAAAGGTCAAAAGAGGCTTTATTTGGAAACAAATAAAATTCATTTTATGGCTGTCTTCGGTGTAGTTATTGCCCTTTTTATTCTTGCCATCCTCTCCGTGTGGCTGTTCCCCAACAAGACCGTCAGCAATAACGAGCACGACATCAAGCATTGACCACGTCACCCCGGTCATGAATGTATGCGTTTTTTGCGGATCAAGCGCCGGGGATGATACCATTTACGCGGATACGGCCCGCGATGTTGGAACCCTGATCGGATCGGCCGGAAATTGCCTGATTTACGGCGGTGGCAACATCGGCCTTATGGGAATTCTTGCAGATGCAGTGCTTGCTTCCGGAGGAAAAGTGATCGGCATTATTCCGGAATTCCTGATGAACCGGGAAGTCGGTCACCGGGGGCTGACCGAATTAATAATTGTTTCATCCATGCATGAGCGCAAACGGCGAATGGCCGATCTCGCTGACGCTTTTGTAGCGTTGCCCGGGGGATGGGGTACGTTGGAAGAGCTTGCTGAAGTTCTTACGTGGCGGCAATTGGGCCTTATTGACCAACCCATCGGCCTGTTGAATGTGCGATCCTTCTTTTCCCCCCTCGTGGAACAAATGACAACCATGAGGAACAAGGGGTTCCTGAGTGCACAGAATTTGCAACTCCTTCTGGTAGAAGACTCCCCCGCAAAACTACTCACGGCGTTAGGGGTAGTTCCAGTGTAGCGGACATCCGTTGTGCTTTTTTTCCATAGTTTTATCAGGGGCAACCTTGCGATCATGCGTGTTATTGGCATTCTCTTTCTGGCAATATATTGGTGGCCATCGGCGGTCTATTCACAGCTTGGTTTCAATCTTAAAGAAGGGCAGCGGAAGGTTCAATTCCCCATTGAGATCATCAACAACCTGGTGGTAGTTCCGGTCGTCGTAAATGGGCAGCTTCCACTCAAATTTATTCTTGACACGGGCGTACGCACAACCATTCTGACAGAAAAAGCATTCAGCGACATTCTCAATTTATCCTACAGCCGCCGTTACCATGTGGCGGGGCCGGGCGGAGAAAAACTCATAGAAGCATACATAACCAATAATGTTACCCTCGACATGCCGGGAATCCACGGCCAGGGTCACGCCATGCTGGTGTTGGAGCGGGATTATTTAGAGTTGCGAAATTATCTGGGTGCCGACGTTCAGGGAATCCTTGGGTACGAAGTATTTAGTCGGTTTGTGGTGGAAATCGATTATGAGGGAAGACGGTTAACCATCGCAGCTCCGGAACACTATCATCCCCGGAAGAGATTTCAGGAATTATCCATCGTGGTCCAGGACACGAAACCGTACGTCCTCGCGCCGATCACCATGAAGAACGGAAAGATGGTGAATGCCAAACTGCTCGTCGACACCGGTGCCAGTCATGGATTGATGCTCGATACCGCATCGGACAGCCTTATCACCGTCCCCAAGAAGCATGTGGAGAGCCTGATTGGGAGGGGACTGGGCGGCCCCATCAATGGCAAAATCGGACGGATCAGCTGCATTAAGTTCGGGCGCTATGAATTATTCGATGTCATTGCCAATTACCCCGACCAAGGTGATTATGGAATTATTGACACGTTGAGTTCAGCGGATGTTTTCAGGAACGGTGCCATCGGTGGGGAATTGCTTCGGCGCTTCACCACGGTGTTCAATTTTCCCAAGGAGAAAATGTACTTGAAGAAAAACGCCGCGTATGGTAAAAAATTCAATTACAACCAGAGCGGCTTAACCATCAAGGCGATTGGAGCCCGGCTGCGCAAATTCGAAATCACCGATGTTCGGGAAGGGTCTACCGCACACCAGGCGGGGATTCAGGCCGGTGACGAACTGATCTCCGTCAACGGACTACCGGCATCGGATTTCAACCTCAATGGCCTCAATGCTATTTTTGATATGCGCCCCGGAAAACACATGCGTCTTGAAATCATGAGGAAGGGAAAGCTCATGGTCAAAAAGATCGCCCTGATCAGTCCTATCTAATATCTGATCCAACCGGTCGTGCGGAGAAAGCCAAATCTGTAGTTTTAGCACATGACACAAAAACGGGTGGTTATCGTGGGCGGTGGGCTGGCCGGACTCGTTGCAGCGGCCCACCTCGCGCAACAGGGAGTCGCCTGCCGCCTTGTGGAAAAAAGAACCTATCCCTTTCATCGGGTATGCGGCGAATACATCTCCAATGAGGTAATCCCATACCTCGACAGTCTGGGTCTGTTCCCTGCACACCTTTCTCCAACGCGGATCTCCCGGCTTCAGCTCACTTCAACCAACGGGCGGTCCGCCTCCCTCCCCCTTGACCTGGGCGGCTTTGGTGTGAGTCGTTATCAGTTTGACTTTTACCTGCTCCGGAGAGCCCAGGAACTGGGGGTGACGTGCAGCACCGGAACGGAAGTGAGCGCCGTGTCGTATGATGCGGACATGTTCACCGTGACCACGAACCATGAAACCCTGGAGGCAGATGTCGTCATCGGCTGTTTTGGCAAGCGATCGAAGCTGGACAAAGTTCTTGATCGTTCCTTCATGCACCAGCACTCCCCGTATGTCGGCGTGAAGTATCATATTCGTTTGCCCGGATTCCCGGCCGACCTGATTGCGCTGCATAATTTTAAGGATGGATATTGCGGAATCAGCCGTGTCGAAGATGACACGGTCAACCTTTGTTACCTGACACACCGTAAGAATGTGAAGGCGTCCGGAAATATCCGCACCATGGAAGAATCTACTCTCTACAGGAATCCTTTCATCCGCGAAATTTTTACCGCTGCAGAGTTCCTATTTGAAAAACCGGAAACGATCAATGAGATTTCCTTTGATTCCAAAGCGCCCGTTGAAAAGCACATTCTCATGGCGGGCGATGCGGCCGGCATGATCACCCCGCTTTGCGGAAACGGCATGGCAATTGCCATTCATTCAGCCAAACTGGTAAGCGAATGTGTTCTCAGTTTCTGCCGCGATGCTTCCTACACGAGGCAGGAGATGGAATCAGCGTATGCAGAAGCCTGGAAGAGACACTTCTCGGCCAGGTTGTGGAGCGGGCGTCAAATACAGCGACTCTTTGGGGACCCCTGGATGTCGAATCTGGCGGTAAACCTGGCCCGAGGCGCCAGGCCGCTGGCAAATTTTCTACTCGATAAAACACATGGACAACCATTTTGAGTCTACTTTCAGGGAAATAGAACGATGAGACGAAGCCAATTTATTCGCAACCTCGGCCTGATGACTGCCAGCGGGGCACTCACGACCATTATGACACACGAAGCACATTCTTCTGTCCGTAGGAACGCTCCTCTTTTCTTCCGCATTTCCCTGGCGGAATGGTCCCTGCACCGGACATTGCGCTCTGGGCAGCTGGACAACCTCGATTTTCCTGCCATGGCGAAAGAGGAATTCGGCATCGAAGCGGTTGAATACGTGAACGTCTTTTTTAAGGACAAGGCTAAGAACACAACATACCTGAGCGATTTGAAAAAGCGCTGCAGCGACCACGGGGTCACCAGTCTTTTAATCATGTGCGATGGGGAAGGATATCTGGCGGATACGAACTCTTCCCTGCGTCAAAAGGCGGTTGAGAATCATCACCAATGGGTGGAGGCAGCGGCTTTCCTTGGATGCCATTCCATCCGCGTGAATTGCCACGGCGTGGGTTCCCCGGAGGAGGTGGCAAAGACAGGTGTAGACGGATTGCGCAAGCTGAGTGAGTTCGCGAAGCCGGCCGGCATTCATGTAATCGTGGAGAACCATGGGGGATACTCATCGGATGGTCAATGGATTTCAGGTGTGATCCGTTCGGTAGGGATGCCAAACTGCGGGACACTCCCCGACTTTGGCAACTTCTCGTTCGGCAACAATGCGTGGTATGATCGATACCAGGGTGTACGTGAAATGATGCCCTTTGCGAAAGGGGTCAGCGCCAAATCCATCGACTTTGATGAAAATGGAAATTGTAAGGAAACGAATTATGAGCGAATGCTTCCCATTGTAAGGGAGGCCGGGTACACCGGGTATATTGGAATTGAATACGAAGGAGACAAACTCACAGAAGCTGAAGGAATAAAGGCGACAAAGGCGCTCCTCGAGCGTGTCGGTGCTTCGATGAAGTAACGTTTTAAAAGAGATACTGCCCGAGATTTCCCGTATCAAAGAGCAACCAGACGAAAAAAGCGTTTAGACACGTCGCTGAAATCAGATTCAGCCGCATTGCATGCGTGTGATCAGCGTTTCGTCCGTCCTGCATCACGCGCCAAAACCAGTATCCGAAGTACAGAACCACCGGACTCAGCGCAAGCAGGAATGCACCCGCCTGTCTGAAATGATAGAAGTGCACGAAATACCAAATGAATCCAAGCGTGGTGATCCCGAAAAAAAGGCCGGAAAAAACAAACGTTCCCCGGATACCCAGCATCCGGCTCATGGTCATGTCGCCATGACGCGCATCTTCTTCATGTTGGTAAACCTGCGTCATCGGATAATTTGCCCATAGCATAAAGCTTGTAAGTATGGCGGGAACCAACGCTTCTGTCTGAAACATGCTTCCGACGTAGAAGTTGTTGATGCCAACATAACACATCATAAACGTGAAAAATCCCTGGAACACTCCGGTGACCAGCCAGCCGGCAACCGGATATTTCTTCAGCCGTACGATCGGATGACTATACGCTTTCGACACGAGGCCGTAGAGGAGCACCATCGCGGAAAATAAAAAAGAAAGCTTGATGGCACCCATGACAACAGCGACTGCATCCAGGATCAGGGAGATCCAGTACAAGCCGCCGGACACGGGAGGCGGGTTTTTCAGTCCTCCAATGCTCTTCTCATCTTTATCAAAATAGCTGTTGTACCCGTTGCTCGCCGGGTAAAGGAACACGTGTAATATGATCAGAACCCACAGGAGACGATCCTGAATGAGATTCGGGGAGATCGCAACAGCAAACAGAAATACCGGAAGCAGGAAATACGAAAAGGGAATCCGGAGGTGTAAGAGCGTGGATCGTGAAAACATAGGCTACAGTGATCAAGATAAATCTTTTTCAACTATTATTGAGTACATGAGTTTTATTACTTCCATCGGCACAGCAAACCCACCGCACGAATTGCGGCAGGGGGCGATTGCAGAATTTATGACCCGTGCCATGCAGTTGGGCGAGGATGATGCGCGAAAGTTGCGCGTTCTGTTCCGGGCCAGCGGAATTGAAACCCGGTATTCTGTACTGGAAGACTACGGCCGCACCTCGCATTTCAATTTCTTCGAAAACTCGGAGGGGCTGGAGCCTTTTCCCTCGACCCGCCGGCGGCTGGAACTGTACCGCCGTCACGCCCTTTCCCTAAGCCTTGACGCGGCAACCCGGTGTCTTGGCGCCGTTCCCACGCTGCGCAAAGACGCAATTACCCATTTGGTCGTCGTCAGTTGTACGGGCATGTACGCCCCAGGCCTGGACATCGACCTGGTAAAAGCCCTCGGGCTGAGGTCGTCGGTAGAACGGACATCCATCAACTTTATGGGCTGCTATGCAGCATTCAACGCCCTGAAAATAGCTGCCGCTGCCTGTCGCCTAAACCCGGAATCCAAGGCGCTCATCGTGTGTACAGAACTTTGCAGTATTCATTTTCAAAAAGAAAATACGGAGGATAACCTGCTTGCCAATGCATTGTTTGGCGACGGTGCCTCGGCGGTGTTGGTGGAGGGCACACGCCGCGAGGGATTGAACCTTGAGCTCGAAGACTTTCACTGCGAACTCGCCACCGAAGGGGAGCACGATATGACCTGGACGGTGGGCGATCTGGGGTTTGAAATGCGGCTATCATCCTATGTGCCGGAAATAATTGGGAGTGGAATAAAAAGTCTTACCCGCACGCTTCTCTCAAAGATGGATCCCGGTCAGGCAGATATTGCCTACTACGCCATCCATCCGGGTGGACGTAAAATTATTGAGACGATAGAGAGTGAGCTCGGTCTATCGAAGGATCAAAATCAATATGCCTATGACGTGTTGCGCAAATATGGCAATATGTCGTCACCGACTGTCCTGTTCGTCTTGCGGGAAATCATGAACACCCTGCGGGGAGAAGACCACGGGAAACGCATTCTGAGTTTTGCCTTTGGCCCGGGGCTGACGATGGAAAGTTGTTTGCTTCGAATCAACGTTGTCGGATGAAACACGAACCGGATTTCTCACGGCGGGCAACCGATCTTGAAATCATGGACGACCTGGGATGTTCCGGAGAAGTGGTAGAGCAAACCCTGAGAGAGCTCGAGTTCATCAACCGATGGCTCGGCGGCAACCGAATCACGCTTCGTGCGGTGAGGAAACTATTCGCGGATGGTCTGAAAAGGGAGGACGCACCCATTCGCATTGCCGACCTCGGTTGCGGAAGCGGTGACATACTTATGCGGATCGCTGCGCATGGCCGACGATCGCGTATACCCATGCAGCTGACAGGCATCGACGCGAACCCTCACATCATTGAAATAGCCCGAAGAAAGTGCGCAGCATATCCAGAGATAAAATTTCAAGCGCTCGATGTTTTTGGAGCCGACTATCAGTGCATGGAGTTCGACGTGATCATCGGAACACTGTTCTTCCATCATTTCACCGATGAAGCCCTCGTGCAGCTGCTGGGGGTTATACGGAAACAAGCCCGGCTTGGATTCATCATTAACGACCTGCATCGCCACTGGCTCGCCTATCACGCCATCCGACTCTTGACCCGGTTCTTTTCACGATCCTCCATGGTGAAGTACGATGCCCCGCTGTCCGTCCGCAGGGCTTTCACCCGGAGAGAAGTAGAAGGCCTCCTTGCCCGCAGCAACATTCATCAGTACACGTTGGCGTGGAAATGGGCATTCCGCTGGGAAATATGCGTGTATGCAGCAAGACAGGCCTCCCAGCCTTTGGCACAGTTTTAGTACTTTTGAAACGATCAATACCCTATTTATGAAAAGAATCATGTTATGGATGGCTGCCGCCCTTTTTATGGCCGGATGCGCTTCAAGCCCTTATGGAACCAAGGTGAAAGAGCCCTTCAGCGGTAACGCGTACAAATCAACGAACCGTTTTTTCAGGGCTTCAGGCAAAGGAGAAAGTAGCTCTGAAAACATCGCTCGTAGCAAAGCAGACATGGAGGCCAAGACCATGCTTGCCGGGCAGGTAAATACAACGATGAAACAGGTGGCTGACAACTACCTGGGTCAGACGGAAAATGAACGCGGTGCCGATGTTGCAGAAAAATTTCAAAGCCTGGCCCGCCAGGTAATGAGTACGGACCTTGCCGACCTGCGGAAAATCGGGGAACAGAAATACTACAATCAGAAGGAAAACCGGTACACGGTGTTCATGGTGTACGAAATAAAGAAAAACGCCATGTTCAGCTTCATGAAAAAGCAGGCAAAGCTGGATAATACTCTTAACGAAAAACAGCAGGAGCTCATTCAAAAAATACTGGATGAACAGGAGCGGAAAGCGAATGAGGAAGAAGACAAATAGCCAGGCGGCTGTTCAGTTATTTTCCTTCCAGCATTTTTTCGGCGCTTTCGGCAATCTTTAATTGCTCAATAAAGTCATCAATCTCCCCATTCATAATGGCCGGCAGGTTATGCTTGGTAAACCCGATGCGGTGATCACTAACCCTGCTTTGCGGATAATTGTACGTTCTGATCTTTTCTGACCGGTCTCCGCTTCGTACCTGTGACCGACGCGAGGCCCCAGTCTCCGCATTCACCCGCTCTACCTCTCGCTCGTACAGCTTTGCACGCAGCATGTGAAGCGCCCGCTCCCGGTTGGCATGCTGGGACCTCTCCACCTGGCACGTAATCACAATGCCGGTAGGTTTATGCGTGAGCTGCACTTTCGTTTCCACCTTGTTTACATTCTGTCCTCCGGCTCCTCCGCTTCGGGACGTCTGGTACTCCAGGTCAGCCGGGTTGATGGTGACATCTACCTCTTCTGCTTCCGGCAGCACCACCACCGAAGCCGCCGATGTGTGGACTCTTCCCTGCTGCTCGGTTTCCGGAACGCGCTGCACCCGATGAACTCCGGACTCATACTTGAAAATCCCATAGGCACTGTCGCCCTCCACCAGGCTGATGACTTCTTTATATCCGCCGGCAGAACCTTCGGTCACATCCATGACTGTCATTTTCAGATTGCGGCGCTCGCAAAACCTCTGATACATCCTCCACAGGTCACCAGCAAAAATGGCGGCCTCGTCGCCCCCGGTTCCTGCCCGGATTTCCACGATGCAATTGCGGTCATCATTGGGATCCTTTGGCATCAGCAATTCCTTGATCTCCCCTTCCACCTGCTCCCGGCGCGGTTCCAACTCTTCCAGCTCCATCTTCGCCAACTCGCGAAGCTCCGCGTCCTTCGCTTTTGCAAGCACTTCGCGCGCGTGCTCCTGCCCGTCCAGAATCTTGCGGTACACACGATACTTGACAACCACTTTCTCCAGGTCCCTGTATTCCTTACTGAGCTGGGTGAACTTTTTCATATCTTTAACAACCTCCGGCTGCCCGAGCAAGAGCCCGACTTCTTCGAAGCGGTGGTTGATTTCTGTCAGTTTTTCAATCATAGGGAGGGAAACGCGGGCAAAGTTAGAAAATTAGCAGGGAGTATATAGTCTTGTGTTTTGCGGTTAAATTTGCAGCTTCAATTATTCGTCATGAGAAAATTAGTCTGGCTTACCCTCTTTCTCTGCATCGGTTGCGGCGGCAAGCTAACGAAGGAGGAGCGCGAAAGACTGCATGACGGCATGGCCACCCAGAACATTCGCCGTGTTACAGATGCCGAGTTTCAGGAAGCGGCTACCGCTTTTGCTGCTTCTGTCATTCGGGATATTGAAAAGGTGGACAAGTATCTGACAAAGAAAAAGCAGATTGACTCCCTTGCCGCTGCCCGAAACGTGAGGATCTTCTCGCTGACGCCAGACGATGTTGCCCTTCGGGAAATCGAAAAGAAACTCATTGAGGCCTATCTGGCCGGGACCGATGCAGGTACGGCCGGTGATAACCTTCAAAACATCGGCGAGGACTCGGTCCTGTTTACACGCCCCGTGTTCAGCCTCCACCCGGACGGTTCACAACAGTTTAAACACGCCATCGGCATCCGCATGGCCCGCAAGACCATCATTCTCTCGATGCCTCAGCCCTGAATGGGCAGCCTGGAAAAAATTCCCATATGAATTCTTCGCGAAATCCGCCCTGGCAACTCTGGATGGATACAGGAGGCACCTTCACCGATTGTATCAGCATTTCTCCTACCGGTCGGATGCATCGGCTCAAGGTTCTCAGCAACAGCGTGCTTCGCGGCAGGATTATAAAACACCTGAACTCAAACACCATTACGGTAGATATTCCCTGGCCTGTCTCCCAGGACATTTTCGCCGGATTCCGCCTTCGGGTAATCGGCACCAACGTAGATTGTCCTGTTCAGGCCATCGATCTGGCAACCGGAATTATTTCCCTGGCAAAGCCGATGGCTGCCCGCTACCAAAATCGATTTATAGAGATTACGTCAGACGAGGAGGTGCCGGTGTTGGCTGCCCGGCTGATTACGCAAACACCGCTTGGTGGAAAATTTCCATCCATGGAAGTAAAACTTGGCTCCACGCGCGGGACCAACGCCATCCTCGAACGAAAGGGCGCTCGCACTGCCTTCGTGGTGACCAAAGGGTTCGGCGATCTGTTACGCATCGGAAATCAGCAGCGGCCCGACCTCTTCGCGCTCCACATAGTAAAGCCGGAGCCGCTTTATGAAATGGTCCTCGAAATGAACGAGCGAATCGGGTCGGATGGCGCCATCGAACATCCGCTTGCCCCGGAAGATGTAGATGACCTTGTGTCCCTGCTTCGGAAGAAAAAGATTCAGTCGGTTGCTCTCGCGTTCATTAACAGCTACAAGAATCCAGCGCACGAGCAGTTGCTCGCCAAGGCGTTGAAGTCACATGGGTTTCAATTTGTTTCCTGCTCACATGAACTTTCAAGTCAGATAAAGATTCTTCCGCGCGCTGAAACCACGGTCGCGAATGCCTACCTGGATCCGATCATTCAATCCTATGTCGCGGGCATCCATAAGGGTCTGTCCGGTGCCAAGCTTTCCATTATGAGCAGCGGTGGGAGCCTGGTGCGGTCAGATTCTTTTTTTCCGAAAGACAGCCTGCTCAGCGGGCCAGCAGGTGGTGTCGTCGGTGCGGCGCATCAGGCGGGCAGGTCGGGTGTAAAGCACATTTTGGCTTTCGACATGGGTGGCACGAGCACGGATGTTTCCATGTACAACGATGGGTTCGACTACCGCTTTCAGTCGCAGGTAGGCGACTTCAGCATCCTTTCGCCTTCACTCGCCATCGAAACCATTGCCGCCGGTGGTGGTTCGATATGCGACTACGATGGGCATCGGCTGACGGTGGGTCCCCATAGCGCCGGTGCATTCCCTGGGCCAGCCTGCTACGGAGCCGGCGGCCCGCTTACCATGACCGACGTGAATCTTCTGTTGGGCCGCATCCACCCAGACCATTTTGCCATTCCCATTCAGCCGGCAGCATCGATGAGGGTCCTCAACGGTCTGATGCAAAAGCTGCAACCACTGTCCCAAACGCACAACAAAGTCCATGAAGTCCTGGAGTCGCTGGTTCAGATTGCGAACGAAAAAATGGCGGAGGCAATCAGGAAAATTTCCATCCGGCAAGGACATGACCCGCAAGATTTTACGTTGCTGTGTTTTGGAGGAGCCGGCGGACAGCATGCTTGTTCACTGGCATCCATACTCGGGATGCGGCGGGTGATGATACCGTATGACGCCGGACTACTCAGCGCCTACGGAATAGGGCATGCAGCGATCGAAAGGTTTGAAGAAAAACTGATTCTTCAGCGCTGGAAAACATTTGAGCCGAGCCTGGCCGGGACGCTGAAAGGGTTGTATGGCGAAGCTGCTGCCTCCCTGAAAAAAGATGGTCATGACGCGGGGGCTATTCAATGGAAGACGTCCCTCCTCTTTCTTCGGTTTTCGGGCCAGGACACCTCTATTGAAATTCCGTACAAGGCTGGTGACAATATTCAGGCACTCTTTAAGCGGAAGTATAAAAGCATCTTCGGGCATTGGACCGACCGCGAACTCGAAGTCGAGTCGGTGCGCGTCATTGCCTCCGTACAGGCGCAGCGCGGAGGTCGATCCAACGTATCTGCCCCATCTTATCTTCCATCGCCAGAAAAAACTACACAGACAATTTCCGGGGGCAGGAACAAAACAACACCTGTCTACATCTGGGAGTCGTTGAAGGCCGGTGCCCGGATTTCCGGACCCGCACTAGTGATCAGTAGCAATTCGACAACATTTGTAGAACCCAACTGGTCCTGGCACCTGGACAAGAACGGCAACGCGCACCTGGAGCAGCATCAAAAGACAACTGCCCGGCGCTTTTCCCAGGAAGCGGCGTTGGAACTTTTCACCAACAGGTTTACAGCATTGGCCCAGGAAATGGGAGCGCTTCTTCAGCGGACATCGTTTTCAGTGAACGTCAAAGAGCGGCTTGACTTTTCCTGTGCCGTACTTGATGCAGACGGCTTCCTGGTTGTCAATGCTCCCCACATTCCGGTCCACCTTGGTAGCATGGGTGTGTGCGTGCGGGAAGTCAGCAAGGTAATTGCCATGCAGGAGGGTGACGTCATCATCACCAACCATCCTGCTTACGGAGGTTCTCATCTCCCCGATGTCACACTGATCAAGCCGGTGTTTTACAAAAAGAAGTTGATTGGATTCGTGGCCAACCGCGCCCACCATGCTGAGATCGGTGGAACCAAGCCCGGCTCCATGCCGGCCGATGCCAAGGCACTGGACGAGGAGGGTGTTATCATCGCGCCTACCTACCTGGTGCGAAAAGGAAAGCCTCAGTGGGAGAAGATTCGCGAACTGCTTTCCCAGTCAAAATTTCCTTCCCGTGCCCTCGATGAAAACCTGGCTGACCTGAATGGAGCGCTCGCCGCTGTGACATTGGGAGACAAAGGGCTTCAGGCTCTTTGCGAGGCGTATGGCACGAAGGAAGTCTTGATTCACATGAAGGCCTTGCGGAAATATGCGGGTAGCATGTTGCGGACAAAGATCAGCACGCTCCGCAAGAAAACGTTCAGGGCTGTGGAGTATCTCGATGACGGCTCGGTGTTAAAGATCCATGTAACCAGAAAAAATGACCGGCTTCATATTGATTTCGCCGGATCGGCACGAACACACGGTGGAAACCTGAATGCCACCCCGGCCATTGTACAAAGTACTGTCCTTTACGCCCTACGCCTGCTTGTCGATCAACCCTTGCCCATGAACGAAGGACTTATGGAGCCCATTACCCTCACGTTGCCGCACGGGCTGCTCAACCCTGACTTTTCAAAAAGCCCGCTGCCCGCCGTGGTGGGGGGCAATACCGAAGTAAGCCAGCGGCTTACCGATACCCTGCTAAAAGCATTTGGCCTTGCCGCCTGCAGCCAGGGAACGATGAATAATTTTCTTTTTGGCAATGAGCGTTTCGGCTATTACGAAACGATCTGCGGCGGCACCGGCGCCGGAGCCGGCTTCCACGGTACCGATGCCGTACATCAACACATGACCAATACGCGGATAACCGACCCCGAGATATTCGAATTCAGATACCCAGTACGACTTGAGCAGTTTGCGATCCGTAAAAATTCCGGCGGCAAGGGGAAATGGGATGGCGGCGACGGAGTAATTCGCGAAATTATTTTTAAAGACGCGCTGGAGATCAACCTGCTTTCCCAACACCGAATCGAAAAGCCATACGGAATGAACGGAGGGGGCCCCGGGAAAACCGGTGAACAAGTTATTATCAGAAAAAACGGATCGATGGAGATACTGAAGGGGATGGGGAGCGCGACAGTCTTGCCAGGCGATCGGCTGATCATCAAAACACCGGGTGGAGGTGCCTGGGGAAAGCACGCTGCCAGTAGGCACAAAAAAAAGTAACTGCCTCGGCAGTTACTTTTTTTTGAAATGCTCTAGCTAACTAGTTGTTGCCGCCTAGCACATAGGCAACGCGCAGACCCACAAAGCTAAAGTTGCTAATGATGTTATAGCGAGCTGAGACATCAAAGGAACCGGCGCGGTATCCGATACCGGGACCGATACCAAATTCAGAAGTTGAAACCGAGCCCCCGCCCACTGTACCGAAGCCAGGAATTACTACACTTGGAATTGTCTGAGAAATAAAATTCATCGTCAGGTCAAGACCACCGTACATCCCATTATTGCTCTCAGTAAAATAGTATTTGATACCTCCACCAACGGGGATCATTGTCATGCTTGCCCCCGAGAAGGTTCCTATACTCTTTCCACCAAAAGAAAGGAAGCCGCCTGTAACACCCCAGCTGAGGTTGTCGTTGATGGCCTTGTCATAACGGAGTGAACCCCCAAAGCCTATTCCTTGGAAATCACCAAATGTTCCCATAGGCAAGCCGAGGTTGGCGCCTATCGAAAACTGAGCAAAGGCACCAGTGACCGCAAAGCATGCAATCAGGATCAGAAGCGCTCCTTTTTTGTAAACATTGTTTTGTTTCATAAACGTGTGTTTTGGGTTAAAAATTAA
>JAWXBL010000028.1:0-4709 GCA_034440075.1 Cytophagales bacterium
AACATTCTAAACGAAATAAAAAAGTCATCAAATCGCTAAATTGTTTGACCGCCTGATTACCTGAGTGCAAGTCTAAAGGTTGGTGTTCTTCACCAACAAGCACCCAGTTGTGGATTATGGAGCGGCTGAAAATCTCGATTAAGAGAATGTCATTTTAGGATTTATGGGATTGGTGCAGACTCAAGCAGTGGAGTCGTGTTGGTGAAGAACACCAACACGGGCTTCGCTTTGGTGCCCCAGTAGGATCTACCTCCTTCTTTCAAACACCACCGCCGCCGGCTCCCACGTTTCCTTTTTACCGTTGATGCCCATCCGGTAGTTGATCACCTCCAGCCTGTCCGGCGTAACTTCGATGAGCAAGTAGGCGTCGCTGCGGTTCGGATAGAATTCCTTCCAGGATTCTTTCCACCGCCGATCTTTTTCGCGTTGATCGTTGACCAGCCGGGCCGTTCCGTGGATGGTGACGTATCCCTGGTCTTGCTTGTCGCTGTAGTACAACGTAACGCGCGGGTTCTTGCGCAGCTCTTCTACCTTCCGGCTCTTCGGATTGGTGGCGAGCCAGACGGTAAAATCTGCCTCGGGCGCAAAGGGATCCATGGTGCGCACACGGGAGATTCCTTGTGAGTCCTGCGTGATGAGCGCGCAGGTTGTGGTGTGGGTGATGATGTCGCGGGCGGCGGCCAATACCTCATCGCGGGTCTGGGCCGGTGCGGGTGGAGCGAGGAGGAGCCCGCAGAAAAAGAGGATGTGATTCTTCATGCTGACAAAGCTGGAAATAAGAATGCTCCCGGGAAAGTGAATTGAGTCGAAATTGGCTACGGAGAGGCTTTTACGCGGGATGTCGCTGGGCGAGCGCTGCGGAAAACCTTTTGTAGTACTTATCTTTGCCTCACTTCACGAATCAAACATCATGAAACAATTCTTCTATCTCGCGTCTCTTTCATTGGTATTAAGCTGTTCAGCGCCTCCCGCAGAATTGAAAAGCGGTATCTGGCGCGGTGTGGTTCTGATCCAGGGAAAAGAGCTCCCCTTCAACTTTCGGGTGGAACGAGCGGCAGCTGGGAATTACACCACACGGCTTTACAATGGAGACGAGCGCTTGATTCTGGATGAGATTACAATCAACGGAGATTCCGTCACCATGGTGCTCCATAGTTTTGACGCGGCCTTCAAGGCGGTGATTCGCGGAGATAGCCTCGTCGGGGAGTTTGTGATCAATTATGCGGACGGATATCGGCTTCCGTTTCTTGCGCGTGCGGGCCAGTCATACCGGTTTGTCAAATCCGACACCACGGCCTCTGCCCCGGATTTTTCCGGCACGTATGACGTTGACTTTTTTAATGAAAAAAATACAGTCCGTGCCATGGGCGTGATTGGACAAAAGGGGAATCGTGCCACGGGCACTTTCCTAACGCCTACGGGTGACTACCGGTATCTTGAAGGGAATGTCGTAAGAGACACGCTGTGGTTGAGCACGTTCGACGGCAATCACCTGTATTTGTTCAACGCGGTAAAGACCGGACAGGGCACCCTGCAGGGTACGCAATGGCTTGGCCGCTCACGAAACCGGAGATGGGAGGGCATACGCAATGATCAGGCAAAGCCGCCCGCTTCAGAAACGCTCACGTTCCTCAAGCCCGGGTATGACAGGCTGGACTTCGCTTTCCCCAACATCGATGGGGACACGGTCCGTTCATCCGATGTGCGCTTTAAGAACAAGGTTGTTATCGTGCAGATTCTTGGCAGTTGGTGCCCCAACTGCATGGATGAGACAAAATTCCTGGTCGAGTGGTACAACAGGAATAAAGATCGTGGTGTTGAAATCATTGGTCTGGCCTATGAGCAGAAAGCGGATTTTGATTATGCGAGTGGGCGCGTTAAAAAGATGATAGATAAACTGGCTATTCCTTACGAGGTGCTCATCGCTGGGGTGAATGATAATAAGAAAGCCTCGGAGACTTTACCCGCACTGAACCAGGTTATTGGCTTCCCCACCACCATATTCATTGGCAAGGATGGTAAGGTAAAGGCCATCCATACCGGGTTCACCGGTCCGGGTACTGGTATCTACTTTGAGCAGATGAAGGAGCGATTCAACCAGGACATGAACGGGTGGTTGGCTAATTGAAAACAAGAACCCCATTCTATCGGGAATTTTTTCTCAGTTTATTGCCAGCGCAATGTCCTTGTCCAGCTTTCCATTCACATAGAAGTGCATGGTTTCAACTCCGTCCCGCTTTTCTATGGCAAAGACCTGTGCCGGCTTCGTGACAAATTTCTGTTTTTCTCCCCGCAGGATAGTCAGGTACACATCGATACATTCGGGTCCGGTCTGTACTTTGTCCATCACGATGGTGGTGAGGCTGGTGGTGGGCTTGCAAGCTATCGCTACGACGTAGTTGATGAGAAAATCCGGTGCAAAGGCACCTTTTTTCTTCCCGAATTTCTGATTTAGTTCCTCCTGACTGGAGAATAAAAAGTAGTTGACCGAATCGGTGAAGGTGAGTTTATTGTCAAGTGAGAACCCGTCGAGGGGGCTCGAGGCGAGAAGGGCCGGGGGAGGCGTCAGGGTCATCATGCTGTCGACCTGAAGGGAATCAGCAGACGACGTTGTTTCGGTTTTTTTGGTCGCGCAGTTGCTGAGAAGCAACAGGCTGAAAAAGATAATTGCGTGTGCTTTCATAGGATATTTTTTTATTTGTTAGGCGACCTGAGGTTCAAATTTCCAAGGGGTTCCGTAGTGGGAAGCACCTTACTCAAAGCTACTGACTTTTGGGAATACCCGAATCAGGCATCGCGAGGTTTATTATCATTATCAAAGGGATGCCTATATTTAAGCCTATGACAACTGAAAAGCAGGTTCACATACTGATTGGCTGTGCCGACGCCCGGGATCTCAGCCAGGTGCAGCTCGACGCCGTACAGACGGTGAGCGATTTGTACCTCAAAAAAGGGATTGAAATTGAATATCATGTCATCCGGGCCGCCGGCTCATTTGTGACCCCCGACGTGGTGATGGACATCAAGCGGACAGTAGAGCAGGCCGAGCGCAGCGACACCGGCCAGGTCCCCATCCGGTATTTCGTCCACATCCAGACGCATGCCCACCTTACGGAAGACTCCAACGATGACTACATCAGCCATGTACACGATCTGCACATCGTTCCAGGATCCCCACTCAATTGCGGGATGTTGCACGCATCATCCGTGGGGGTGGAGATAGAGCAAATGATCGTCGAGGAAAAGCCGGTTATGGAGGTGGATGGCAAAAAAATAAAAATTACCAACGACACACTTATCAAACTGCTGCTGAAGAATCACTATGCCTACGACGGCTACCTGGCCGGCGACTGGATATTCAGCATCGACCTGTTGCGCACGCACCCGCGCCATCAACGCACGTTGCTGGAAAAAGCCATTGACAACGATTCAGAGCTCAAGGTGTTGGACCTGAAGATCACGTGCGGCATTCAGGATTACTCCATTCATTCCCTGATTCGCGTGGACGACGGGGACCCGGCCGTGCCGTTTTGGGATGGGGTGCAGCAGTACGTCCGTGAACATTCTGAAAACGAGCGGACGAAACAGGATTTATTAATTAATCAATCAGAGAAACAAAAACCGCTTGCAGGATTGCTCTGCATGACCGATCCACGGCAGTCGTCGCGGCACCATGCTGCACAGTTCTACCTCCAGTCGAAGGGTATAAAGAATACAGGTCAGTATATGCCGAACACCGTCTTCAACATGACCGGCAGTTCGTTTGATATCCCGAATACACCTTTTGGGCCGTATGTCATTGCGGGTTTTTTCTATGCGGTGAAGCACCTGGCCCTCACCGACCAGATGGTGATGGGGTATGATCAGGCACAGACGAGCCGGATCATGCAAAAGATAAAAAATGATCCCATCATGCAGTTGATTGTAAGGAAGTTCAACGTCAACATCATTCCCGTCAACCTGGTGGATCAGCTGAAATAAAGCAAAGGCAACCCTCCATAAATCACAATCCTATGAAGCATCTCATTCTCTGCATTCTCGGAGTTTGTTTTTTCAACTCCGGGAAAGCGCAAACCCAATTCATCAGCCCGGAGGGCCTGAACAAACCCACCAGCTACACGCACGTGGTGGTAGCCGGCAACACCATTTACATTTCCGGGCAAGTGTCCAACAACGAGAAAGGGGAGGTAGTAGGCAAGGGCGATTTCGAAGCACAGGTGAAGCAGGTTTTTGAAAACCTGTCTGTATGCCTGAAGGCTGCGGGCGCATCGTTCGACGATGTGGTAAAACTGACCACCTTTGTGGTGAATTACCAACCCGTGCAGGGGGGAATTATCCGGTCGGTGCGGCAAGGATACCTGACGGGCAAAAATCCGCCGGCGAGCACGCTGCTGGGTGTGCAGGCGCTGGCCAGTCCCGACTACCTGCTGGAGATCGAGGCCGTGGCTGTGAAGAAATAGCAAACCGGCCGTCTGAATGATCCGGTTTTATGTATTTTTGCGCTTCCCTTTCAGAGGAAAGGGGTTTCTGGCTCCGTATTTCAATGGATAGAATTTCAGATTCCGATTCTGAAGATGCAGGTTCGATTCCTGCCGGGGCCACATATGTATTTTGCTTATGTACTAGGAAGTTTAGGCAAGAAGTTTGTGTACAAAGGTCATTGTGAAGATTTACAGAAGCGCCTGAAGCAACATAATGCAGGGATGACA
>JAWXBL010000029.1:0-14799 GCA_034440075.1 Cytophagales bacterium
ATTCGCTAAAATTCTCAAGCGAACCCAGGAAATATACGGTTCAACGATCCACATTGTCAGGATCAATACACCCGGCGACTTCCAGCGGGACTATATAGTAAAGGGGTATATGGAAAAATTCGCCAAGAAACTCCAGCTGAAAAATTATACGCTGAACATATTCAATGACCTGTCGGTGGAAGAGGGCGTCATCCGTTTTGCCGATATGATCAACGCGGATTTGATTGGGATGGCCACGCATGGCAGGTCGGGTTTTGCGCACGTGATTGCGGGAAGCGTGGCAGAAGATGTTGCCAGCCATTCCACACGCCCGGTGCTCACCTTCGTTGTGAAGCGATAGGAGCTTAGTCATTCAGATAGTTGGTCGCGCTGTCCGGGATGGTGCGACTTTTTTCATTCCTGCCTTTTCAATCTATCTTTGACCCGTTGAAGAACTACTACCAGATACTGCGCGTCAGTCGCCAGGCAGGTCCGGACGAGATCAAGAGGGCTTACCGCCGACTTGCCATCTTGTTTCACCCAGACAAGAACAGGTCTCCGGAGGCCGCCACGCTATTTCAGGAAATAAACGAAGCACATGAAGTGCTTGCAGATCCTTTCAGTCGGCAACGCTACGATCTGTCACTACTGGAGCAACTTATCTCGGCAGCTCCGCGAACAGGAGCCTACCGCGATCCGGCCTACCGGCGACGGCAAGCAGGCTATCGGCAGCCGAAGAAAGGACCTTCGGAGAAACTGCTAATGATGCTGCACCTGCTAAAGTATCTGCGCACTGCTTCGTTTGTGGGCATTGCATGGTGCGCGGTGCTGACCTTTGATTATATTCTCCCTTTTCGTGTTAGCGAGGAGATTATTCTTCCCGTGGGAAACCAAAAGTTATCGTGGGAACTTAACAGCATTCCTGATGTATTGGTGACCAGCAAGGGAAACCAGTTTCCGGTAGATCACGATGGGGTTCGGTTCTTTCCGGTAGGCGCACAGATTGAAGTGCTTTCTTCCAAAATGTTTAATATCCTGGTACGCGTGGAGGCCCCGGGGGACCGGTACACTATTAAGAGCCTCTCCACCATTTATCAGAACCTGATGATTATCCCGCTCGTTCTTCTACTGGTATCCGTTGTCGGCCTGCTCGTAAAGCAAGGAATTGAATTACGCTTCAATATCCTTATCGGCATTTGTATCTTGCTGGCCTTTAATGCAGTGTTTTTGTATTTCTCCATATTGTAACCATCAGAAGAATTGCGTTTCAGATGAAAAAGAATGACTGGAAAAAACGGGATGGCGTCGTATACTCCACCGATGCTTCATTTGCCTACAGTGGTGCATCGGAAGGAGAGGAAGAAACACTGGAGCCCGGCAAGCAGCAACTTCGTATTCTAATCGACCGCAGCGGCAGGGCAGGCAAGCAGGTGACCATCGTTTCCGGATTTGTCGGATCAGCAAAAGATCGGGAAGCGCTTTGCAAGACGCTGAAGACGCGCTGCGGCACGGGCGGATCAGTCAAGGAACTCGAAATCCTCATTCAAGGCGATTGCAGGGAAAAAATCTTGCAATACCTGGTGCAGGAGGGTTATAAAGCCCGCAAGAGCGGGGGGAACTGACTACTCTGACTTGAGTGTTTCTGCGGGGCTCACGCCGGAAATCTTCCAGGTCAGATCGTAGAATCAGCCATCGCAAACAAGGCAGTCTTGTTGAAGCGAGGTCCAGACGGGAGTAGACGTAATTCAAACTGTGTTCGCAAACGGTGGCCTTCGTTCGAATCCAGTCACAAAAAAAAGAAAGCCCTGCAACTTGACTCACAGGGCTTTTATCAGGGTTGACGCGGTTATTTTTCCTCCTTTACTTTTTTCAACTCTCCTTCGTAGTAAGCCTTGTTGATCTTTTGATTTTCAGGCAGGTTCCGAAGCGCCAGATCCCAATACTTGACCGCCTTCTTTTTGTCGCCGGAGGCAGCATAGGCCCTCGCCAGCCCAACGTTCGGGGTAAATTTTTCTTCCGGATGCGTCTTCGCATTGTGTTGGAAGATTTGTATGGCGCGTTCCTTTTCGCCGGCGGCCAGCAAGGTTCTTCCATACTGATGAACGGCGGTTACTGTCGCGGAGGGAAGCTTGACGGCTTTGTCCATGACGGTATTTGCCTCCGCCGCCTTGCCCATGGCGCTGAGTACCATCGATTTTGTTTGCAGCGTCGAAAAATCTTCAACCCCTCCGATGTTGGGATCCATGGCTGCCTCTGACCAAGCCAAGGCCTCCTCCAGGTTGGTATTGTTTCGCACGCAAAACTGAGCGGCGTTGGAGAAATTCCTGTAATCAAAACCCTGGGAAGACCGTAGTTCCTGACGAATCTGGGAAAGATAGAGTTCGTTTATTTTTGGAACCTCGATTCTAAAGGGGATTTTCTTCTTCTCCCATTGAAGGTAGGCGACCGCTGAATTGGCTTTTCGCTCATCGAATCCAAACGTGAGGTACTCGGTATAGGGTCCGTCTTGTGTGGCTACATCCACACGCAAGGCATCTTCTGCCTGATTATAAAAATAGCTTCCCCAACTGGTGCTGTTCTTTGAAAATATCCACGTCCACGGACCTTCTTTCTGAACGGCCAGAAAAAGCCCGTAGGTTCCAGCCTTCAGTTCCTTTCCTTCGACTAAGACATCGTGGGAGACGGTGAACGTAGTGTTCTCATTAGCCCCTGCCCGCCAGGGTGCTGCCTTTGCCGGGCCAAATCCTTGGTCGATGTATTCATAGTGGGCGACCGATGTTCCCCAAATCTTGCCCGTCCGGTCCTGTCCACTCGGATCATGAACATCCGGACTGTTGTAGCGTATTGTCACTTCCACGGGCCCGATCCATTGCGTGACGCTGGATTTTTGATTATCGCCGCTTGGGGGCCCGCTGATGGGTTGGGCCAGTAGCGGTCCAGAAAGGAGTGTTGTTGCGAGGAGAATTAGTAAAGCTTTCATCGTGCATGGGGTTACTTATTGGATGGTTATTTAACGGATTTTAGTACAAGTTGGATACGCCCGAATCGGGGGATTTGTGGGATTTAGCTGCAAGGACGCCGTGATGAAGGTATGACGAAATTCCAGTTGAATCATAGGTGTTGGGGCTGACACTAAAAATTGCGTAATTGGTACCCTTAAACCTGATCGTATGAAGAAGAGAATCATTACCCTGCTCTTTGTTTTCTTGTTTGGCTTCGCCCGCGCCGATGAGGGTATGTGGCTGTTGTATTTGTTGGGCGATCAGGTTTACAACGACATGGTCAAACGTGGACTGAAATTAACCAAAGAGCAGCTTTACAGCATTAACAAAGCGTCAACCAAAGATGCCATCATTATTTTTGGAGGCGGCTGCACGGGTGAGATTGTAAGCCCGGAAGGTCTGATCTTCACCAACCACCACTGCGGCTATGGAGCGATTGCAGCTGCCAGCACGATGGAAGCCAATTACCTGCGTGACGGCTTTTGGGCAAAGGAACGGTCTAAGGAGATATCAACCAATTTATCAGTCCAGTTCCTTCTCCGGATTGAAGATGTTACGCGCCAGGTTGAGGATGCGCTCTCGGGGTTGAATGGAGCGGAGCGTGCCGCCAGGCTTCGTACGATTTCCGATGAGATTTCAAAGAAATCTGTTGATGTCTCCAGCCAGGAGGCACGGGTACTTCCGTTTTTCAAGGGAAACCAGTTCCTGCTTTTTGTTTATGAACGGTATAGCGACATACGCCTGGTGGGGACGCCGCCTGAAAGCATTGGCAAATTCGGTGGAGATACAGACAACTGGGAATGGCCGCGACACACGGGAGATTTTTCTGTTTTTAGAGTGTATACCGGCAAGGACGGGAAACCCGCTTCTTATGCCGCGGACAATATTCCGATGAAGCCGAAATATTATTTGCCGGTTTCTACAAAAGGCGTGGCTGACGGAGATTTCTCCATGATTTTCGGATATCCTGGCGGCACCAATCGATACGAGACATCCCACGGCGTCAAACTGAAGACAGAGATAGAGAATCCGGATCTGGTAAAGCTCCGCGACGTGCGGTTGAAACTGATGTTCGAGGAAATGAAAAAAGATCCTGCAGTCAAACTCAAGCTGTCCTCCTCGTATGCCGGCATTGCCAATTATTGGAAATTTTTTGACGGCGAGACGAAGCAGTTGTTAAAATATGATGTGTTCGGCCAGAAGAAAGCGGCCGAGGAAAAATTCGCTCAGTGGGCTGCGGGAAAACCCGACTATCAGTCTATCTTTTCAGAGTATGAGAAGGCTTACAATGAATGGTGGCCCTATGCGCGTCTCCGTGTATATATGAACGAAGGCATCCTGGGATCTCCGTTGGCGGCCTATGCGGCTTCGTTTCAGGGGCTGGAGCGTGCATTGACCCGGAAAGCGCCAGATGAAGCCGAGATTGCGAAAATGACGGAATCGATGAAGCGAACCCGCAAAACGTTTCTGGATAACGGAAACAAGCGGTCGGACGAAAGAATTCTCGCTTCAACCTGCCAGATGTTCTATCAGGATGTAGACCCGTCGCAGCACCCAAAAGACTTTTTTGTGCGACTTCGTGAAAATTCGGGAGACCTGGCTGACAGGAATACCTATACAAAATACGCTGCGGAGGTGTTCTCAAAGACTATGATTTTTGATGATGCCCGTTGGAATGCGTTCCTCGCCAAGCCTGACTCTGCAACCTTGCAGAATGACCCGGCCTATCGCTACGTTAGCGCTTTTCTAAAAAATTATGCCGCGTATAATCCGCGGTATGCAGCGTTCGCTAACAAAACCAATGACTTGGGTAGGCTGTACCTGAAAGGCGTCATGACCATGAAACCCGATCCGCGTATGTATCCGGATGCGAACTTTTCTATGCGCCTTAGTTATGGCAACGTAAAGTCGTACCGTCCACGCGATGCGGTGTCCTATAGTTATGTGTGCACCATGTCCGGTGTGCTTGAAAAGTATATACAGGGGGACTATGAATTCGACCTGCCAAAGGCGCTGGTTGAAGCCGCCAGGAAGAAGGATTTTGGAATCTATAAAGATGCACGGACCAATGACCTGGTCGTGAATTTCATCACCACCAATGACATCACCGGAGGGAATTCCGGTTCACCGGTACTCAACGCAAAAGGGGAGTTGATTGGATTGGCCTTTGATGGAAACTACGAAGCGCTAAGTCATAAGATTGCTTTTGACAAGGATCTGAACCGAACCATTTGTGTCGATATACGGTATGTCCTTTGGTGCATCGACAAACTGGGCGGCGCAAAAAACATAATTAACGAATTGACCCTGAAATAGCCATTTTTTAGGTTGGACGATGGGAACCTTTAACCCGGCAACATTTTTGATCAGGGTATATACATGAGTGTATCATTTTTTTCAACTTCTCGTGGTGTTTGATTCAATCACAATGAAACGACTTGTTTATTTTTTTGCCTTCCTGGTCTACTTTCCAGGGCACGCCCAGCAGGTTATGGTTACTCCCTTTCTCCAGCCTGGCGACGCTCCGTCGCTTTCGCGGGAACACAAGGTGCTGGTATGGCAAACCGATAATACTCCGGCCGAATTTACGGTTGAATACGCCGCTGGCCCCACGTTGGAAGGGGTTGGGCAATTGGTAACGGCAAAAGTGACTTCTGTGGAGCTCGACCTGATCATGAAATCGATCCTATATAGGGCGACGTTTTCCGGCCTCAACTTCGATGCACAATATACCTACCGGGTGAGGTTGGGGGATAAAATAATTTCGACCGCTACGTTCAATACGCGAACAAGAAAGCCGGCAACGCGATTTTCCGTTTTCGGGGATTGTGGAGTGGGTTCCAAGGAACAGGCAGCTATTGCCTATCAGGTTTACCTCCAGAAACCTCAGTTTGTGCTTATCACCGGCGACAATGTGTACTCAAGTGGGCTGGAGACGGAGTACCGGGCCCGTTTTTTCCCTTATTATGCAGCGGCGCAGCCTTCGGAGACTCGCGGTGTTCCACTGATGCAGTCGGTGCCCTTTTATATGATGCTTGGCAATCACGATGTGCGGTCTGCCAACCTCCGGCAGTTCAAGGACGGCCTCGCATTCTTCTACTATACGGATCTTCCGATGAATGCGCCGCGGACAGTAATGGAAATCAAGGCTACCGGGGATAAGACAGTGGTCAAAGCGTTCGAGAAAGCAACAGAAGGAAGATTCCCAAAACTTGCCAACTATTCCTTTCAGAACGGCAACGTCCAGATATTTATGCTGGATGCAAACGCTTATATCAATCCGGTAGACTTCACACTCGTTGACTGGATGCGCGAGGAGGTCAGGCTGAACCGATCAGACTGGAACATTGTCGTGTTTCACCACCCCGGGTTCAACTCAAGCATTGCACATTATGATTATCAGCGCATGCGGCTGTTGGCGCCCAAGCTGGAAGCCATGGGTATTGACATGGTCTTGTCTGGTCACGTGCATAACTATCAACGCACGGTACCGCTGAAGTTTGAACCGAAAACCAATCGAACCGGGGAGCGATACATTATTTCAGCCGAGGGGAGAGTTGATGGTAAATTTACGCTTGACCATAAATTTGACGGTATTACGGACACCACTCCTGACGGGATCATTTACATTGTTACGGGAGCGGGCGGAGCTGGTCTCTACGACCAGCCCATCAGCGGAAATCCAGAGCTTTGGAAGCATGAATCAGAGGAAAATTGGGTTCCATTCACAGTTAAGCTCATTTCCGACATTCACTCCTTTACCATGATAGAAACGGATGGGAAGAAACTGACCCTGAAACAACTTGATATGGAGGGGACCGTCATCGATCAGATAATTGTGACGAAATAACTACCACTGATTTAGTGCTCCGGCCATTTCCTGAAGATGGCTTTGGATGCAAAATTAAACATCTATCTTTTCTTTCGCACGCGCTGGTCAATATGTTATCTTGAACTGGCTTCAGTTAAAAAATAGGATTACCTTCGGTTGACGCAAATCTCAACCTAAAATAATACCTGTTATGAAGATCCTGAAATACGTAGGCTACTTCGTGATTGTGCTAGTCATAGCTGTAGCTGCTCTGCTTACCTATGTGAAGACCGCCTTGCCGGATGTTGGGGCAGCCGAAGACCTTTCGATTGAGTATACAGCCGAGCGGATTGCCCGCGGAAGTTATTTGGCAAACTCCGTAACGGTCTGTATGGATTGTCATTCGAAACGTGATTGGTCTTTGTTCTCCGGTCCCGTCGTTCCCGGTACCCTTGGTCAGGGCGGAGAGCGTTTTGATCAAGGGTTGGGACTTCCAGGAGTTTTTGTTTCCAAGAATATCACACCCGAAGGGATTGCACGGTATACGGACGGGGAATTGTACCGTGTGATAATGACAGGTGTCAACAAGGAAGGGAAAGCCATGTTCCCGCTGATGCCCTTTTTGTACTATGGAAAGATGGACCCGGAAGATATCTATAGTATCATTGCTTATGTCCGGTCTATCGCGCCCATCACGTACGAGGTGGAACCCTCGGTACCCGATTTCCCGATGAGTTTCATCATCAATACAATTCCGCAACCGGCGGATCCGCACAAGCGGCCGGAGAAGACCGATGTGCTGGCATACGGGGCGTACTTGACAAATGCTTCCGGTTGTGTAGAGTGCCACACACGGGTAAACGACAAGGGACAAATCATCAAAGAAGTTTCGTTTGCGGGAGGACGGGCTTTTCCGTTTGAAGACGGCTCCATTGTTCGTTCATCGAACCTTACCCAGGACGCAGAAACAGGGCTTGGAAACTGGACGGAGGAACTCTTCGTCAGGAGGTTCAAGATGTACGCCGATTCAACGTTCGTTCCTGAACCCGTCAAGCCGGGAGAATTTAACAGCTGGATGCCCTGGACGATGTACGGCCATATGGAATCGGGGGATCTGTCTGCTATCTATGCCTATCTCAAAACCATCAAACCGATTTCAAGCAAGGTGGTTAAGTTCACACCCGCTGGGGCGGAGTAACCACTAACAGCATGGTGATCCGGATTTGGCTTTGCTTGGTAGTGTGCTCATCGGCTTGGGCGCAACCATACACGGTAGAGTCTGTACCAAACGTAAAAGTCCAGTCGAACAAGTATGTATCGAACCCTGACGGCATTCTCCGGCAGGAAACCGTTGATGAGCTGGACCGAAAACTGAAAGAACTGGAAGTTCAGACAACCGCCCAGGTAGCTGTCGTCGTGCTACAATCCATTGGTGACGAAGAGATTTTTACGTTCGCTCAGAACCTGTTTACACACTGGGGGATAGGCGCGGGACAAAAGGACAATGGACTTCTTGTGCTGCTGGTTATGGATCTGCGGACGGTTCGGTTCCATACCGGACAAGGACTGGAAGGGATTCTTCCCGATGTGATCTGCAAGCGGATTGAAATGGAGCAGATGGTCCCGAAGTTCAAAGAGGGAAAGAACGATGAAGCAATGCTGGCCGGTTTGGATGGAGTCATTCGCGTACTCACCGACCCGGCTTATGCCGATGAAATTTGGGAGGCGGAAGCCCGTGCCCAATCGGGTTGGAGTGTATTCTTCCCCGTGGCCTTGATTGGCGGGAGTATCATACTCCTGATTGTTTTTCTTGTAAACCGAAGGTCGTTTGCCGATTCAAGAAAACCGGTATCAACCGCTTACAGCGAACTGCGCCTCGGGAAGGCTGCCTGGTTCCTCGAATTTGGATTGGTCCCGGCCGCTATTCTGGCCCTCTTTCAAACCAGCACGCTCATTGATCCGGTATTGGAATGTGTGATGGCATTGTACGGCTACTTTATGTTGACGCTGGTCCACAAGCGATTCCGCATGACGAAAACGGTGAATCGGTTTTTGAAGGACGGCAAGTATAAAAAGGTCGTTGATTTCTTTGACACGTACAGCCGAACTTGGCTGGTCTGGGGAATATTATTCCCAATTCCTTTTCTCCCACATTATTTCTGGTACAAGCGACGAATAGGGTACTATCGGAATCACCCGAGGAATTGTGAATCATGCAGGAAACCTGTTCGGAAACTGGACGAGGCAGCGGATGATGCGTACCTGAGCAAAGCGCAGGTTTTTGAGGAAGGGCTTCATTCCGTCGACTATGATGTGTGGCTCTGTGAATCCTGCGGGGCATACTCACCGCTGGTCTATCAGAACAAGAGATCCAAGTATGCGTCCTGCCCAACATGCAAGACGAAGGCATACTACAAGACAGGTGAAAAAACCATTCGGGAGCCAACGGAATCTTCCTCAGGAAAAGGAGAACGGTACCGTGCATGCAAATTCTGCGGCCACACGGCCACGGAATCATATTCCATTCCACGGCTCACAAGCTCGAGCGACTCTTCTTCTTCCGGAGGTGGAGGTTCGTCCGGAGGAAGCTTTGGAGGAGGAAGCTCAGGCGGCGGCGGCGCTAGCAGCAGCTGGTGACGATTACTTGCGGTAATCCGTACCGCGTAAAACTTTTCCTGCCCGGTTGGGGGTCATGCCGTCCTTGTCGACGGTTACCACCCCGGCGACAATCACATAAGCAATCCCTTCGGGGTACTGGTGTGGTTTTTCAAAGGTTGACTTGTCGATTACCCGGTCGGCATCAAATACGGTGATGTCTGCCACATACCCTTCACGAATGATTCCCCGATCCGAGAGGTTGATTCGCTGTGCGGGCATGGACGTCATCTTGCGAACGGCCTCCTCCAGCGGAAGTACTTTCAACTCCCTCACATAATGTCCTAGTACCCGCGGGAACGTACCGTACGCACGTGGGTGGGGATGGTCTTCACCAAAGCGCGCCAGCCCGCCGTCAGATGCATGCATGGTAAATGGATGCTTCATGATTCGGATCACATCCTCCTCACTCATTGCATGGAAAATACATCCGGCTCCTCCTTTGAGTTGCATGTCAATGGTCATGCGAGCGCCATTATCCAGGCTGGGCTCAAGTCCCTGGGCGACTACGTAGTCCTGAAGTGTCTTTCCCTGGAGCGTGCTGTCCCAGGAAACTCTGGCAAATTGAATGTTGCGGAGATCGCCGCCTCCGCGGTCATTCAGCAAGTTGAATTTGATCTGTTCCATCATCCGCGTGCGCAAGGTTTTGTCAGAGGTCCGTTTCCTGAAATCATCCGGGGTTCCTTCCAGCGCCCAGGGAGGGATTAGAACAGACAGCCCCGTGTGGCTAGCCGTGTAAGGATATTGATCCATCATGACATCAAGGCCGGCTGCCCGCGCTGAATCTACCAGAGCAGTGGTTAGCTTGCTTGCCCCCCACATTGGTTTACCCATTGCTTTGTGATGTGTGAGAATGATCGGGATGTTGGCTTCGCGGCCGATGAGAATGGCTTCGCGTACGCCCTGCAGCAAACCCAACCCTTCTTCGCGGAGGTGGCTGGTATAAATACCTCCCATCTCTCCGGCAACCCGGGACAGCTCAATTACTTCGGAGGTCTCAGAAAAAGTACCGGGCAGATATTTCAGGCCGGTGGAAATACCGAAGGCTCCTTCGTTCATTGCCCGCCGGACCATAGCCTTCATGGAATCAAGCTCTGCCGGCGTGGGTTTACGATTGGCATTTTGCATCACATTTCTGCGGATGGTGTTGTGGCCTGTCAGGTAGGCCACGTTCATCCCCAATTTGTAGTGGTCGCGGAGGGAGTCGAGGTAAGCGCCGAAGGGCCAGGGGCCACCGCCATCAGGCCCGCCAAGCGCGGTTGTTACTCCCTGGCGGACATGACTTTCTGCATCGGGCATCCGCATGATCGGTTCGATGTGGGTGTGAAGGTCAATGAAGCCCGGCGCCACTATGAGCCCCGATGCATCGATACGCTGTGTTGCTTTCTCTTTTGAAAGGTCGCCGATGAAGGCAATCTTCCCTTCCCGGATGCCGACATCGTTGCTCACGGCGGCAGTTCCGGTGCCGTCAAGCACCTGGCCATTTTCAATGATAAGGTCATACGGTTTGCGTTGCTGGCACGAAGCCAAGCCAAGCATGATGCAGACCGCTGATAGAAGAACAAGGAGGTTCCTGGTCATCGGGAATTATTGGATGGTTGTTTGTTTAGAATGCTACTATGCATGTTTGACTCGATTTATCCATCGATCAATTTTTGCTTCCAACAAGTGCAGCGGCAGAGACCCTGCGTTTAGCATCTCGTTATGAAATTGACGAACGTCAAACCGGGAGCCAAGTTCCTTTTCGGCCCTGGCGCGGAGTTCCAGAATTTTCAGGTGCCCAATTTTGTAGGACACAGCCTGGCCCGGATTAGCCATGTAGCGTTCTATCTCCGAAATAATCGTTTCTTCGGGCGAAGGGCCGTGATCTTTGAAATACTGAATAGCTTGCTCCCGTGTCCATCCCTGGGAATGAAGCCCGGCATCGGTGACAAGACGAATGGCCCGGTGCATTTCACCGGCCAGCATTCCAAAGTAGGAGTACGGATCTTTATAGAGGCCCAATTCCTTACCGAGCGACTCGGCGTATAAACCCCATCCTTCCGTGTATGCACCGTCGGAACTGAATCTCCTGAAGTTAGGTATGGATGTGTTTTCAACTTTCAGGGCAATCTGATAGTGATGTCCTGGAATCGCCTCGTGGAGAAAAAGGTCTTCCATGGGCATGGTGCTGTATTTTTTTACGTCCCGGAGTGGGAAATAGAAAATGCCTGGGCGCGCGCCCCCTGGAATTCCTACCGAGTAATGTGCCGATGAAGTTGCCTCCCGGTACGCCTCAATTCTTCTCACTTCAAAATCCATTTTCGGGACCTGGTCAAACAGCCTGGTAAGTTGGGGCTTCATTTGTTCATGAATGGCATTATACCGAGCGATGACTTCCTCACCGGACTTGAAAGGCATAAGTTCTTTCTTACTTCGCAGGTGTTCAAAAAAGGATTTCAGGTCTCCTTTAAATCCAACTTGTGTTTTCACAGCTTCCATTTCTTTGGATATTCGCTCCACTTCGCTGTGTCCCAGAGCAAAAATTTCATCAGCGCTCATGCTGGTGGTCGTAAACCGCTTCAGGGCATAAGCATAGAATTCATTTCCGCCGGGAATACCGTCGATGCCGGAGGTTTCCCGACATGCAGGAAGGTATTCTTCAGCTATGAACTTCTTCAATCGTTGATGCGCGGGAATAATCTTTGTTTCGATCATCACTTCATACGCCGTGGTTAATCGACGGGCATCTTCGGGTGAGAAGGTCGTTGGCATGTTTAGCACCGGGCGATAAAAAAGATGATCCTTTACCGGGCCGTGATCGAAGTTGGCAAGTTGGGGAATGACTTTTGCTGCATTCACCTTTGGAATGACATAACCGGATTCCATCCCTTTTCGCATGTTAACCATTGCGGAATCACACCATTCCACGTATCCGTCAAGGCGTTTTAACCAGTTGTCATAATCGGGGACTGTGCCGAAGGGTTGGTTCCCGGTTCCGCTGGCCAATTGTGCGACAGTAAGCGTGAGTGAGCGAATTTGTGAAATGGGCATGAGGTAGTCCTTGAAGCCGAGCCCTTCAAGGTTAATGTCGCAGTGATAAAGGAGAATATCATAGCTCAATTGATCATTGTCGGAAAGTGTATTCCTGTCGAAGGTCAACAACTGCTCACGGTATCTTGAATAGAATGCTTTTACCCGCGACCGGTAGGTTTGGGTCAGCGTATTCGGGAGTTGATCATTATATCGGTTGTCTCCAATGGTGGTGGCCTGGAGGGGAAATAGCTTCAGATTTTCCTCTTGATAGCTGGTGAAAAGGCTATCCAGGGTGGGAAACTCGGAAATTGGCAAGGCACTCTTTTTGGGGGAACAGGCGGCAATCCATAATCCAAAGGCCAGCAAGAGGGGTAGGGGGAATCTGATTTTCATACTAGTTGACTTGGTTGCTAAGGATAGTGAAATTAGGTAACCGTCATCCCTTATCAAGGGTAATTCCTTCAGCGGTAAACATTTCGATAGCCCCTTCTGGACCATCCACCGAAAAGGATGCTAGCGGTTCGATCCTTTGCGGAAATAGGAATTCCGACGGCCGGAGCAGGTATTATACACCGAGATGAGTTTGATAAGTGGGTTTTCTTTCAGAGGCGTTTCTTGAATCATACGGCTTGTTTGTAGGCAATCGGACATTAATAGCATGAGCATGCGTGTGAAGTTTTTGGTTCTCGCCCTTACCTGCACTCCTTCCACCGTAAGCTCTTCCGATTGGTCCGACAATTCAAAAAATGCACTATCCGCTTTTTCTATGAAGTAAATGTCGTGAAACTTGTACAGGGAGACGTAGCCCTTCACAAGTACTTCCAGGAACACATCGGAGCTTTTTCCAACGGATCGACTGATAAAGTATTTATCGTTGTCATAGCGGAAACCATGAATGTCTTCGGGAGAATAGGTAAGCACCGTTGCCTTTGGGCCTGATTTGAAGTAGCACGGTACCGCGGATCCGACCGTTTCATTGTACCGAATGAGCCCGCGCACAGTATCCTGTTGTGCGGTCAGGATAAACCCCTTTCGGTATGCCTGACCAGAGCCGTCGAAGGTCAGCAACATTAGCGGAAGCAGGACAAGGATTCTCATGCGCTTGAAAAATAGCAATTTGTCACCACTTCACAGATGGCACCCCTTTGTGTGGCGAACTAAGCTCCAAAACGCTTGCCATATTCAGTAAATTTACTTCATTATTGCAGGCTGTCTCCAGGTGGAAAAGAATGTACATGATATCTCCCCGGCCTTGCGCTGGTTTGCGCAGATGGGCTGGGAACCTTTCCCGTTCCAGGTAGAAGCCTGGCGGTCGCACCTCTGTGGGCAAAGTGGGTTGGTCAACGCACCGACAGGCAGCGGGAAGACGTACTCCCTGGCAGTCCCCATCCTGCTGGAAGGGATGAACAACAAAGACAAAAAAATTCAGGCAGTCTGGATCACACCCATTCGGGCCTTGGCCCAGGAAATTCGGGGGGCGGCGGGCGCGGCCGCGGAAGGGCTGGGCGTGAACTGGAAGGTGGGGGTTCGCACCGGCGATACGCGCAGCGCCGAGAAGATTAAACAGAAGGAAAAGCCGCCTCAATTCCTCATTACCACCCCGGAGAGCCTGCATCAACTCCTGTCGCATAAAGGCTATGCGGAATATTTTTCCAGTGTAAAGACAATTGTGCTGGATGAATGGCACGAGCTCATGGGATCAAAGCGCGGCGTGCAGATGGAACTGGCTCTGTCACGGCTGAAAACCATTGCGCCGGCCATCCGCGTCTGGGGAATTTCGGCGACGATTGGCAACATGGACCAATCGCTTCAGGTATTGCTTGGTGCTGACGTGGCGCAAAAGGCGCATCGCGTTATCAAGGCGAACATGGAGAAGAAAGTGGACATCGTCTCAATTTTTCCAGATACGCTGGATACGATGCCCTGGTCCGGTCATTTGGGGATCCACCTGCTGGAAAAGGCCATTGATATTGTTCGGAGCAGTACCAGTACACTTATTTTTACAAACACCAGATCTTTTGCCGAAATATGGTACCAACGGATGTTGGACAAGGCGCCCGAACTTTCAGGTCAGATTGCGATGCACCATGGATCTATCAGCCAGGAACTTCGGCACTGGGTGGAGGATCAGTTGCATGAAGGAAACCTTAAAGCCGTCATCTGCACCTCCAGCCTGGATCTGGGCGTCGATTTTCGCCCTGTTGAAACCATCATTCAGGTGGGAAGCCCGAAAGGAGTGGCTCGGTTTCTTCAACGTGCCGGCCGAAGCGGCCACCAACCGGGGGCCACCAGCAAAATTTATTTCCTCCCCACGCATGCCCTGGAATTGATAGAGGC
>JAWXBL010000030.1:0-25123 GCA_034440075.1 Cytophagales bacterium
CATTGGAGGCTTAGCGTGTATTCCATAGCGAGCTTTGCGAAACCCTTAGCGTGCTTTGCGGTTAAATCACAAATACCTAAACGCAAAGGCGCAGAGGTGGCGCAATGGGCGCAAAGAAATGGATCGCGGGCTTTGCGTTTCAAATCCAACATCTAAAAACAGGCTTCAATAAATCCCAGTACGGAAAACCTGACGAATACACCAAACATTTCGAAACCTACTCTGATTCTGGAGATATTTCCAGCAAGTTATCCGGAGAAATGATCAAGAATACCAGTCAACCATCCCCTCGGAGCCATTTGACCGAAAACGAACTTTCGCATCTGGTCGTTGGCTTTGCCCTGAAAATCCATCGGCGTCTGGGTCCCGGATTATTAGAGTCGGTTTACCAGGAATGCCTGTTTTTCGAATTGGCCCGATCGGGAGCTATCGTTGAAAAACAAAAGGCGCTGCCTCTAATCTACGACGATGTAAAACTGGAATGCGGATTCCGGGTGGATCTCCTGATTGAAAAGAAAGTAGTTATTGAAATCAAGTCAGTAGAAGCCTTGAATGACGTCCATTTGGCTCAAGTACTGACCTACCTGCGCCTTTCAAGCTGCAGACTTGGATTGTTGATAAACTTCAATGTCAGCCTCCTAAAATACGGAATCATGAGGGTTGCCAATAATTTGTAGTTTTACGCCTAGCCGGAATACTTAAAGTTCGCAAAAAGGGAATCTCTTAGCGATCTTTGCGAGCATCCATAACACACGAAGCGGCTACGTGAAGTAACACCCATGAAAGAACTTACGATTGACCTCCCCGTTGGCAAAAAGCTCTATTTCGCCTCCGATTTCCATCTGGGGGCACCCAGCCGAATGGAGAGCCTTGAACGGGAAAAGAAGATCGTAGCCTGGCTAGAGTCTATTCGTCACGACGCGCACGCCATTTATCTACTGGGAGATATTTTCGATTTCTGGTTCGAATACCGGCACACCATCCCAAAAGGATTTATCCGTCTTCAAGGCAAGCTGGCTGAACTACGCGATGACGGAATCGCCGTCGCATTCTTCACCGGCAATCACGATATGTGGATGTTCGATTATTTCCCTACTGAACTGGGAATTCCCATCTTCCGGGAACCCGTCCGGATATTCGTTGGCAACCACCGCATCCTCCTCGGGCATGGCGATGGGCTCGGTCCCGGAGAGACGGGGTACAAGATCCTCAAGAAATTCTTTAACAGCCCTTTCTGTCAATGGCTTTTTGCACGTATACATCCCAATCTCGGCATGCAGATTGCTAATTATTGGAGCAGGAAGAGCCGGATCAGCAATATGAAGCGGGAAGAGACATTCAAGGGCGAAACGAACGAGTTTCTATTTGTATGGTGCCAGGAACAGGAAAAACTGGCACATCATGACTACTATATCTTCGGGCACCGACACCTGACACTGAATCTTTCCATTTCATCAACGAGCCGATACCTGAACATGGGCGAGTGGGTTCATCAGGCTCCCTACGGAGTCTACGACGGCAGGACTGTCAGGCTTGAATCGTTTGCATCATGATCCGGTTGCTTTTCCTTGCGGGAATTGTTTCGCTGGCTCCGTTGGCTGCCCGGTCGCAGGCCAAGCCGGTCACCGTCAAGACAGACTCTGACATTCTTTGGGCGGGTGCGGACAGGGCAGGCGATTTGTTTGTTGTCCTGGCCAGCGGCGACGTTGAAAAGTACGACAAGGCCGGAAAGCTGATCGGCACGCATCACCTTGAACTGCCTCCTACCCTGCTCGACCCACTCGACGGTGTTCAGTCGTTCTACTTTCAGCGCGCGGGCAATTACTACGGTAACATATCCGCAGATATGACCCGGTTGAAAACTCAAGTGGTGGATCCTTCCTTCGCCGTTCGTCCCTGGCTGGTGTGTCCCGCCCTTCACGAGCTCTGGATTCTGGACTCTGCTGATTTCAGCATAAAAAAAACAGGAATGCAGTCTTCCATGATTTCGCTCGAGGCTACCCTGAACCACCTTCCTC
Source organism: Cytophagales bacterium (assembly GCA_034440075.1). Lineage (GTDB taxonomy): Bacteria > Bacteroidota > Bacteroidia > Cytophagales > Cyclobacteriaceae > ELB16-189. The sequence goes on from JAWXBL010000030.1 coordinate 2,019, forward strand.
AGAAAAAAATTAGCGACTATGTGCACCTGCGCGAGTACCAGAATTATCTGTTCCTTCTCGACCGCAGTGCAGGCATTCATATGTTTAACGGGCTTGGGAAACGGATCAAAACCATCGGTGAAAAGAACCTCCCCTATTTCAATTTCCTGGGCGAGGAAATCTATTTTGTGGTTGGGCAGGAAATCATCCTTATTGACCTGTATACTAATGAAAAGCGTTCGTTGCCCCTGGACAAGTCCTATCACTTTGTTTTGCTCACGGAAGACCGGCAATATTCGATAACGGATCGAAGTATTATTATTTCTACTTTCATTCCGGGTTAAGCGTTAATATCCTTCCAGTGCAGGGCTGACCGCGGCTTCGTTTTCATTTCCCCCAATCTTGAGTTACTTTTATTGATTCTTAACCTACAGAAGTTACCCCACCGTGTATTCAAAAAGCTGGCAGATAATCCGTGACGACTCCACCAGGACGTTTGAGGTTTGCGGTCAATCTTCGAATGACAATTCATTCACCAATCAGGTCTACGCCATGCAGCGTCTGGGGATGTCTGTGAGCTGCATGACACCTCCTGTGTCTAACAAACATTCCAGCAAGGACACCATTCAATATGCCGGATACAAAAAAGAGAGTGGTTTGTATGAAAGGCTTCTAAAAAAATACAAGGAGATAACGCTGAAGTCCATTGATCCGTGGGAGGAGCACACATGAAATCCTTTTTGTACATCCCGAAAAATCTTTTCCATGAAAATAGCGTCCAACGGCCCCATCACGGTTGAAACCACGGTAAACGCCCCGCTGGCCAAAGTCTGGCAATACTGGACTGAGCCACGTCACATCACCCAATGGAACCAGGCCTCCGATGATTGGCATACACCTTCTGCGGAAAACGATGTGCGTGTCGGAGGTAAATTCAAATCAACTATGGCCGCACGAGACGGCAGTACTCAATTTGACTTTGAAGGAGTATACATAAACGTGAAAGTGAATGAACGTATTGAATACAGCCTTGCCGACGGTCGTCACGTAAGCATCGAATTCGAATCACACGGCCCCAATACTAAAGTGGTAGAATCCTTTGATCCCGAAACGGTGAATAGCCCCGAGCTCCAGCGTCAGGGGTGGCAGGCTATCCTCAACAGCTTTAGAAAGTATACCGAATCAAACTAGACACGTAAGCAGTCGTTGCATGGGTAGAACAAAAATTACTCCCGGAAAAATCAGCCCCTGTCTCTGGTTTGGCAACAACGCTGAAGAGGCGGTGAATTTCTATGTCTCCCTTTTTGATAATTCAAAAATTACCAGCATTACCCGGTACGGTAAGGATGGTCCGTTTCCGGAAGGAACGGTACTTACTATTGGCTTCCAATTGGAGGGGCTGCCCTTCCTCGCATTGAACGGCGGGCCGGCCTTCCAATTCAACGAAGCCGTTTCGTTTGTGATTACGTGTGACACGCAGGATGAAATCGATATTTACTGGAAAACCTTGTCTGAAGGAGGAGTAGAACAACGTTGCGGCTGGATTAAAGACCGGTTCGGCTTGTCCTGGCAAGTCGTGCCTGACATGCTCAGCAAAATGATGGCAGGGGATCCGGCAAGCAGTTCGAGGATGATGCAGGCCTTGCTGAAAATGGTGAAACTCGACATTGCGGTACTTCAAGCTGCCTATGAATCGTAACATCTCGCTCCACCCCGTAAATCATTCCCATGATTAATTACCAAATAGAAAAAGACCTGACCGTTGACGAATTCAAAGAAGTCCTTATCCGGTCCACGCTTGGAGAACGGAGACCCGTTAACGACACGGGGCGCCTGGCAAAAATGCTGGAGCATGGGAATCTTGTTGTGACAGCCCGCGATCAGGGAAAACTGGTCGGTGTTTCTCGGTCATTGACCGATTTTGTTTATTGTACCTACCTCTCCGATCTGGCGGTGGATATAGACTACCAGCGCAAGGGTATCGGCAAAGAATTGATACGTCAAACGAAACTGGCATCGCTCCAAGCCAAACTGATTCTATTATCGGCACCCGCCGCCATTCCTTACTATCCACGGATTGGCATGACGCCGTTTGAAAATTGCTACTTCCTGAGCGAGATTGAGAATCTGAAGTAGATGTTGCCTGGCAGGCTTGGTTCAATTCCACGGTTGAGAATTCCCAAGAACCGGGGTTGATTCAGGCCCCTTGGCGGCTGCCATGGCACTCAGATGGCACCACGATCCAATTGGTAGGCTACGCGGTTTTCCTCGTGGATCATACTTAGCCCGCCCCATGGTGATTCCTTTGCTTTTCCATTGAATTATAGCTAAACTCCACCTTTAAACACCCCATTCCTACTCTATGGCTTCAATTTTTCCCGGATATGAATACGATATCTTCGTAAGCTACCGTCACAACGACAACAAGTACGACGGGTGGGTCACCGAATTTGTAGAAAAATTGAACCAGGAACTGGACGCAACACTCAAAGACAAACTGACCATTTTCTTTGACAAGAATCCCAGGGAAGGACTACAGGAATCCCATCATGTAGATCAGTCTATAAATACCAAAATCAAATCCCTGATTTTTATTCCCATCATCTCGCAGACCTATTGCGACACGAATTCGTTTGCTTGGAGGAATGAGTTCAAAGTATTTAAAGATGAATCAGAGCACGATCCAATTGGCAGGACCATTAAGTTGGCCAATGGGAATTTTGCTTCCCGTATTCTCCCGGTAAAAATTCATGACATCGACGTGGAGGACGTCAAGTTGCTTGAAACAGAACTCTCCGGCGCCTTGCGATCGATCGATTTCATCTATCGCGATGCTGGTGTTAACCGTTCCCTGCGGCCTGTAGATGATGACCTGGCTGGCACCTCCAGCAGGGTTTTGTACCGGAACCAGATCAACAAACTCGCCAATGCCATCAAGGAAATAATTCAGGGCATTAAGGCCGCAGAGCGCGGGGAAGCGCCTCCTGCTGTCAAGCATGACTTAACGGCACGGCAGATTATGCCTACCACGTTTTCAACGTCACTCCCCTCATCCATTAAGGTGCAGGTGATCGACCGGGAGCGTCCAAACATTTACCTGGCGTGGACTTCCGGCGATCTCAAAGAGCAGCGTGAAGAAATGGCCATCATCCTGCAAAAGGCCGGGTTTAATGTGCTCCCGACCATTGACTGTCCTGCTGATGATGACATGTTTAGAAAGAAGGTTGAGGATGAAATGAGCCGTTGCTCTTGCTCCCTGCACATGCTCAGCGGGGAGTTTGGCCGCCGCTTTGAATCCGATGATGAAATCTCATTCCCGCAGCATCAGTTTCTTGAAGCCAAGAAGAGAATTGATACTACAGAAGCCGACTTCAACACATTCGTCTGGCTATACCCTGAGGCCGAAAGTTCTGTAAAGCCGGCGCAGACGAACTTTATCAAGTTTATCCGAAACAACATCACCCGCAACATGATGTTCTCCAACAGCCCGGGACCTATGCAGCTCGTGGATGATATCCGGGTGGTCATGATGAAGCGGGATGCTGCCGTTTACGATTCCAAGGACACGGACATATTCTTTATCTTCAATCAGCAGGATGAAGTGGAGGCAAAGATCGTATACGACATCCTCAGCAATGAATACCCGGTAGAAATCATGAACATCCTTCCTGATAGCGAAGACGAATACCGGGAAATCAGCACGCAACAAATACCCAAGAGCAAACTGGCGGTAGTGTACTTTAAGTATGCGGCCGACTGGGCGCTCCCCTTTGTGAAGCAGATTTGGAAACAGGTGGGAGGAGCATCTTCTCCGACTCCCCTCTTTCTCGTAGGCGATGATGACCCAAAATCCAACCTGGCTAGAAATTTCAAAGCCCCAAAGGTCGTTTCAACCGTGGTGCCGAAAGACCGGATCCCCGCCGAGGTGAAGAAAGTCTACACAACCATCGTGGATCTCAAATAGCCGCCCGTCATGCTCGAAGAATATCAGATCTGCCCTTATACCGGTTTGCGGTCTTTTACGGAAGAAGAATCCCTTTATTTCAAGGGCCGGGAGGAGCACATAGAGCACGCGACGGAACAACTCAAGCGAAATAAATTCCTCATGCTTACCGGGGCTTCCGGCGACGGAAAATCGTCGCTGGTGTATGCCGGGATTATCCCAAACGCACGGGCTGGATTCCTCAAGTCAAAACATTCCTCCTGGCATGTGGCCGACTTCCGGCCCGAACGTTCTCCGCTCACCAACCTATGCAAAGCGCTAGCTCGTCAGCTGGACATCACCAACCTGCATACGGTAGAAGCAGAGCTCCAGCACGGCTTTTCGGCTCTTGTCGACCTGTACAGAAATTCAAAACGCCACATCGATACGGAATCAGTAACCTGGCAGCAAGCGTCAGAATCACAAAAGGCCACTCTGAAGCGCGAGGCAGGCAACCTGATTGTCATCGTGGACCAGTTCGAGGAATTTTTCACTAATCCTGAAAATTACCACAACGGAGTACCCTCGCGCGCCGCGAATCTCGTACTGAATCTTCTATTGGAAACCGCCCGGATCGCATTGGAGGAGGACCTTCCGATCTATGTCGTATTCACTATGCGGTCCGATTTCATCGGTCAATGTGCCGCCTTCCGGGGGTTGCCGGAATATATCGGGTTCTCCCAATTCTTTGTTCCTCGGCTGAACCGGGCCCAACTACAGCAAGTGATTGAGGAGCCCGCCAAACTCAGTGGAAACAGAATTACCCACCGACTGACCGAGCGACTAATCCATGACCTTGCTGAAGGCGTCGATCAGCTTCCCATTTTACAGCATGCGCTGAACCAGATATGGCATGCTGCAAGCAAAGGATCAGAAGAAATGGACCTGATCCATTACGCCATGGTGGGGGGAATCTCCGCCGACGAACTCCCCGGAGACCAGGTCGAGCGCTTCCGCGAATGGCTGAGTCAGTTGCCCCAAAATATTCGGCTGTTTTATGAACAGCCTCGTCTCCAGAATGTGCTGGATGCCCACACCAGTAAATTGTTTGAGCAGGCTGCCGAATACCATACCAGGAAAACGGGAAAACCAATTTCTGAGGACGACGCCAAACACATCATCAAAACTGCATTCACCTGTCTGACCAAAATTGATCAGAGCCGTGCGGTTCGCAACCGAATGACTTTGTTGGAGATTACCAATATTCTAGGGCGTCCTGAAATCGATGTCACAACGGTGGGCTCTGTACTGAATATTTTCAGGGAGCCGGGCAATACCTTTATCCGGCCCTTCATGACGGATAATCCGGAAAGCCTGCAACTTCCCAAAGACCAGGTATTGGATATCACCCATGAGAGCCTCATTCGCAACTGGGCGTACCTGGAGCAATGGGCAGACGAGGAATTTGGCAACTATACCATTTCCCTGGATTTCGAGCAGCAACTTAAGCGGTGGGTCGACAGCGGAAAATCCAACGGGTTCCTTTTGTCCATCGGGCCCCTCACTTATTTTGAAAACTGGTATAACCGCGTCAAACCTAACTCCTGGTGGATTGCACGCTACCTACCGGAAGATACTACCGAAGCTGACAGGATGGGCACCGCCCAACGAATATTGACCAATACTCAGGAATTCCTCCGGCGCAGCGCCCGCAAGCACCTCGTCACCCGTACGATCATGCACTACGGACCAAAACGGATCGCTGCTGTGCTTGGCCTGGTGGGAATACTCACCTTGAGTTCTTTTGTTGTCCAGAATTTTCTTAGGAAACAGAATTCCTATGTACTGAAGTCCATTCATGAGCAAACTTTGAAGCTGGCCAGCAACCCAAAAGTAATCTTTGGAGATAAGATCACACTCATTGCGGAGGAGCTGAAACTTGGACAGACCACCGTTCATGAAGTAGTGAATGCCATCCCTGATCCAATCCAAAAAATCAATATCGCCACAGGCATCGCCACCGTCCTGATTTACCAAGGCAGGACCGAACCCCGAAAGGAGATTTTTGAAAGCCTTGCCATCGCGGATAGCCTGATGGAAGTATCTGGCATCCCCGGGAAAGACAGCAAGCAACTTTCATTGCTGCTGAAAGAAATTAGTGACCTTCGGGTTACCCTTGAGCTAGGCTATTATTATAGCGCTGATCCGCAAATCGATTCCTGGCGGAAGCGCAATGCCGATCGTTCTGCGAAGCTGGCCAAATACATAGCGACAACCCAACCGGAAGGGTTTACCGACATACAAAATTTTGGCGTCTCCCTCGAGAATGCCATTAATTACAGGAGCTTCACCGAGGAGGATATCCGGAACTTGCTGACCATTTTATCACCGTTTGAAAACACCCCCTCAGCATGGCTCAAAGGAAATTTTCACAAAGATAAACTGCTGATCCGCGGTAACTTAGACTACGGCTTCAAGTTTAACGGGCTGTATCAGTTTCTCGCCTACCTCTACGCCGCCGAGGGCAATAGCAAGCGAGTCTCTCAATGCATGGATACCCTTCTTCAGTATAGTCAGAATAATTACCTGGGTGACTACGCTGCGGGCATGGACAATGCATCCAATATTGCTGCGGTCTTTTACAGAAATGGGAAAACCAACCAGTTGGATGAATTCGCCAGCGCATACACCCACAAAAAGAAAATTAGTGAAGAGGAGTTCTATGCCCGTCTGTTGGGTTGGACATTGCGCGGCGCCCATGCGGTTGGCAACATCGATCTTTACTTTTGGAGCGGCATTGTATCCAACCTGAACCTTCAATTCAGCAGCCGTGATCAGCTTACGTTCTTTTACCGCAAGTATCGGCAAGTCATTGAATCCACCATAAAACAACCGGATCAACGGAATCTCCTGCTTGCAATTTCTTTCAAGGATGAAGCCATTTCCAAAACCCTGAACAAAGAAAAACCAGCTGGCAGTGAACCGACCACCCGTGCGTTGTTGGACAAGGCGTTGGCGCATTACAAAACAGTTGATCAACAATTTCTCGAGCAAACCGAGTCGATCAACGGTGTTACGAGGACGGATGAATTGCTTGTGTCAAGAAAGTTTCTCTTCATTTACCCAGACCTGAAGAAGAGACTTCACCCCATTGAGCCCAGGGCCTTCTATTTTTCGTATTCGACCGATGTTTTCCTGGAGTACATCCTGGATAACAATCTATTTTCCTCCTTTTATCCAGGCCGTAAAGAGTTGCAATATTTTTCGACCTGGCTTCTGCAGTACAATTCAACGATGTGGACCACCAACTCCTGGCAGGTGGTACCCGCCAGAACAAGCGTTTTGAAAAAGCTGGAGCAGGAATTCTCCAAGCGGAACGAACAGGTTGATGTCAACTGGCTGTATCTGTATCTGGGGCTTGACGCCCAGCGGTCGGGTGATCAGGAGGCCATGCTCACTTCCTATCGAAAGCTTGACCTCGATAATATTTTCAATACACTGCAGTCCAAGGAATTTGGAAGCAACATAAACGACCAGTCGTTCCGCCTGATCGCCTATGCCGTGCAGGGATTCGCGAAGGCCGGTCGCCTTGATGAGGCCTACCGCCTGGCAAGCGTATTTAAGAAGCCCATGAACCGCTCATCGCTGTACGCCTTTGCAGCGGTCGGGCTACGAACAGAAAACCAGGACCCAAAGATGATTCAACAATTGATTGATTCATCAAGGATGGAAATGTCCCGCGTTGAGAACCTCACCACAGGCCAGCCCAACCGGAGGTCGCTAGCGTATGCGCTCACCCTGCAAAACCCGGATGAAAATTCCCTGGAAGCATACCGATTGATTAAGAATATCAATAACAAATTTGATGCTTTTGCGGAAATATGCAGGGCCTATGCGTTCAATGAGAAACTGTACGAGGCTCAGCAAAACATTCCTCCAACTATTTCAGATTCAGACCAGGCCAACTTCCTCTGGGAAATACTGTATGGATACGGGCGCAGGACGCCATCTGCACCTGAGCGTTGGCAAACCTTCGATAGCGCATACATTCCCCTGGCAACACACTGGATTTTCTACATAGATGAAAATAATTGAGCCACGGCATAACAATAACATAGACATCCAAGTGCAATACCCATGAGCGCAATTGAAACCCAGGTTTGCCCGTATACCGGCCTCCGGTCGTTTACCGAAGAGGAAAGCCTCTATTTCAAAGGCCGCGACCTTCAGGTTGATCAGATTACAGAACTGCTGGAACAAAATAAGTTCCTGATGGTGACAGGGGCATCCGGTGAAGGGAAATCTTCCCTTATCTATGCCGGCCTCATCCCCAACGCGCGCGCTGGCTTTTTCAAGGCACGGTATACCAACTGGGTGGTAGCCGACTTTCGCCCGGAGCGCAGCCCGGTTTCCAACATGGCCAAATCCATTGCAGAGAAATTCGATCGAAACCCACTCACGGTAGAAACTGAATTACGACGCGGGTTTTCTTCCCTGATTGATTTATATACCAATTCAGAATTCTATACGGACGAGGAAGACGATGGATGGAAAGTCCTGCCAGAGCAGGAAAAGAAGGACAAAAGGAGAAAGGCCGCCAACCTGCTGATTCTTGTGGATCAGTTTGAGGAATTTTTCACCAATCCTGAAAATTTTTTCAATGATGCGCCCTCCCAAGACTCACAGATTGTCGTCAATCTGATTCTGGAAACCTCAAGAATTGCCATAAAGAAAAACGTGCCGGTGTATATCGTCTGCACCATGCGCTCAGACTATATTGGTCAATGTTCTGTCTTTCGGGGCCTCCCTGAACATATTGGGTTTTCACAATTCTTTGTACCACGCCTGAAGCGCAAAGACCTCAAGCAGGTCATCGAAGAACCTGCCATCCTGAGCGGAAACAAGATCTCCCAGCGGTTGATTGAACGACTCGTGTTTGATATTGCCGAAGGTGTTGATCAACTCCCCATCTTGCAGCATGCACTCAGTCAGATTTGGCTGGCAGCCAGCCGCATCGCGGAAGAAATGGATCTCATCCATTACGCGATGGTTGGAGGAATGCCGCCAGAGGAACTTCCCGATGAGGACAGACAACGGTTTAACAGGTGGTTTGCTGAATTACCCGCCCACCAGAAGCGGTACTACCATGAAACAGGGCTAGGCAAGGTAATTGAAATCCATGCCAGTACGTTGTATGAAAATGCCTGGGAAACGTACAATCAAAAATATCCTAAAACGCCTATTACACAGCAGGATGCTAAACGGATTATTGCCCTGACGTTTAGCTGCTTAACAAAAATAGACAACAGCCGCGCGGTGCGTAACCGAATGACCTTGTCGGAGATCACCGGTATTATCAATTCACCCCAGTTTTCAGCGAATACGGTGGGTGAAGTACTGAATATTTACAGAGAGATCGGAAATTCCTTTATCCGTCCATTCATAACCGATGATCCGGCCACTGGCAGCATGAACTCTGATACCGTTCTTGATATCACGCACGAGAGCCTTATTCGGAATTGGAACAAGCTGAACAAGTGGGCGAATCAGGAGTTTGAATATTTTTCCACGTTTCAGGATTTTAAAAAGCAACTGGACCGGTGGAAGGAAAGTGGAAAGCGGGCTGGCTTTCTATTGCCAATCGGACCGCTTACCTACTTTGAAAATTGGTACAATACGTGCAAACCCAACGCCGGTTGGATAAAGCGGTACTCCGAAATCCAGGATGATTCCTCCAGGGCCCTCACCCAGGCCCAACAAATACTGGGAGATACCCGGGAATTCCTCCGAAGCAGTGCGCGTAAAGTGATGGTTACCCGAGCGTTCATGAAATACGGACCACAACGTATCGGCACTGTACTGGCCATTTTCATCATGCTGATACTAAGTGGTGCGTACTGGTACGACGCCGAACAAAAGATCAACGACCGTGTCATTGAGCGGGTAAGAAAGGAGTCTTTCAGTCTCATGGGCAGCCAGCAAGTCGACAACCAATCGAAGGCTACTCACCTGCTGATCGAGGAGCGATACAGTCCCGGTTCTCTGATACAATACCTCTCCACGCTGGAATTCAAGTCCCGACTAAGCTTGGCCATCGAGTCGTACAAGACATTGCTGTATTTTGATAAGAACCATGAAGGCCCTTTGAAATCGCAAGTTTTCGAATTCATTGCAGAAACTTTCCGCTCGCCAGCTACAGACACTCCTCCAGAGTTTCTGGTAACCGAGGGGAACCGGTTTAACATTATCCTGCTTCGAGACAATTACTACAATCCAGACGCAAAGAAGACCGCCGTTCTTGCCGAAGTTACCGGACTCATGAGAGGGCATGTGCTCGCATTCTACCGCGACCCCCGCATGTACCGGCCCGCTATCCCTTTTGAATTAAACATGGCCCTTCAACTCTGGTTGACCGCAGGGAAAATCACACCAGAAAAAGTAAATGAATTGTTGCTAGCCATCTCCCCGCTGGCCGGAAAGGAAGCGGAGCAATCGTTCATGGTTTACTACTCCAAGGGAAGCTTTGAACCTAATGGTCGTCAGCCGAGCGACTTCAACAGCGGTTTTCATACGCTCGCCTCCCTTTACGCCGTTCTAGGTAATTTTGATGGCATCGAATGGTGCTTTAATAAATTATTGGAAACCAATCAGCGCTATTACTTTGAACTGGGAAGGGTTTTCAATAACCACCTGAACATTCTGGGCCTTCTCTATCAATACAACCATCGTGATTTAATCGCGCCATTTTTGAAATGGTTGACCAACAACACGCAGGATAACCCCGCTGTAACCATTTATCGAAACACACTCATTCGTGCGGGATATATTTCGCATTTATACGCTGGTGCCAATCTTGAAAAAAATGCATTCAGGTCCTATCGGGGCTATATCTATCCAAATCTTTATCTCGCCGACCGGAAAATCTTTGACGCGATGGCAGAAGATTATGAAAACCTTGTCAACCAAATCAAAGATCCCTCCGAACGGAATTTTATGCTCGCCATGGATTTTAAGCGAAGGGCAGTGTTCACTCATAAATACTGGTACGACAGAAAAATGCCCGTTGATTCTGTCAAACTTGATGCGTGGCTTAAGGCCGCCCTCGACTGCTATTCCCGAATTGACAAGGCGTATCTTAACGGAACAACCTCCTCCACCATTCCCTATCTGGCGGATGGCGTGCGGACTAGCGACATTAAGCGCAGCGATCTCATTATTTACCCCGATTACAAGGACGGATGGTTTAGCTGGACGTATCACTCAAACTATTTCTACAACTACCTAGTCAAGCATGGGCTGCAGTCTTCCCTGTATAAAACCGGAAACGATCTTCAAACCATTCATTTTTGGATCGCAAAAGCATTCGAAGTAAAGCCGTTTCTGGCACCTGGGGTTATTGACAACGATTATCCGATGCCGGATGAAACGCTAATCAATATTATTTCATTCGTTGACAACCATCCGGAAGGAAAGCAATTCGACAAAAATCTACTCCTTATGGTTCTTGCCAACCGGGCATTTGAACGTGGGGATACAACCGGTGGCCTCACATTCTACAATGCTTTTGATAAGGACCATATTGCCCGTGCTTCCGACAGGTATGAATACATTGAAAAGACGTTCTTCCTGAACATGATGAATCAACTCTGTGTCCACCTGGCCGCCATCGGAAAAAAGGGCGAAGCTATTGGCCTCGTAGAGAAATTCAATAAGCCAGAGGAAAAGGTTTTCAGCTATATCTACATGGCAGAAAGAGTTTACAAGCGGAATGCAGACCCCGAAACGTTTGTTTACCTTGATTCCGCCTATTCAAAATCAAACACAGTGGATTTCACCTCCCTACCGGACCCCCTTGACTCCCGCTATAACCTAATACTCCTGATGTCCCGGATAGGCAGCGAACGAATCAACGACAAGGCCGCCGAAATACTTCGCGATATCCCCGAGGGCAGAAAATTTGATGCCATTTTTGGCCGGGTGATGGGGGTAGCCGTTGAAGGAAACTTTTACCGTGCGCTGACGTCCATCCCTCAGACCCTCACCGAGTCACAAGACCTCCAATGCCGTTCCATGATTTTGCTCGAAGCAGTGAAAAGAAAGGAAGGTGCCACCGGAAGTGATTGGACCGCCATGGACCGCTTCCTAGACTGGGGCTGGAATTACGTTTACTACCTGCCAAACTGATGAAGAACTACAACACCCTTTACTACCTCCTTTTCGTCCTCTTGATCATGGGTGCTTTCTCATCCATGGCCCAAAATAATTATGGCAATGGAATCCTGGGGGGAGTTGCCGTGGTATTCGCCCTGCTTTTTTCTTTCCAGCTGGCTGAATCCTTTAGGACAAAGGCCACGACTACCCTGGTAGATCGGGTTGAACTTGTATCACTTGCTGTGATCTCTTCCATTCTTGCCCTGCGCGTATTCTACATACATTTTCAGTTTGTCGAGACCATCTTTATTGTCTCCGGAATGACCCTTCTTTTTGCTCGTCTTTCCAAACTCATTACAGCCTGGAGAACATACAGCGCAAGAAACAATGCCCTTGCTCTCGTTATGTCGGCCTTTCACAGCAGCATCATCCTCTATGTGGTGTCTATGACCGTCGTTCCGGTTGGTCCAGCGTTTGCTGAACCTGCTGGAATGGCCGCCTTCGCATTGATCATTGCCTTTGCCATAGTCGCCTACTTCGCTAAGGACTTCATGGTAGGCGGGGAAAAGGTTTCTGCATTACGCATCGCGGCCAGGTCCAGCGACCGATCGGTAATACTCCTTAGCCTCTTCCTTGTTTTTACCACGTACATGGGTCTTACCAAAATCGGTGTCTTGCCCAGGCTCTACTCTGATGAGTATCCACAGATGTACTTTCAGCTTGTCAATCAGGCCGAGACAGGAAACGAAAAACCGGTGGAAGGGGAATACCAACATGAAGCATTCAAAAAGGCGTACGATCGATTCATTGAACGAAATGCTAAAAAGTAGAGTGAGATAAAAAAAACCGGAACTGCTGCTCCGGTTTTTTTTGGGTTACGACTACTGCTCAACCGCCCAATTCCGGAGCGGATTCAGTAAGTTCATCATACCCCCTTGACGTGTCTATACACCGCTCCAGGTCTTCAAGAAACAAGGCAAAAGCACCGGCGCCATGCACTTCATCAAAATCTTTGACAAAATTGCCGGTATCGTCGAAGCCTGCCCAATTTGCATAATTGTTGATGGTGACAGCATTGGCATCCCGGGTGGCACCATAGTGGGTCCAAAGGGAAAATGAACGTTTGTATTTCTTGCTCTTATACACAGCCACGACCTTCTTCAACTGCTCGACGTACCGATCCATTTGGCCCGGCAACACATAGTTGTAGCGGATACGGCCCTTCGGTAATACCGCAACACCTTCCGGCTGATACGAGATATCCTTGTTCTGCCGCCAATAACTTACCGGCCCCGATTCGCTGAAAGCTGCTACATTTTTTTCCCAATCCAAGTCGTGTTCCCCTTTTCCAGGGCGGCTGTCCAATTGCGAAAAAGTAACAGGCCCCATCACCCAGGTATACTCACCGGTTCCTGGCCCGGTTACAGTGGTACTCACCGACGCATGATACGGCCCCGCTGGGTGATACTTCTTGTTGTGTGCGGCCATGCCCTTTTTGAACAAATCCATCTTGTCCGCTTTTGGCGTGACACTCATCACTTCCAGTTGGGTGTAGTCCGTCTGCGCAAACGCACCCGTGAGCAGAAAACTCATCAGTGAGAGAACTCCAATTAACTTTTTCATACGTATATGGGTTTAGTTAGTAATTAGGACTTGAAAATCATTCCATTCAAAAGTGGATATCCACCTTTGATCACCTGATTCTGCCTGCCCGCCATTCCTTTCTATTATGTACAAATGGGTAGAACTACCCTAAAACTGCAGTGGATGCTGCAGGAATTACAATATAGCAAAATTTAAAGTGAGAAGCGCCTCTACGAACCTTGAACAAATCCTGATTTTGCTGCTTACTAATCCTCTTCAGGTGTTATCAATATCGAATGGTCGCTCAACCTTTTGCGCGACCGCCAACCTTTCAATAACCCTCCATTTTGAGGAATAATTGGACAAAAATGAGACCGTTCGGTGGTATACTATTAACTTGCAGATAGAAATCTCCCATTCAATCTTTTTTAAGCTATTAATTTGACATCTCCGTGAAAATAACGGGCTATACTTTTCTTTTTACATGCTGCATTTTCTTTTCCGCCTGGGGACAGCGCGGCAAGATTATCAAGCCTGCGACTACCCCGGTGATGGACCCAAACCAGGATGGGTATGTGTCAAAGACCACTGCAGGATTCTCCAGTAATGGGTTTAGCGGCTACTATGTGGATGAATTTGAATTTCCAATGTTCGGCCTTCCTATTTCCGGTTCGGGAGAAGCGCTGGGCGATAATCAGGTGGGTCCAAACTGCGGGAGCACCGACATCACAGTTGATTCGCTTGGTTTTGGAGTCTACGCCGTGCTGGATAACGCTGATAATTTCATTTTCCGATTCAGAGTAGGCGCAAATAACTCAAGTGTTCAATCATATTCCATTCTTATTGATACGGATGGTAAAATGGGAACTGATGATCCCAACTCAACTCCAAACAATCCAGGATTTGAAATTGACATCACCCTCATCAAAAATTCCAACAAGGGCGTTTATATCTTTAACATTGATGGCATTCAAGGCTGCCCCACAGCCCTCAGACAATACAGCTATAACTCTCATTTCCAGATTTCAATTGCCGATATTATTACGTGCAGTAACCTGGATTACTTCTACGATTTCTACGTCCCCTTCGCAGACCTGCAGACGCTTTTTGGCATCACCAAAAATACCGAAATGAGGTTCGTCGCCGTTACCAACATTTCGGCGACATGCGCCATGGCTGGAAAAATCTCGGATGTTGGCGGGGTCGATGATGCCTTATATGGGGGTTGTAACACCTGCGCTTTCCTGGCTCTCGGTAATGATCAATGCCCGACATCACTCAATAACCTCTGCGGCACTTGTACTGGCTTTCAATCAGGCGTCACACCAAAGCCAACAATCTTTCAGCCTGTTAAGGCGGGTGAAACTACGATCACCGGCACTTCGGTTCCTGGCGCTGATATCTTCGTCGACCTGTTCGGTTCCAATAATGTGTTAAAGCAAAGCGTTACGACGGTGGCGTCAAGTGCTGGCTGCACCGCTTGCCCCTGGTCCGTAACCTTTACGAATCCATTGGTAAGTGGCGACATTGTGTCCGCAAAAGCCAAGTCCCCAGTCGGATGCCAATCGGGAGGAGTCAGTTCTGATGCAACTGTGGCCATCGCGGTGAACAATATACCGCCAGTAATTTCTGGCGCCTTATCAACATTATCCTACCTTGAAAACGATCCACCGTTGCCAATTGACGGGAACCTGATACTCTCCGATCAAGACGACATAAATCTGGATCTGGCTACGATTTCAATCAGCTCCAATTTTACGTCAGGTGAGGATGTCCTTACTTTTGCTGCAGCTCCGGGCATCGCCGGAAGCTATAACCCACTGACAGGAATCATTCAATTTACCGGAGTGGCTCCGCTAACCACTTATCGATCGCTTCTAAGAAGCATCAGCTATAGCAATACCAGTGAAAACCCTTCCACCTTGACCCGCACTGTTCAAATGAGGGTTAACGACGGCCTTGACAACAGCAACGTTTACTCTCGCTCAATAAATGTCATACGTGTAAACGATGCACCTGTTGCAAATGATGATACAGGAACCACCAATGAGGATGTGTCACTAACCATCCCTAACGTCACAGCCAACGATACGGACGTAGATGGAACGGTAGATGCAAGCACGGTTGATCTTGATCCATTGACCACTGGGAAGCAAATCACTTTTGTCAATCTCCAGGGCACGTGGAGTGTGGATGTCACCGGTGCAGTTACTTTCAACCCGGTATTAGATTTCAATGGGATTGCTACCAAGACCTATACAGTAAACGACAATAACGGGGCAACATCAAATGCCGCCACGATTACCATCACAGTAATTTCTGTCAACGATCCACCTGTTGCCAATGATGACAGCGGATCAACGGCCAAGGATACACCTGTCACCTTGCTGAATATTACTCAAAATGACACCGACGTCGACGGCACGGTGGATCCAACGACGGTCGACCTCGACCCGGTAGCCATAGGAAAGCAAAGTGCCCTTGTCACCGCAGAAGGGAGTTGGTCAGTTAACCCTTCGGGTGACCTTACTTTTGCGCCAACGATCGGATTTTTTGGCAATGCAAGCATAAATTATATTGTCAGGGACAACCTGTCTGCGCCGTCAAACCAGGCAATCATTTTGATAATTGTAAGCAATACCACTCCAACCGGAGTACCGCCTGTTGCAAACAATGACAGCGGCACGACTGACGAAGATACGCCAGTGACCCTTCCCAATATTACTGCCAATGACACCGATTCCGACGGCACCGTTGATGCAACTACGGTTGATCTTGATCCACTTACGGCAGGACAGCAAACGAGTTTTACAAATGCCTCCGGCACCTGGACCGTTAATGGGTCAGGAGACGTCAGTTATACGCCTACGCTTAACTTTAATGGCACAGCCACTAAAACTTATACTGTAAAAGACAACAGCGGCGCAACATCCAATGTGGCAACAATCACAATAACGGTGAATCCTGTGAATGATCCGCCCGTTGCCAACGACGATAGTGGCACAACCAATGAAGATATTCCCTTGACATTAGGTGTAACTACCAACGACACAGATATCGATGGGACGGTTGACTCAAGTTCCGTGGATATTGATCCCATTACAGCCGGAAAGCAAACCGTATTCACAAATGCAATGGGATCGTGGAGCGTTAGTCCGGCCGGTAATGTGACATTAACACCTTCACCAAATATCAACGGGGTCACCTCCATTCAGTATACGGTAGATGACAATCTCGGACTAACCTCAAATATTGCTACCCTCACTATTTTAATTAATGCCGTCAACGATAAACCTGTTCTTATAGACCTAAGCTTTACAACCGCATTCAATAGCCCCATAGGCGGAAATTTGTTTCATGTTTCGGATTTTGATCCGGACGGCACGCCGCTTTCTGTTAACACGGTACCTAAAGGCGCCCCCGTAAATGGCACCATAGGCATCAACCCGGACGGCTCGTTTACCTATACCCCAAACGCAACCTTCAGCGGGATTGAGCTCGTGGAAGTTGAATTCTGTGACAATGGAATTCCACTTCCCCCGGCATGTTCGTCCAAGTTTATTACCATTACTGTCAGACCTCCTAATAGGCCCCCGGTGATTTACGTAAATGGGGTACCCAGCGGAACCCTCACGGATACGACACCTGAAGACACACCCCTCGTATTCTGTTTCGAGGCAGTCGACCCTGATGGAGACGCCGTTTCTATCCAATCATTTACAAACATCAGCGGAGGAGGTACTCTTGAAGTTTACGGAAACGTACCGTACTGTTTTTTATTCACGCCATCACTTGATTTTAGTGGCGATTCGGTCTGGGAGATCAATGTCTGCGACAATGGTACTCCCAGTTTATGCGGCCTGCTGACAGCAACCATTTCAGTTATTCCTGTAAATGATCCCCCTGTAGCTGTCAGAGATTCCATTCGCGTCCTGAGAAATGTGTCCTCGGCAGGGAATGTGATGACGAACGACTTTGATGTAGAGAATGATATGCTGACCGTAACCACGACACCAGTTAAAAATGTCATGAACGGCCAATTACAACTACAACAGGATGGTAATTTTACTTACCTATCCAATATCACATTCCGGGGAATTGATTCGTTGGTTTATCAGCTTTGCGATTCCGGCATTCCCGCCGAATGTTCCAACGGTACCTTGATCATATTGGTTGAGGACCTTCCATTGAAGGTTTACGAAGGCATTTCACCAAACGGAGACGGCATCAATGATTATTTGCGAATTGATGGTCTAGACTATTTCATCAATAACGAAGTTGTCATTTTTGACAGGTATAACAACATTGTTTTTCAGATGCGCGGATATAATAATGAAGACAAGGTGTGGACGGGGCAGTCAAACAAAGGCCCAGGCCCTAATCTATTGCCAGAGGAAACATATTTCTACTCCATTTCGCTTGGTGACGGCAGCCCTCCGCTAAAAGGATTCATTGTCTTAAAGAGAAATTGATGAGGCGGTTCTTGTTCCTCCTTGCGCTCCTCGCATTGACTAATATCCCGACTTTTGGTCAGCAGCAGGCTACTTTTACACAGTATATGTTCAATGGTATGGCCATTAACCCTGCCTATGCTGGAAGTCATGAGGCTTTGAGTGTAAGTGTTCTCTCCCGGTTTCAGAATATCGGTTTGCCCGGAGCTCCAACTACCCAGTCACTATCTATTCATTCGCCACTATTGAATCAACGATTTGCACTTGGCTTACTGGTCGTTCACGATAAAATTTCAGTGATCAGTCAAACAGGTATTAGCGGCATTTACGCATACAGGCTACCCTTGAAAAAAGGGGCAACACTTTCCATGGGCGTTCAGGCAGGCTTAAGTGTTTATCGGGCCTCCTACTCTCAACTGGAACTGTTTCAACAAGACCCCCTCTTCGCGCAGGATGTTAATCAATCAAGGCCCAATTTTGGTGTAGGCGTCTATTACACAACAAGACTTTGGTATGCGGGCGTCTCCATGCCACACATGATGAATAATATTTTTCAAAGCGGTACTAACTTTGAAACTATCAAGCAAAGCTCACCGCTTATCTTGAGTGGCGGTTACGTTTTTACATTAAACAGGTTGATGAAGTTAAAACCAAACTTCCTTTTCAAATGGATAGATAGCAGGCCGGTGGAGTTTGATATTAATGCGAATCTCCTATTTGATGAAGTGCTCTGGTTCGGCGTCTCGTACCGGATGTCGGAAACGTTGAGCTGGCTGCTCGAGTTACAGGTCACTGATCAATTGAAATTTGGATATTCGTACTCTACATCCCTTGGACCCATCCGGCAGGCTGAGTTAGGATCACACGAGGTTCTATTGAATTATCGGTTCAGAAAACTTTCGAAAGGAATTGTAACTCCCCGGTATTTCTGATGAAGCGATTACTAACACCCCTGTTCACCCTCATGGCGCTAGTAGCAAGCGCCCAAAGCTCAAATATTTCAACACTGTTTACCGGAAATTTCAAAAAGGCAGAGACGCTATATAATCAATTTGCATATAGAAATGCACTTCCGTTATATCTACATACAGTTGAAAAAGACCCATCTAACCACACAGCAAGAGAACGCGTAGCTGACTGCTATTTCAGATTAGGGAATATCCTGGAAGCGGAAAAATGGTATGCAGCCCTGGCCAAGGAAGTTGATGGGAATCCCAGATACAAATACAGGTATGCTCAAATACTCAGTATCCTGGGGAGGTATGAGCACTCAAAAACATGGTATACAATCTATTTACAGGCAGTCGATGACCGACGGGCAAAATCCAAGCTTGATTTTATTGATCATCTCCCCTATTACATGCGCGATTCCTCCCTTTATGAAATTTCTCATGAGGCCCATAATTCGGATCAGTCAGATTTTTCACCACGATACTATAAAGATGGTATTGTTTTCGTTTCAGCACGGGACAGGGATCTGTTTATTAAGAAGAAATCACTTGCAGCCCTCAACGATGATGAAGCTATGCTCAATGTTTTTTTCGCCGCTAAGAGTGCTCAAGCAGAAACGGATGCCACCCTGTTTTATCAGCATGAGTTAAACTCACCATATCATGACGGTCCTGTGTCATTCTACAAGGGAGGTCAGAAAATGGCATTCTCCAGGAGTAATCTGAGGGCAGGGAAGCCTGTCTCCCAGGCAGGTCGCGTCAACCTTGAACTTTATTTCGCTGATATTGATGACCAAAAGAAACTAAGCCGACTGGAAGTTTTTCCATTCAACAGCAGCGCACATTCTATTGGCCATCCATGGGTTTCTGAAGACGGAAACACACTCTATTTTTCTTCTGATATGCCGGGAGGGGAAGGCGGTACGGACATCTATACATCACAGCGCCTGGACGGCAAATGGCAGCCGCCATTAAACCTTGGGCCATCCATTAATACACTGGGCAATGAGTTCTACCCCTTTCTTGCCAGCGACTCAGTCATGTACTTCTCCTCGGATGGACATGGCGGACTGGGGGGCCTTGATATCTACTCCTCGCTTAACTACAAAGGCGATTTCCAAACACCACGAAATCTTGGTTTCCCGCTCAACACCTCCTCCGATGACTTCTCTTTCATTCTTGATGCTACGGGTAAAAACGGCCTCTTTGCCTCCAACAGACCCGGCGGAGTAGGATATGATGATATCTACCGATTTAAAGTCAAGTCCTACTTCATTGAAGGTAAAGTGATCAATCGAAGCGACTCCACCCAAACCCTTTCCAATGCAATGGTCTATCTAACTGGAAACGACCGCTTACGGCTTGACTCAATCGCGAGTGACGAACAAGGACGCTTCCACTTTGATCTGGATTTCGACAAAGACTATTCTCTTTCAGCCTATAAAAAAGGGTTTAGCTGGATAGATAAATTGACTTACTCCACTCGTTCAAAAGTACTGGGTCATGATTCCTTGCTTCTCGCCCTTTGGGAACACAGCCTTTTTGCAAAAGGAATCGTGTACAGTAATGAAAGTCAAAGCAAACTGTCTGGTGCAACTGTCATTCTGAAAAACCTGACTGATGGAGTTGCTGATTCGATTGTCACAGATCATACAGGGGCTTACAGTTTTCTGGTGAAACCTGGAAACAAATACACTATAAGTGCTCATGAAAAAAAGTTTTTGCCACAGGAATTCCATCTTAATACCAAAGGACTTTTTCGCGGAAACCTTCTCAACGATATAGTTCTTGAAGAAGTCTTTTTGGACATGGTCGTCGTCCAGTTTGATTTTGATAAGCATCACATTAAGGATTCAGAAATTCCAAAGCTGGATAAACTGCTCCGGGACCTCAAACGAAAGCGTGTTGCAACCATTAAGATAAGTGCTTTCGCGGACTCTCAGGGTACGGACGAATACAATCAGGACCTCTCTGACCGCAGAGCCGCGTCTGTGAAAAATTACTTCCAGTCCGCAGGTGTAAACCTGAAGCGGATAGAGGCCATTGGGTTCGGAGAAACACTGTTGCTAAACCGTTGTAGCGATGGGGTGGTATGCGATGATCATGAACACTCTAAAAACAGAAGGGCTGAGTTGAAGGTCCAAATCGCAAAATAAAGACTAAGTAACCGCGTCCATATTGATTGGTAACTTCCGAATCCGTTTCCACGTCAGGTCAAAAATGCGGGCACCAATTCTTATCTTAGCAAAACATTTCATGAGTCCCCCCACCAGGATCCTCCCCGTCATCGTCCTCTCCCAATTCGCATGCACCTCCCTTTGGTTTGCCGGGAATGCGGTCATGGGCGACATGGTTCTGGATTTCCACCTGCCTTCCAGCGCCCTTGGCCACCTCACCTCCGCAGTCCAGTTTGGATTCATTACCGGAACGCTGGTCTTCGCCACACTTACTATTTCTGACCGCTTTTCTCCGTCACGCGTCTTTCTGATCAGCGCGTTGGCAGGCGCCCTGTTCAACCTGGGTGCGATGCTGGAAGGGAACACGATGTGGAGCCTGATGACCTTTCGTTTCCTGACGGGGTTCTTCCTGGCGGGCATCTATCCGGTAGGGATGAAAATCGCCGCCGACTACTACGATAAGGGGTTGGGTAAGTCGTTGGGTTTTCTGGTCGGGGCGTTGGTACTGGGCACAGCCTTCCCGCATCTCTTGAAAGGGTTTACCTCCCACCTCCCCTGGCGTCAGATCTTCGCCATGACTTCAACGCTGGCGGCACTGGGAGGACTTCTCTTACTAGCGCTTGTTCCAGATGGACCATTTAGAAAGTCAAGTCAAAAGCCTGATCTCATGGCCTTTCTCAAAGTCTTCAGAAAACCGGAATTCCGTTCTGCGGCCTTCGGGTACTTTGGACATATGTGGGAGCTCTACGCTTTCTGGGCTTTCGTTCCGGTGATGCTTGCAACGTATCAGCTCGCACACTCTGGAACAAACTTGAATGTACCCATTACATCCTTTTTCATTATCGGGGTTGGCGGACCAGCTTGCGTAGTTGGCGGCTTCATGGCACAACGAGTGGGCACAAAGAAAATGGCCGCCATTGCGCTTGCACTTTCCGGTATGTGCTGTTTGGTTTCTCCCATCCTTTTTTATGTCGGATCCACGGCGGTTTTTATTCTGTTCCTGGTTTTCTGGGGGATGGTGGTTATCGCTGACTCCCCACTTTTTTCCACCATGGTAGCGCAACATGCCCTTGCTGAATCAAAAGGTACTGCGCTAACGATCGTCAACTGCATCGGGTTTTCCATTACGATCGTCAGCATTCAATTACTTACAATGCTAATGGTTTCGATTGATTCAGTCTTCGTCTTTTTGTTTCTGGCGCCGGGCCCGGTCCTGGGATTGATCGGCCTCTACTATAGGCAGGTTGTTGCAAAAACCTAAATCCCATCAAAATCGGCGAATTACAGTTAGTAAATCCTGGATTGCCAAAGTAATCCTTCGGAAACCGATTCAACTCCCCAACACGTATTAAAAAAAGTATCGCTTATGCTAGTTGGTATGGTCTCATCTCGCATAATAAAATCAAAAGCCACAACTCGACGCTGCATCCTGCGCAAGACTCATGGGTTGCGAGGGCCGTTACCAAACAGTCTCAAAGCATATATATATGATGTAAGTGTGTAAATTTGCGCCCTCTATTCAGCCCAGACCAAAATGAGACATTTAACCCTCATTCTAGCCCTTTTCTTGTCAGCGCATGTCAGCGCCCAGCCTGCCAATGACAATCGGGCAAGCGCCATTGACGTTACTGCTCTTATAAACGGATGCTCTGCGAATGCCGCGTATACAACCGTAGCCGCTACAGCAGATCAGGCTGCAGGAACGTGCGCCCCCAACGGCCCCAGCTACAATGTCTGGTTTCAGTTTACTGCAACGGCCACCACGTTCATCAACGCCCAGATGAAAACCGGCGCGCCGCTGGGCACGCTCCAGTACGGATGGCTCACCTTGTGGAATGCGGCAGGAACCCAATTGGCCTGTTCGCCCTACAATTCACAGCAGTACGGAACG
>JAWXBL010000031.1:0-33413 GCA_034440075.1 Cytophagales bacterium
GGCAGTTCATCCCGATATTTATCAGGACTGCTCCTCCCTACACACCCTTTCCATCAACAAACTCCTCCATCGGATCGGCAGTTCATCCCGATATTTATCAGGACTGCTCCTCCCTACACACCCTCCCTCCTTTCTACTTCCCCTTCCATCGGATGCATATCCGCCAGCTGGCGGACGGCAGTTCATCCCGATAATCATCGGGACTGCTCCTCCCTACACCCTTCTATCAAAATACGCCTCCATCGGATCGGCAGTTCATCCCGATAATCATCGGGACTGCTCCTCGCTACACTCCCCCCTCTACTACTTCCCCTTCCATCGGATGCATATCCGCCGGCTGGCGGACGGCAGTTCATCCCGATATTGATCGGGACTGGTCCTAGCTAAACCTCTACTTCAACCTGTCTTGCTTTCGAGGAGTCAGCCTTTCCTGTGTACTAAACGAAGAACGGTTTTAATTTATGCCCTGTTTGATGCCATTCGTGCGTAAACGGGCAGAATCATTTGACCTTGGCTAAAAAAACTTTATATTCCATTCAAATGCCGCGAATGGAGACACAAATGGCCAAGAAGCAACTTTTTACAGCAGACTATGAACTTCGTGCATCTGTAAAAATGCTGTACCCCTATATTCAGACGGCCAGCGGCTTGTCGGAGTGGTTCTCAGACGATGTCCGCATCAACCCGGAGAAAGTATTTACGTTTGTCTGGGATCAGGAAGAACACAAAGCGGTCATTTCATCGCACCGCACCAACCATTTTGTTCGCTTCGAATATCTTCCGGAGACTCCTGCCGATAAAAAAGATCCCTCCTATTTTGAACTAAACCTGGAAGTCAACGAGCTTACACAAATGACCTTCCTGAAGATTTACGACTACTCCGACTTCGACGACATGGAGGAACTTCAGGATTTGTGGGATAGCCTTGTGGAAAAACTCAAAACCGTGGTTGGCGGCTAGCACGTCAGGAGCCCGTATATCCTCTCACAGATTAAACCAGTACGTCAGCTTAATAACGATGGCCCGCGTCTTGGGTGAAAAATTCTCCATCGGCTGATCAAACGAATAAAAATAGTTGTCGGTATACACAATGAAGAGATCCGATACGGGTTTGAATCTCCATTGAAACCGTGTGTTGATATTGATGTTTTTGTACTGACTGTTGTACTGCATGAAGGTGGTGAAAAACACCTTCCTTGAAACCGTGAGGTCGACCCGTGGGCTGATCAGATAAATATCCGCACTGGTATAGGGGCCGGGCAGCGTGATGCGATTGTAATTGGCATCCAACGAAAGCACGCCGTACGGCTGAATCCGGTAGTTGAGGCTGGTGGTCAGGCTGGTGCGGCTCCCATTGAAGTACTCACCATGCAGGGCTTCAAATCCGTAAGTAAACAGGTTTCTGGGATCGGATTGGTATGATATGGCTCCATTGGCATACGTATAGGACGTAAACGCTGGAAGCTTGACAGGCAATTCTGATGCCGGGGAATTGGTTGGATCAAACGTAAAGAACAGGAAGGTGTACGTCTGGCGGAACTGCATCTTGAAGCTCGATTGGTTCTGGAAATTGATCGTATAGTCCGGCGCATATTGATAGTCCGTCAGGCCGTACACATCGTCCCAGATGTAAAACATGTCGAACGATGGCCCATGCCGGTTGATGCTGGAGTTGGAAGGGTACCACTTGTATCCACCCGACGGGGAAATTCTTTTGTACCCGTTTCGCGGAACATATCCCACCGCCGGTGTGTAGTTCTTACCAATTACCTGATGGTACCAATTGAAAGTTATTTTCTGCGTGTTGTAGACAAACCCATAGCCGTGGGCAAAGTCATTGCCCGGGTTTTCCGGAGTAAACTGTTTGTGTAAAAACAAGGTCCCGGTGTATTTGTTGTTGTCGAAACTGTAGTTGTAGTCCAATCCCGCTACCCGGTTGTATTTATACCCCTCCACGCGAAAATTCCCCGAGTCACTTTTGAACAGCTGACGGTTTACGAAGATGGCCCGGATATTGGAGTTTGATCCCAAGCGACGCTGGCCCGTGGCCACTGTGTAGTTGTACGACGGCACTCCCGACTCCGGCACCTCGGCCGTCTGCATGTTGAGGAATCCCATCCGGTAATTTTTATTCAGGTTGCCGCTCAGACGGGCTCCAAAAAGAATCTTGTTCTGAATATTCTGCCCGGTGCTCTTGTCTGTGGCAACACCAATACGCCGTGAAAAGAACGGGCGGGCAAAAGGATGCCCGTAGGAAAGGAATAGGTCTGCATTCTCCAGAAAGAATTGCCTTCGCTCCGGGAAGAAAATCTCAAACCGATCGAGGTTTGTGACCTGCCGGTCGACCTCCACCTGTGAAAAGTCCGGATTTACCGTCAGGTCCAGATTAAGCGATGAACTCACAGCAATCTTCGCATCCCCGCCTACTTCCGAATTGCTTCGCATAGATTTCTTGTTTATAAAATCCTTGGAAGCGTTTCCTGCCATGTACGGGATGAGAGAGATGTTCGGTCCGGGGTGCTTCAGCGGCTGATCCCAGATCATCTCCCCGGTATAATTGAGATTACCTACTTCAAAAAAGCGCGGCGTCTTGGGCCATACCGCCCGCTCGTTTTCCTTGCTGTCCTGCCGGTAATACTTCACGTTCCATCTGTCGGAGCCGGCCTTGAAGCGGAGCGTAGTGTAGGGAATGGCCATTTCAGAAACCCATTTCCCCTCCTCCTGCCTGACCTCACTAAACCACTTGTTGTCCCAGGAGAGATCCAGATTTTCCTGCTGCAGGTATCCGTTCGAGATCAGCCCTTCCCGTTGCACACCCGCCGGACTCAATCCAAAAAAGAAAGCGTTGGTCACATCCTGAAAGGTGTCCAGGATAACGGCCACCCCGTCCAGGCCGGGTCCGCGAAAATCCCGGCGCAGGGAAGAGACCACATATCCGCCCGGCTTGTTGTCGAAAGAGACCACGCTGAAATACACAAAGTGGTCGTCGTAGGTTGCACGAAACTCGGTCCGCACGTGCGACCGGCTCGTATCGTATGGAAACTGCTGGATGAGGTCGCTCACCACGTCGGCGTCCGACCAGGATGCTTCATCCACCACTCCGTCAAGTTTGATCGCGTCGGTAGCCTTGCGTATGGAAAACCCAGGTCGTTCCCGTTTCTGAGCGCTGCTCACCCCATGAAAAAAAAGAAGGGCAGCAACTGCCCACGCTAGCCTCATCATTCCTGCAAAAGAACGAAGCAATACCCGGGTGCAAAATAAAACTTGATGAGCGGAAGAATAGGCGCTTACTCTGGGATGTGATCCCTATTTTTGCTTCCTAACTTTCCCCTATGCTTCCTCAAATCAATCCCGTTGAGACAAGTGCCTGGCGCCAGCTCACCCTCCATTACCTTGAAATGCAGGCCGTTTCGCTTGCCGAGGAGTTTTCAGCCGACCCGGACCGGTTTTCCAAATTCAGTCTGCGTATCGAAGATATCCTTATCGACTATTCGAAGAACATGATCTCTGAGGAGACGATGACGTTGCTTTCGTCACTGGCAGAGGAATGCGGCCTGCGCGACGGCATTGACGCGATGTTCCTTGGGCACTCCATCAACCAAACGGAGCACAGGCCGGCCCTGCATATCGCCCTGCGCAACCGCAGCAACAATCCGGTGCTCGTCAACGGGGAAGACGTCATGCCCCAGGTCAATCAGGCGTTGGCACACATGCAGTCATTTTCCGACCGCTTGTTGTCGGGTGAATGGAAAGGGTATTCCGGGCATGCCATCACCGACCTTGTCAACATCGGCATCGGTGGTTCTGATTTGGGACCGCTCATGGTGACGGAGGCCTTGCGTCCATACCACCAGCACATCCGGCCTCATTTTGTATCCAACGTCGATGGTACCCACCTTGCCGAAACATTGAAAGGTCTTGATCCGGAACGCACGTTATTCATCATCGCATCCAAGACCTTCACCACCCAGGAGACCATGACGAATGCACAATCGGCCCGGACATGGTTTCTCGAAAAGACGGGAGACCGGGGAGACGTATCCAGGCATTTTGTTGCCGTCTCCACCAACGCCACCGCGGTGACAGCCTTCGGCATTGCTCCGGAAAATATGTTTGTATTCTGGGATTGGGTGGGTGGCCGCTACTCGCTGTGGTCTTCGATCGGGCTCTCCATTGCCTGCACCATCGGATTCCTGAAGTTCGAGGAATTGCTGGCCGGGGCGCATGCCATGGATAATCACTTTCGCATGGAGCCGTTTCAACAGAACATCCCAGTCGTCCTCGCCCTTCTTGGCATCTGGTATACCAATTTCTTTGATGCATCGAGTGAAGCCATCCTTCCTTACGACCAATATTTACACCGGTTCGCGGCTTACTTTCAGCAAGGCAACATGGAAAGCAACGGAAAGTCCATTGACCGCAACGGGCAGCCGGTTTCGTATCAAACCGGGCCAGTCATTTGGGGCGAACCGGGCACCAACGGACAGCACGCCTTTTACCAACTCCTGCATCAGGGTACCCGCCTGATACCGTGCGATTTTCTGGCCGCAGCACAAAGTCATAATCCCCTCGGCAACCATCACGAGATTCTCTTGTCCAATTTCTTTGCGCAAACAGAAGCGCTCATGATGGGAAAGTCGGAAGAGGTCGTAGCAGGGGAACTGAAGCAATCGGGTATGGCACGGGAAGATATCCTCACCCACTTGCCCTTCCGGGTTTTCCCCGGCAACAGGCCATCCAATTCCATCCTTTATGAGCGGCTTACTCCCCGCACACTCGGATCGCTCCTCGCCATGTACGAGCACAAGATTTTTGTCCAGGGGGTCATCTGGAATATCTTCAGCTTCGATCAGTGGGGCGTCGAACTTGGAAAGGTGCTGGCAAAAAAGATTCTTCCTGAATTGGGGGAACCCGGGGAAGTCACCTCCCACGATTCGTCGACGAACGGGTTGATTAACTATTTCAAACGATTGAAAAATCCAAAATAGAGCCGGGCATTGGAATGCCTGTATTCTCGCCTATTTTTGATCCTCTGACTACCTTGAGTAAACCATCCATTTCCAGAATAGGTGTATTCACTTCCGGCGGCGATGCCCCCGGGATGAACGCCGCCATCCGCGCCGTTGTCCGCGCGAGTAACTACTATCTAAAGGAATCCTTTGGCATCAGCCGCGGATATGAAGGGATGATCGACGGCGACATCAACAAGATGGGCACCCGATCCGTCGGGAATATCATCCAGCGGGGCGGCACTATCCTTAAGACTGCGCGGAGCAAGGAATTCAAAACAAAGGAGGGCCGTGCCAAGGCCATTGCCCACCTGAAGCGGTTGGGTATCGATGCCCTGGTGGCCATCGGAGGTGATGGAACCTTCCGCGGCCTGCATGAGCTTTACCTCGAGTCAGGCATTCCGTCCATTTGCATTCCAGGTACTATTGACAATGACATCGCCGGAACCGATTATACCATCGGGTATGATACGGCGACGAATACCGCGGTGGAGGCGATCGACCGCATCCGCGACACAGCCCTCTCCCACAACCGGCTTTTCTTTATTGAGGTGATGGGCAGGAAGTCGGGGTACATCGCCATCAACAGTGCCATCGCCGGCGGCGCTGTGGCGGTGATCATCCCTGAAGTGAAAACGACTTTTGAAGAGCTCTTTACGTTGCTGGAACAGACTGGTAAAGCCAACAAAAAGTCAAGCCTCGTTGTTGTAGCCGAAGGGTCACCGATCGGCGGGGCGAATGAACTTGCCCGCATGGTAGCGGAACGCTCCACCTACTTTGATACCAAGGTGACCATCCTGGGACACTTGCAGCGGGGAGGCTCTCCAACTTATTTTGACCGGGTGCTTGCCAGCCGACTGGGGCTGGGCGCAGTGGAAGGCCTGATCCGCGGTGAGAAAGACTGTCTGGTGGGGATTCAAAACAACAAGGTGGTATATAACCCCTTTGACAAGATCATGACCGGCCAGACCCATGAAATTGATGAAGAATCACTGCGGCTTGCGAAGATTTTATCCACCTGATACCTTGATGGAATGAAAGAACTCACCGTCGGGATTGATATTGGAGGTACCGGAACCAAGTATGGAATTGTTGACCGGGAGGGTAATGTTCAGCAGCAAGGGAGCATTCCCATGGGTGACTTTGAGGAATTCAAGGATTTCTTCACCGCCCTCGCCGACGCAGTCAAAGCCGCCATCAGCCACGCACCGGCCGGATCAAAAATTATCGGGATCGGCATCGGAGCTCCGAATGGGAACTACTACCGCGGAACCATTGAAAACGCCATCAACCTGAAGTGGAAAGGCATCTTGCCGCTGGCCCAAATGGTGACCAACGAATTCCATATCCCCTGTCTTCTCACCAACGATGCGAATGCCGCAGCTGTAGGCGAAATGATTTATGGAAACGCGAAGGAGATGGAGGACTTCATTGTTATTACCCTGGGTACCGGCCTGGGCAGCGGCTTCGTATGCAACGGCCTTCTACTCAACGGGCACCACGGCATTGCCGGCGAATTGGGTCACACATCTGTTAACCCTGCTGGGCGGTACTGCAACTGCGGCAAGCGTGGGTGCCTCGAAACATATGCATCGGCAACGGGAATCAAGCGCACCGTCTACAAGTTACTTGCCGATCACCTTGAGCCCAGCGAGTTGCGCGGAATCAGTTTTGAGGATCTGAGCACGTCCATGATTTCCGAATCCGCCAACCGTGGCGACATCGTTGCCCGGGAGGCATTTGAATACACCGGAAGGATCCTCGGGATGAAGCTGGCCGATACGGTAGTGCACACCGACCCGGAAGCAATCTTTCTTTTTGGAGGGCTTGCCCGTGCGGGAAACCTGCTTTTTGCCCCGACCATTCATCATATGGAGAAGAACCTGATGCCTCAATTCCGTGGAAAGGTTAAAGTACTTCCCTCCGGTCTTCCGAACGAAACAGCCCCTATCCTCGGCGCCAGCAGTTTGATCTGGGATCATGTGAAGAAGACTTCACCAAAGCCCGCTAGCTGACCTGTCCGCCTTCTGCTGAAATAATTTTGTCTTTCCAGATCAGGCTCCCGCCTACCAGGCTCAACGTACTTATAAAAAGTGCCGGCACCAGGCTTGGCACGTCAATCACAAAAACATATTCGAAGAATACCCACGTGCCCAAACCAGTCACCATGGAGATGATGGCGCCTGCACTGCTTGCTCTCTTCCAGTAAATGCCGAGGACCAACGGGGCCAGCAGCGTGACGAGACTGAGCACCGAAGACTCCCCAACCAGGTGATAGATGTTTGTCCGGAGCATGGCCATGATCGTCGCCAGGATTCCAAATAACAGTACCGCGCCGCGCGTCAACAACAACATCTGGTGATCCGACAACGTATTGCCAATGAGGGGCCGCACCAGGTTTTCAGAAAAAATTGAAGCGGGAGCCAGCATCGCCGAACTCGTTGTGCTCATGATAGCCGACAGAAGTGATCCAAAAAAAAGTACCTGAACAGCGAGGCCCGTATGCTGAAGGACCATGTTCGGCAGGGTAAGTTGGGTGTCGCCGAATTGCTGGCCCGGATAAAGGTGCTTGGTACACAAACTGATAAATAGTGGCAGCATTGCCACCGTGAGGTAAAGGATGGCTGCATAATAGCAGGAGCGAACAGCGGTATCCGCCGAACGGGAAGACATGGATCGCTGAAAAATATCCTGGGAGGGGATTGATCCAAGTCCGAGCACCGACCACGCGGCCAGGTATGCCGTAATCTCCTTCAGGTCGGCCCTCGGGAAGAACCGGAAGTTCCTGGGGTTGACTTCTTCAAATACGACCTGGACGCCGCCTGCTTTTTCAGCCAAGACGATCGCCAGAATGAGGAGACCCAATACGATCATGATGCTTTGAACAAAATCGGTGATGGAGATGGCCCACATGCCTCCAATGAACGTATAGAAGGTAACCACCACGGCACACACCACAATCCCTACCCAGACGTCCAATCCAGACACCACGTTGAGGATGAGGCCCATGGCCACCAACTGGGCTGCGATATATCCGACATACGGCGGAGTCATGAAAGCGCTGGAAATCAATTCGGCCCGCCGCCCATACCGTGACTTGAAAAAATCACCTAGCGTAAGCAGATTCATGTTGTACAACTTGCGGGCGAAGAAGGAGCCAAAGAGGACCAGACACAGGGCGGCGCCAAACGGATCTTCAATGAAGGCATACAGGCCGCCTTTCATAAACTCGGAAGAGGCGCCAAACACCGTTTCAGAACCAAACCAGGTTGCAAAAAGCGCCGAGGTACTGAGGAGTGTAGGGAGGCTGCGCCCTGCCAGCATAAAATCTCCTGACGTCTTCACGCGCCTCGAAGCCCAGTAACCAATCAGTATGGTTATTCCGAGGTATGCGATGATGAAGGCGAGTAGCAAGGGCAGGCTTTCGTGCAAAAGTAAAAGAATTCCAAAAATCCGAGGCCCTCACGGGCGGCGCCTACTTCTTCTTCAGTTGAAACGTGCGCGTAATGTTGAAACCAAAATGGATATCGCCATTGAAAAAATCCCCGCTTGTCTCTGTAAGGTAAGCGCGCTCCGTAAGTCCGCGGGTGTTGGTAAGGACCAACTGAAAAACATGGCCGCCGGTCTCGATGTCCACCCCAAAACCCAACGGGTTGAAGTATGGATTCCCAGTGGGTACTCCCACGCGGTGGTAGTACTCCGTGGTCAGGGCCACGCTCCGCGTCAGCTTTACCCGGCCTCCAATACCCACAGCCACCTGGTCGTTCTTTTCGATGGTCGGATCGACGGTATTCTTGTGAACGATCGTGGGCATCAGTTGCAGCGAGAGGGCCGAATTCATCTTCCGTGCAATCAGCAACTGGCCGGTGTACGAAAGTCGGTCTTCGAATTGGATGTCAAAGGTGACATCTTCTTTTCGCGGAGAGGTTTTGACGGCTGCCATGCCGAAGGCGGTGACGGTGACGGGCATGGACGATTCGCCGCTATGCTGCCGAAGGAATTTGTACCTCACATACGCGTCCATCGTCTTGTCTTCTGAATTCCTGCCGATACCGGCACCCAGCCTGTCGGTTATCCCATATTCCAGCCCCAGCCTGACGTAGGCCTGGTCCAGACCAAACAACTCATATGCTCCGCTGTTAAGACGTCCAAACCGGTGTGCAAAGATGAACTCCAGCGCGCCCCGTCCTTTGGTCTCTATCGACTGCCCGTTGACGAGACGGGTCCCTTTGAATGTGGCCGTGGTATACACCGTTTCCGGCTCCGCTTTCTTCTCCAATTCATCCAGCAAATCCTGCGACACTCCCGGAAAGGATACAAGCACCAGGAAAAAGACAAGTTTATTTTTCATACGGCTTGAAGGTAAAGGAGATGGATACTTCAACTTGTTCAGCGATATTCTGCCAGAGGATCTGCGGCCGGGGAACAGCATAGTCGGCGAGGACTACCGCAAATTTTGACTTCATAAGCAGCTTCCCTCCTTCCGTTTCGATGGTCCCGATAATATCCACATCCCGGGTTACCCCGTGAATCGTCAGTTTGCCCAACGCGTGGACGGTTTGTAATGCGGCGGTTCCATGCGCATAGCCGGAGACCTTCCCCTGAAACGTGGCTTTCGGAAACTTTTCGGTTTCCATGTACTTTTCATTGAAGTGCTCCTGCATGAGGGCCTTCTCAAAAACAAAATCACGAATGGGTATGGAGAAGGCAATTTCCCCGGACGACACATCATAAAGTCCTTTCGCCTTGACGTTCTGGGCGGTGATATTTTCGATGGTTGCTTCGGAAAAGAAGATCACGGTTGATTGTTCCGTGATGAACCGCTGGGCACTCAGCAAGAGTGGAAATAAAAATGCCACCATTAAAAATCCCCTGCGCATCGCTAGTTGTTATTGGCTCCATCGTCGACCCAGCAGGCAATCTGCTCAATCTGTGTCTGGCTTAGTGATGGGCCGGTCCCAATCGGCATAGACCGGTTACCGGTACGCATCTTGATCTGCGTCGCCTTCGATTTCACGGTTGAAAAATTGGTCCAGTCCCTGCTTCCGGTTCCTGCCCCATGGCATCCGGAAAAATTGCACGCCGCATTTAAGATCGGCTGAATTTGCGCAGCATAACTGATGCCCGTATCTCCGCGCTGCACCGTGGCATGGAGGATCACCTCGCAATCGGTTCCGTCCTTGACGATGACAGTATACACGCCATGTGGCAGTGCAGAGAACGAACTAGCAGTACCAAATGTCCCGTTGTCGATCTTGAACAAATAGGGCGGCGTACCACCCGTGGCTGAAGCAGAGACGGACCCGTTCTGCGGTGCATGGCACTGGTTGTTCGGTGAAGTCGTAAGGGTGGCATTCAGCGTAGAATTTGCGGCTGCGATGACTACATCCATGCTGCTGGTGCAGCCTTTCGTGTCTTTGGTTGTAAGTGTATAGGTACCGGCCTGAAGGTGAACAAAAACCGGGTTGGTCTGAAAGATCCCCCCTCCGAGCTGGTAATCATAGGGGCCTGCCCCTCCGGTTGCCGTGACCACCAACTCGCCGTCAATCGCTTTACAATTGGATGCGTCTTGTTTCGAAACGAGTTTGATGAGCAGGTCCGAATGGGTGCATTGCACCGATATAGGCAACTCTTTATTGACGCAGGAACCGGTCAGAAGGATAAGCAGTATCCATAAAGCCCGGAAGGCGAACACTCTCATGCGATTCGATGAAGGACCCACTGCGTTGAAATTATGCAAAATGGGTCAAAATACGAGAGGCTGAAAAAAGAAAATCCCCCAAAGTCCTTGACCCCGGGGGAAATTCCTGTCTATAGTTGGCTTTATGTACCCAAGATACCAGTACCTCCCTACCGCATAAAGGTGGTGCCGCCTGAGTGTAATTAGGGCTGCTGAGTGGTCGTTTTCGGCGGCAGACTGCTTTTCATACTATCCCGGGCGACCGAATCTTTCCTCTTTTTGGAACCTGGGAAGGTGGTTTTGGTGCTCATGTCGTAAATCACGCCGATCCAGAAGGCTAAGAATACGACGGCCGCAGCCAGGAATATTTTCTTCGATCGTTTCATGAAACGGGTTGGCTGATGTGCATAAAAAAAGGGGCGGGTGCCCCTGATTTTCTTACTTCAATTTGTTCACTACTTCCGTAAACGCTTCGGGGTGGTTCATGGCCAGGTCGGCCAATACTTTCCGGTTCAGGTCGATTCCTGACGTTTTCAGTTTTCCCATCAACTCGGAGTAGGACATTCCATGGAGCCGGGCGCCGGCGTTGATACGCTGTATCCACAAACTGCGGAAGTCGCGCTTCTTGGCCTTGCGGTCGCGGTAGGCATACACCAACCCTTTTTCGACTGCGTTCTTGGCAACGGTCCAAACATTTTTCTTTCTCCCAAAAAATCCTTTGGCGAGTTTGAGCACCCTTTTGCGCCTGGCGCGGGATGCTACGTGATTTACTGAACGTGGCATTACTTACATTTTTTGGCTGCTGGCGCCCGTTGTTTCAACAGGACTTTCGGCCAGAAGCCGGGTTAAACATTAAAAAACCATCCGCCAACCGGCAGACTTACAGCGCATAGGGAAGCATCGGTTTCACGTTGCTCATGTCAGCCTTGGCGACAATTGCGGAGTGACCCAACCTTCTTTTCTGCTTTGTTCCTTTCTTCGTCAAAATATGACGTTTGTACGCGTGCTTCCGTTTCACTTTACCGGTTCCGGTAACTTTGAAACGTTTTTTAGCTCCTGACTTCGTTTTCAATTTCGGCATTGTCGTTACAATATAATTTTCTCCTTTTATTACTTCTTTCCTCCTCCCGGCTTGGGAGTAATCATCATGTACATCCGCTTTCCTTCCAACTTCGGCATCTGCTCCACCTTTCCAACTTCCTCCAGCGCCTGCGCAAATTTCAATAACAAAATCTCTCCCCGCTCCTTGTAGACGATCGATCTTCCTGCAAAATGAACGTATGATTTCACTTTGGATCCTTCCTTCAGGAAGGTGACTGCGTGCTTTACCTTGAAGTTAAAGTCATGATCATCGGTATTAGGCCCGAACCGAATCTCCTTTACAACGGTCTTCTGGGCATTTGACTTTATCTCTTTCTGCTTCTTCTTCTGCTCGTACTTAAACTTCGAATAATCAATGACCTTGCATACTGGCGGGTCCGCGTTCGGCGAAATCTCCACCAGGTCCAGGCCCTGATCCTGCGCAAGCTTGATTGCTTGCTGGATCGGATAAACATCCACCTTGATGTTCTCTCCCACAACCCGAACGCGGGCCGCTGTTATGCGCTCGTTTACACGGTACGGTTCTTCAACTACTCGCGGGCGAAAGCCCTTGTAATAAGGACGACCGCCTCCGGAGGGACGACTGCCGCCAGGAGGACGATTACTACCAGGAAAAAATGCCACTCGTTGGGTTTAAGTTTAACATCAATTAAGCCTTTTCAATCTCAAAACAGCCTTTCTGCATTTTGCAGGGCCGCAAATATCAGCATATTTTCAATTTTTTCTTACAAGAAGGCCGAAATTTTGCCATTCAGCCACTTAAACTGGCATTGCAAAGTCCCTGGACGCGCGCGCCACAAATTCCTTTAGCGTCACAGAGCCCTGATCCCCCGCACCGTGCTTGCGAACCGCTACCAACTTGTCTGCAGCCTCCTTTTCACCGACAATCAGCATAAAGGGCACTTTCTTCACTTCTGCATCCCTGATTTTACGTCCAATTTTTTCATTTCGGTCGTCGAGGAAGCCCCGGATATCCTGATCTTTTAGCTCCGCGATGACCTGGGCGCCGTATTCGTTGAAACGCTCGGAAATCGGAAGGACCGCTACCTGATCGGGCGAAAGCCAGATCGGAAAATTGCCAGCACAATGCTCAATGAGCACGGCCACGAACCGTTCCAGCGAACCGAACGGCGCCCGGTGTATCATCACCGGCCGATGCTTTTGATTGTCTGACCCAATGTATTCCAGTTCGAAGCGCTGGGGCAACTGGTAGTCCACCTGAATTGTTCCCAACTGCCAGTTCCTCCGAAGGGCATCCTTGACCATGAAATCAAGCTTCGGTCCGTAGAACGCAGCCTCCCCTTTCACGGTTACTGTTTTCAGTCCACGCTCATCGACGGCTTCCTGTATCTCCCGTTCGGCCTGATCCCACAAGGCGTCTTCGCCCATGTACTTCTCCTTGTTGGCCGGATCGCGTAGTGAAACCTGTGCGGTGTACTCGTTAAACCCAAGGGAATTGAAAACATGCAGCACGAGGTCTATGACCTTGATGAACTCTTCTTTCACCTGATCGGGCCGGCAGAAAATGTGGGCATCATCCTGCGTGAAACCCCGGACGCGCGTAAGTCCGTGCAGTTCGCCACTTTGTTCGTACCGGTACACGGTACCAAATTCAGCCAGGCGGACCGGCAGTTCTTTGTACGACCTCGGTTTGAATTTATAGATCTCGCAATGGTGCGGACAGTTCATCGGTTTGAGAAGAAACTCCTCCCCTTCCTCCGGCGTGTGAATGGGCTGAAAGGAATCCTTCCCGTATTTTTCGTAGTGTCCTGAAGTGACGTAGAGCGCTTTGCTGCCGATGTGCGGCGTTACCACCGGATCATAGCCGGCCTTGATCTGGGCCTTGCGCATAAACTGCTCGAGCCGCTCCCTCAGGATCGTGCCCTTGGGCAGCCACAGCGGCAACCCCATGCCCACCTTCTCCGAGAACGCAAACAACTCCAATTCCTTGCCCAATTTACGGTGATCTCTTTTCTTAGATTCCTCCAGCATGGTCAGGTACTCTTCGAGTTCCTTTTGCTTGGGGAAAGTGATGCCGTAAATGCGGGTAAGCATTTTATTTTTCTCGTCACCCCGCCAGTAGGCGCCGGCAACGTTCAACAACTTCACCGCCTTGATGAAGCCTGTGTGCGGGATGTGCGGGCCGCGGCACAAATCGGTAAAATCACCTTGCTTGTAGAAGGTGATAGAACCATCCTCCAATCCCTCGAGCAGCTCAACCTTGTACGGATCCCCCTTCTTGCCAAAAAAATCCAACGCCTCCTTTTTGGATACGTCGCTTCGGACAAAGGCATTGCTCTTTCGGGCCAGTTCGATCATCCGGGCTTCCACCTTCGCAAGGTCTTCTTCGCCAAACGGCGTAGTGCCCAGGTCCACATCGTAATAAAATCCATTCTCAATCGGCGGACCGATGCCGAACTTTACCCCCGGGTAAATGGACTCGAGAGCTTCGGCAAACAGGTGGGCTGAGGAATGCCAAAATGCGTATTTACCGCCCTTGTCATTCCAGGTAAATATGCGGATGGAAACATCCGCGTCAATGGGGCGAGACAAATCCCAGATTTCGCCGTTCACTTCTACCGCCAGCGCATTTCGGGCAAGGCCTTCGCTGATGCTTTGCGCAATCATTAATCCGGTCGTACCCGATGGATAGGTCTTTACTGTATTATCCGGCAGTGTAATCTTTATCTCACGCATCACTATCTCTGATTTCAAGGCTGCAAATATGCAACATTTAGGCGAAACGGACCGCGAACTACAGTTTGAACTGGATCGTTCCGACGATCCCGAATTTGCGTGCCTCGGGCCGGTCGAGGTATGTGAGCCGGTGGATAAAATCTACCCTGAAAAAGTGAAAGATATTTTCGACACCGTAACCCACTTCGATATATGGTGTTCCTGTAAAGTAGTCCGTGGGGTACGCCGGGGTACCGGCCGGGGTTTGGACGGCAATAAGATCACGATTCTTCTGGCTGAGTTCCCCGTAGATGATATTGGTCGATGCCACCAGCCGCCACTTCAGTTTGTTCATCAGCGGGATTCGGTTCATGACGAGACCTTCCAGGTACTGACGGTGCCGGATGGTGACATACCGGTCGCTGACAAACTCTCCGAAGTTCATCAGGTTATAGGCAAACGGGTTATTGAGCGGCGCCTGGTTCCCGAGGTGAACGCCCAGCAGCGGATACGGCAGTACGTCAGGAATATATTCTCCGGCTATCGTCAATTGTCCCAAGCCAAGCAGGCCCATGCGAATACGCTTGTCCACCTGGAGTTTGATTTTGTTGTAAGAATAATCGGCGCCGAATAACCCCTGGATGCCGTGCGTGTACCGGAACGTGATGGCAGGCCACTTGCGCAGCCCGAGGCTGATCCGTTCGTTTCCGTTCTGGATGTACGTTTCATCCCGGGCATACCGAGATTCCAGGATTACTTCGGATGTCTGGAAACGCTCCAGCGACACCACACCGGGAATGATGGCATCGCCAGGTTCCCTGTAAAAGCCAATTGGATAGGATGGTTCAAACGACCAGTACCGGAAGGCAACTCGCTGGGAGAATCCTTTAAAGAGCTCCCGTCGGAAAGAAGGGAAAACTTCGTTGAAGTAAAAGGCGCGGCGGTAATTCCCCCACCGCACGGCCGTAAGGAAAAGCTGATACTGGGAAAGCGCGTCCTCGTCAATTCCCAGTCGTACCACATCGGTGCGGGCGCTGAGAGAGAGAGTGGTCCATTTTCGCCGGTCAATAATTCGTTCAATAAATCCAGATGCCTTTACTCGGTGATCATTAAAGCCGTACGCCAGCATGGCGCCATACGTCATCTTACGGCTGAACTTGGAGTTGGTCTTGAATCCACCCTGAATTCTAAATCCCTCGACCGTATTCCAGGTAAACGTCCGTAGATACGGACCCACTTCCACCTTTCCGAGGCTGTAGTATCCGTCTAGAACGGCTTTGATGATTTCGGTGTAGGTGCGAACGACCGGAATATTCTTCAGGGTGTCAATCATGAGATACACGTTTCGTTCGGTCTGCGAAAGCGGTTCATGACGGAGGGAGTCCCAGAACGTTTCCGTCTCCTCCAGTTGAGCATCTTCCTCTACGTTTATCCTTCGCTCGTAAAAGGACTGCTTGTAGGGCTTGTTGACAACAATATTCTTGTTGCTGGTGTAGAACTTCGCCAACAGGCCGATTGAATTTTTGGTAATCTCCGTGATGTTGATCAATACCCGGTTCTTCAGGGGAAGCCACTGACCCTCATTGGTTCTTGTAAGCTCCTGCTGGATCCGGATCTTATCGATGAAGTTGACATTCGCCTCCTTCCCGATAGAGGCATCAATTTGTTTCAGGGCAAATTCCTTTTTGGTGATCCACATCGATCCCTTGAAGGCCAATTCCAACGGACTCTTCGGATAGAAATCGATGCGGTAGCAAAAGTCTTCGCCCAGATAGAGGCTGTCCATCAGGTCGTAATCGTAATACAGCCGCCATCCGTCGGCGATGGGCGAAACGAAATTCTTGTTGATGATGGGGACCCAATTCTGGTAGAAGTTGTACTCCTGAAAGGTGGCGCCCACCAATTGGGTAATCGCGGTGCCGTCATCAATACCCACACCGTTGATCTTTGTCCGGATAATATTTTCCGTGCTGAGTGAAGGACGGTCGCGGTAGTAGAACTTGGAAACACTTTCCGTAATGAACAACGGCAGGATGAGTGTCCCATCCTCTCCCGTTATCCGGTCGATGCTGTCGAGCACGGAAGCGATCTTCTTCATGACCTTCTTTTCGCGGAACTTGTCTGTGATGTTGTCAATGTCCACCTCGGTCTTGGTATAGACGTCGTATTCGTAGGCGGTGAGGTTGCGTTTGTCATTCCGTTCCCTGTTTCGCACAACGCCGCGCAGGATCTCCCAGGCCGGGTTCTCCCCCGCATTGATGACGACGGCCAGAAGGTTGGTCAATTCCTCATCGAGTTGTATCGCGATGGTCTGATCAACGCCCTTGCGGATGCTTTTGGCGCGTGCTTTATATCCGATGTAACTGACTACCACAGAGTCCGTTGGGCGAAAGGACCTGATGGTAAATTTTCCATCGAAATCGGTCGTTCCGCCAGTGGTGGTGCCCTTGAAGATGACATTCACAAACGGGATTGGGTCACCCGTTCCTGCATCCGTGACTTTCCCGCGTACGACTGTTTCCTGTGCAAATACCACGGATGCACCGGAAACAAAAACCAGAAGCGGAACTAAAAAAACGGTGCGAATCTTCAACGAAAAAGGTTTTTATAGCGTAATTGGGGCGGCAAAATGCCATGAATAATTTAAAATAGCAATCAGGCCGCCTTGGAAATCGTAAAGTACATCATATCTATACTGCCTGCGAAGTTCAGCCTATGAGACTTCGTTGCGCTGTCGTTGTTTTTGCTCTTTCGACCCTGGCTGTCTCCGCACAGGAGAACCGGACCGAGCTGGGCACCATAAGCCAGGTGGCCTCCGACAGCGCCAAGTCGTCGTACAAAAACAGCATGCTGCTATTCCCATTGATTGCGTTGTCTACGGAGACCAATTGGGTCTTTGGGTTTGCCAGCGCCTATGTTTTCAAAACTTCAAAAAAAGACCCTAACCTGCGGACCTCCACAATGCCGGCTGGCTTTCTCTACACCCTCAACGACCAGATCATCATCGGACTCGGTGCCTATATCTTTTTACCCAAAGAAAAATATGTGTTTCGCTCCGAGAATACATTTAGCAAGTTCCCCGACAAGTTCTGGGGAATTGGCAATGATACACCCAACAGCAATGAAGAAAGTTATACGTTCACGCAATTTTTCATAAACCCGTCATTGAGCAGACAGGTTGCAAAGGATCTTTTTATCGGTGGCGGTTTAGACATGCAAAATGTTTTCAAAATAAAATACGATCCTGGAGGAAATTTTGAGCAGGATCGGGTGGTGGGCATATACAATCGTACAGACTATTTTGTGTTTGGGCTAACCGCTGTTGCCTTTTACGATTCCAGGAATTTTATTTACGTGCCCACCCGCGGGTCCCTTGTTCGAATAAAATTTACCAAGTTCAATAAGGCGCTTTGGAGTGACTACGACTTTCACACCTTCGACATTGAGGCCAGAAAGTATGTTCAGGTAAAGCCTAATAAAACACTTGCTTTCCAGGCCTTTGGTCTTTTCACCTTTGGTGATGTCCCCTACCGTAACCTGGCCATTCTGGGAGGAAACCAAATGATGCGCGGATACTTTGGCGGAAGGTATCGCGACAAGATGTACATCACCACGCAGGCGGAATACCGCTTCCCTATTTACTGGCGGTTTGGCGGTGTTGCGTTTGCCAGTGCCGGCCAGGTGGCTGACCATTTTTCTCAATTCGATTTCTCCAGATTTCATTATGCGGGTGGAGCCGGCATCCGCTTTTCGGTGCTGCCAAAAG
The DNA here is from genome assembly GCA_034440075.1 of Cytophagales bacterium. Classification (GTDB taxonomy): domain Bacteria; phylum Bacteroidota; class Bacteroidia; order Cytophagales; family Cyclobacteriaceae; genus ELB16-189. Next base: position 18,233 of record JAWXBL010000031.1, read on the forward strand.
AAAACCTCAATCTACGCTTCGATGTCGCCTACGGAGACAGGTTCAATTACTATATCGTATTGGCGGAAGCATTCTGACAACCAATTTCCTACCGGATCTCTTCCTTATTGCCGAGATGCCGCGGCCCCGTTTTCAGAATATACAAATCAAGAATAGCCATGGGCCGCGCAAAAAATTCACGAACATAAACATTGACCGACGGATCCGGGATAGGCTCTGGCGCCACCAGGGCCACCGCCTCGATGTCGAAGTACCGACCGATGAATACAGCCCGGTAAGCATGGAACGGCTGGGTAATGATGGTGATGTGATCCTGACCAAAGATCTCTTTGCTACGCACCACGGAGTCCAGCGTGCGCAGTCCCGCATAATCGAGGGTGATGACCGATTCGGGCACACCCAGTTTGACCAGGGCCCGTTTCATCTCCAGCGGTTCATTGTAGGACCGCGTGCGGTTGTCGCCGCTGACAATGATGTGACCGATTTTCCCAAGCTTGTATAATTCGGCAGCCGCACTCATGCGGTTATGGAAGAATGGATTCGGTAAACCGTTGGTCAACCGGCTGCTTGTGCCGAGTACCAGCCCCACCGCATTGGTGGGGAGTTTTTCAGAATCAGAAAAAATTTTTGCAGACGTGCTGCTGATCACCCACCAGTTGCCAAGGGCTAGCAATGCCGCCAGAAGCAGCAAAGAAAAAATACCAACCCGCAACACCCTACGCCAGAAAATCATTTTGCCACAACGGTTAAAGCCTGCCGCAAAATTACTCAATTACGCGAAGAAACTCCCGTTCGATAACATCGGCGTTACGTACCACCTTCCTGTACCATTGCAGCCGCAGCGTTTCTTTCTCCTCCTCGCTCAACGTCCAGGACAAATCGGATTTTCTTAACCGCGACAGGATCGTATTCATGCACACCGCGGCGCTCACCGAAATGTTCAGGCTTTCTGTAAACCCAACCATAGGGATATTCAGTGAAAGGTCAGCGTGCTCCCGGGCATAGGCCGAAGAGCCATGTCGTTCGTTACCCATGACAATAGCCAGCGGACGGTCGAGGGGAACTTCCTCTATGGAAATTCCCGCTGCCGGATCGGTCACTGCAATTCGGTATCCACTTTCGCGCAGGCGCTTGAAACAAGCTTCTGTGTTATTTTCATTCTTTGCCCGGTATCGATTGATATTCAACCACTTATCAGATCCACGGAGTACCAGTTTGTTGGTGTTCCACTCGCTGTTCGTCTCGATGACATGGATTTCCTGCAGGCCGAAGCACTCGCACGTTCGCACGACCGCACTCGTATTCTGCGATTGGTAGATATCCTCCAATACAATAGTGATATACCGTGTCCGCTTCGCCAGCACACGTTCCATGAAATCCTGCTTGTGTTCAGAAACAAACTGGCTCAAGTGTTCCTTTAATAACTGATTTTGTTGAGGTGTATTCATGAAACGTCCCTATTCTCTGGGAGTTATAGCTGCCGAACAAACATACTACCTCCCGTTGTGATTGCATGCGTTGATTGCGTAAAAAAAAAGTAGATACATCCGTCCACAATCGTTACCTTTGTAGGTGCCAAATCCAACAGTGATTCTGTGTGATTGGTTGGATTATTTTTTTAGAACTGCCGGTTAGACGCGTTTTTCTATTTTTGCACCGGATTTTCAGCTATGGCAAAATTACTACTCAGTACATTCGTTTGCATTATGTCCGTTTCGGCTTTCGGCCAATCGGTGCCGTGGTCTGCGGCGGAGATGGACCTGCGCCAGGAGCGTCTATTATCTTTTTCACAGCCGATACCGTTGCGGCTTTGGGAGATCGCCAATGACACGGTCGACGGCTGGAAGCAATGGGAGATGGTTGATAATTATTCCTTCGGCATCAACCGGGGAAGAATGTCGATGATCACCGACCTCGAATCGCTTCATCCGTACTTCCGCGACAAAGTGCTGGAGCTGTTCCGAATTTGCAAATCAAAAGGAATTGAATTGGCGATCGTTGAAACATACCGCACGCACGCCAAGCAGACCGAATACCGGTCGATGGGACGGCGCTACACGCGGACACCTGCCGGCCGCTCCAAACATCAATATGGAATGGCCATCGATTTCGTTCCTATCGTCAATTCCAAACCGCAGTGGAACAATACCAGGCTCTGGAGACGCATCGGCCCGATCGGGGAACAACTCGGCCTGCGCTGGGGAGGTCGCTGGAGACGGCTCTACGACCCCGGGCACTTTGAGTGGACCGGCGGAACGATAGTCCATGAACTGGTGCAGGGAAACTTCCCCCCTGTTCCAAACCCGGAAAAATATCCTTGCCTCGAAGAAGACCTCCGCTCGCTCCGTCGGCATTGGCAGGCGTGGGAGACAGAGCAATCTACCATTGCGCGAAATCCGGTTAAAGACCGTATGCCCGCATCCACCGCAGCAGGCAGATTGTCGCAACGTGCCGACCAGGAATAGACCGACGGCCACGCCGAATTGGTTATCTTTGCAGCCATTCCCTGATGCATGAAAAAAATGTGGTTTTTATACGCAGCGGTCGCAGCCTTATTCTTTTTCGTAGGCAACACCCTTCACCTCGCCGGATCTTTCAAGTCTATCGAGCCGCACCTGGCCGGTGAACTGCAAACTGTTTACTCAAATGTCCCAGGTCCGGAGGATATGGATGTGGACGTGGAGACTGGCCTGCTGTTCATCTCATCCACGGACCGGTGGAAGACGCTGCGCGGAAAGCCTTCCAATGACGGGATCTTTCTCCTGCGTCTGAATTCGGCGACAGGCCCCGCAAAATTGCCGACCACCTATGCCGGCTCCTTTCATCCCCATGGCATCTCCCTCCTAAAGGCGGACTCGCTCACGTACCTGTTCGCGGTCAACCACAACGACGGCGGTAGTTATGTAGAGGTTTTCGAATTCAGACACGATACCCTTTTTCATCAGCAAAGCATTTCCGATCCTTCCATGTGCTGCCCGAACGATGTCGTAGCGGTAGCCCGCAACAAGTTCTACGTGACCAACGATCACGGGTCTAAGAAAGGATTCGGCCGCACACTGGAAGAATACCTACGCCTGCCCCATTCTAAACTATTGTATTTCAACGGCAACTCCATGACCACAGCCTATGAGGGTATGCGTTATGCAAACGGTGTTAACATTTCCGCCGATGGATCCACCCTGTTCGTTGCCACCACCACCGGACAAAATATTTTGACGTTTGACCGGGATAAAGAAACCGGGGTGCTGTCAAATGTCCGTAAACAGGATCTTCACACGGGGTTGGACAACATTCATGTTGACCGCGAAGGAAATCTGTGGATCGCCTCGCACCCCAAACTTCTCGCCTTTGTCGGGCACGCGAAGGACTCCACAAAGCGCTCTCCTTCTCAGGTACTCAAACTGGTACCGACGACGGAGAAAGGCACCTATGAGGTGCACGAGGTACTGATGGATGACGGCTCCACCCTCTCCGGCTCCAGCATCGCGCTGCCGTACGGGGATCAATTATTTGTTGGCGGTGTCTTTGAGAGAAAAGTGCTGCGCATCAAACTCGGCACCCCCAACCGTCCTTGACGTCTTTGCGGTCTATGATGCGGCTGGCCACCCGTGCTGGCATTGTTATCCTAAGCCTGCTTATTATTGCAGCCATTGCATCATACATGTTCCAGGACCGCCTCATCTTTCAATCCATAAAACTGGATTCCGGCCACCGGTTTACTTTCGATCAGCCGTTTGAAGAGTTCTTCATCCCGGCGCCGGGCGGGGACACGCTCAATGCGTTGTGGTTTAACCCTGCGGGACCTTCCAGGGGATTGATCCTGTACTTTCATGGGAACCGGGGCAACCTCCAGCGTTGGGGAAATTATGCTGTTGATCTTACCGCAAACGGGTACGAGGTGGTGATGATCGATTACCGTGGCTATGGGAAAAGTACCGGGAAGCCCACGGAGGCTTCGCTTTATGCAGATGCAGAAACCGTGCTCCAATGGGCGCTCGCACGCGGAACTTTTGACAAGGTCATTATATATGGACGATCGCTGGGTGCCGCGGTTGCATCCCGTCTTGCCACTACACATCCGCCTGACCTGCTGGTCCTGGAAACGCCCTTTGATGAGTTGCGCAGTGTCATATGGCCCTTTTTCAAGCCGGTGACTGACCTGCTCCCCTGGAGGTATGAATTCTCCAACAAGGATCACCTGAAGCGGGTCACCAGCAGGAAACTCATCATCCACGGTACGGACGACAGCATTGTGCCGCTGAGCGCTGCCTTGCGGTTGAAGCCCATGCTTGGCCCACGTGATGAGTTCGTCATTATCCCGGGGGGTGCCCACCGCAACCTGAGAACATTTCCGGCGTATCACGAGAAGCTGGCGCAGTTCCTTCAGGCTCCCTGATTTCCTGCTCTGCCGATAATTTGCTATTTTTTTCGGCAAGTTCAATCCATGGCCATCACAATCATACTCATTCTCGGTGCCGCGTACGTCGGATTGTGCGTACTCTTCTACTTCACACAGCACCTCTTCTTCTTCCGGCCGGAAATACTTTCACACGCATTCAAGTACCAATACCCGTTCCCGTTTGAGGAACTGAATTTTGATACCGAAGACGGCGGACGCATCAATGCCATCCACTTCAAGGTCCCCAATTCGCGGGGCGTGATCTATTATCTCAAAGGGAATTCACGCAGCATCAAGGGCTGGGGCAAGTTTGCAAAAGACTTCGTAAGCAACGGCTATGATTTCTTCATGATGGATTATCGTGGATTCGGCAAGAGCCGCGGCAAGCGAACCCAGAAGAAACTCTTCGACGACGCCCAATTGCTTTACGAATGGCTGGTACAACATTACCCGGAAGAAAAGATCGTCGTGTACGGCCGCTCGCTGGGCAGCGGCATCGCGGCGCGCATCGCCTCGTGGAACGGCCCGAGGATGCTGATTCTGGATTCCCCCTACCGCAGTTTTTATCACAACGCCCGACGCTTTGGGTTTTACCTCCCGCTCCGGTGGCTGCTGCGCTATGACATCCGTACCGACCAGTTCCTGAGTTCGGTGATGTGTCCGGTGCACATCATTCACGGCACCAAGGACCGCTTGATTCCCTACAGCCACAGCGAACACCTAAAAGGGATGTACCCGGAAAAAATAACCCTGCACCCCGTGCCCGGCGGCCATCACAACGACCTTCCGGAGTTCCCCCTGTTCTTTGAACTCCTCTATGATATTCTCTATGTTGAGCCTGCCAATAAATAGACCAGCTTGAACTTGAACCACTTCATTCGTCAGATTTCATGAGCGATGTAACCTCCATCGATTTCACGCGGGTGTTTGATATCCCTGAATACCAACGGAGGAAATATCCCCAGAAGAAGGCGGTGCTTGCTAAGCGGAATGGGGTGTGGGAGGCCCTTTCGATTGAAGACGTTCAGCGAAAAGCCAACACCGTATCAGCCTGGCTGCTGGAGAATGGTTACACCAAGGGTGACCGGCTAGTCATCGTGCCAGGCATGGGAAGTCCCGACTGGATGGTAATTGATTTTGCCTGCCAACAGGTGGGCATCGTTGTTGTTCCGCTCCATCCGACTTCCAGCCTTTCAGAATCGGAATTTATCTTGAAAGAAACCCAGGCCCGCGCCTGCATCACGGCCGACACGGCACGCTACGACAAGTTGCTGCCCCTCCGTGAAACTGTTCGAACGCTGCAGGCCGTATATCATCTCGAAGAAGGCAAGCCGGGGGAATTTCCACCCATACATGGCTCCCATCCTGCCACACTTGCGCCGGAAGCCCTCGAACACGCCCGGAACCAGGTAACGCCAGGCGACATACTAACCATCCTGTATACCTCCGGCACCACAGGGACACCGAAGGGAGTTGTTCTTACGCATGCAAACGTCGTCAGCAACATCAAATCCATCCTCACGCTCCTGCCCCTCCTGCCCGGCCACCGCGTGCTGAGCTTCCTCCCGTTCAGCCACATTTTTGAACGAACCAGCTGCTACGGCTACATGGCCTTCGGCGTTTCCATTCACTTCAGTCAGTCGCTGGATGGACTGCGGCAAGACTTCAAATCTGTACGTCCGTTCTTCTGCACGTGTGTACCCCGCACGCTCGAAAAGATGTACGACATCCTCCAGGAACTGCGGCAGGGAAAAAATGTATTCGTCCGCAACCTCATCCGGTGGGCCATGAAGATTGGGGAGCGCTACAAAGATGAAAAGCACGGTGGCATCGTATATTCCATCCAACTTCTCTTTGCCAGGCTTCTTGTTTTCAACTCCTGGCCCCGCGCCCTCGGAGGTGAAATCAAATACATGGCCGTGGGTGCCGCCGCCCTCCGTCCCGAGATCGCCCGCCTTTTTGCTGCGGCGGGTATCCTCCCGTTATCAGGCTATGGAATGACAGAGGCATCGCCCTTCATCTCTGTCAACCGCTACCTCCCCGGCCTCAACCGCTTTGGCACCGTAGGCATTCCTGTTCCCGGTGTAGAAATAAAAATTGATGAAGCCAACGAGCAGGGCGAAGGCGAGATTCTCGTGAAGGGTCCCAACATCATGCAGGGCTACTACCAGCGACCCGAATTGAATGCGCAAATCTTCACCGCCGACGGCTGGTTCCGCACCGGCGATGTGGGGAAAATGGTGGCCAAGAGGTTCCTGGCGATAACCGACCGGAAGAAGGATATTTTTAAGACTTCATCCGGAAAATACGTGGCACCGCAGCCGCTTCAAAACCACCTTGCCACTTCTGCCTTCATCGAGCAAAGCCTCATACTTGGATTCAACAAGCCCTTCGTATCAGCTATCGTAGTACCTCATTTTCAGATACTTAAATCCTGGTGTATTGAGCAGGGCATCCACTGGACTTCTCCGCCTTTTATGATCCACAACATCAAGGTGGTAAAGAAATTTCAGGACGAAGTGGACCGGCTGAATGAAACGCTGGAGTCACACGAGCGCGTGCAGAAGTTTATCCTTTCGGAAGAGGAATGGACCGTGGAGAACAAAGACCTGACGACTTCTTTCAAGCCCATGCGGAACAAGCTGCTGGAGAAACACGCCGCGCAGATCGAGAAGCTCTATCTAAGCTGAAACTCCGTAAAGCACGCTATACCTCTGCGTTTCTCTATGCCTCTCCGTGCCCCCTGTGCAATTGCATTTTAAAGCGATACCACAGAGTTACACAGAGAATACAAGTTCCTCCTTGAACCTCCCAGCCCGTCCGGCAGGCGGGCGTGCTTCTCTGTGTGCCTCCGTGTAATAGCCTTTTCCAAGAAGTTGTACCACAGAGTTACACTGAGTAAAAAGAGTTACACAGAGAATACAAGTTCTCCGCCCTTGTTGGTGTTTTTCACCAACAAGACTCCGCTCGTCAAAATTAATACATAACCCCTTCACCATCCTGGAAATGCATCACTCAACTAAACTTAAAACCAAGCATCCAACTACCATTCTTGTCTTGCTCTATGAATACTTTCCCCCAATCGTACCTACCTATTTTAATGCCGCCTCTAAATGCGACTTCCATAAGTTGTTTATGTTCAGAATCCCTGATTGTTTCAACCATTAAGGTTACACTACCCGAATTCAATTTATTATTTTCAAAGTATAGGTTAAGCTCCAATCCTTTTTCAAAACTGGATTGGATACTGCGGATAGATTTGAATGGCTGATTCGTTGCAATTCGAAAACTATGACAATTCTTGGCACGCAACTCAACCTCTATGTCTTCAAATGCCTTTCCTCCAAAAAGTTTAATATTTGCAAATGCGATCATTTCTTTGTTGCAAATCATAGCTCTAATACGGGGCTAATTATTAGTTCTAACTATCTGCGAAATTCACTTGGTATGAACATTTGTGGAGTCCACCAATACCATTCAAATTCGCAGATTGCCAAGATAAACTGAGCATTGATACTTATTCACCTACCAAGATCAAAGACAATTTTTAACTCCCATGCGTGTCCCAGTTAAACCCTTTAATTACAGAATCTGGAAATATCAAACAGAAAAGAAAAAAGAGTAACAGTATAGAGACCTCGACAAAGGATCTAGCCAGTCCTACTTCTTCAAATGCCCTAACTGATCCATCTACCCTAGATACGTAAATTAGCAATGAATCATTAACACTGGGCTTTTTCACATTAGAAGTGAAGGATTTTCTCTTAAGCTCTCCTGCTTCTCTATACTCCACTGTAAACTCCCTTGTCATGTCGTGTTTTTCCTTTACTGAAACTAATTTTGAATTCCGCAAGAATAGTGTTTTACCAACTTGGGTGGTCTCATAAAACTTATATGCCAATACAAATGAAAACGCCATTAAAGCAATTCCCACAACAATAACAAATCCATAGTACAAAGGTTTTTGAGAAGCCTTCATAGTAGTTGCCTATGCGCCATTAATCCCAGGATTGACCTCCCTCATATTTTTCCAAAAACACCACCATCTGCTGTATAGTCGGGCGGAGAAATTTCATAACCAAAAGTTAAGTTCCCGTTTGCGACAAGCTATCAAGGTATTTCCTTGAACTTTTCCAATGGCGCCTTAGCCCAGCCCGAATCAGGAGCTTGAAGAGTACCTTTTAACACATAGTTCTCGATGCCGAAATGTTCAGGATCTGCAACAGCAAAACTCACCAGGTAAACAGTTCCGATATCAATTTCTCCATAAATGGGAACGCATTTTGTGTCGATTTGCTTCCCCAGAACAACATAGCGAAATATGTACCCCGTACCACAAGCTCTTACTACTTGGGCAGTTGTATAACGATATCCTTCTTTTGGTACAATGAAGTATGTATACCACCATCCATAGAGAAATCCGCAAATCAATATAGCCCCTGCAAAACTTGCAACAACATAGTTCTCTTTTGGTTTATAATCACTTAACATATTTATTCCCTTGTATTTGTTGCTGACACATGCCAAATAAGCCATCCGAATTACTCCATATCAATCACGTCACCCTTCCAATATTACCCGAAAATGTCTCAACTAATGCTGGCTTAACGATAAACATAACTATTAAGAGCAATGTTATAACTGCACAGCTTAGCATCCGTGTCAAAATTAAATCCCTTAGCAATTTGTTCCGGAAATTTTAAACAATAAAACAAAAAGCTGGCAAGAATTATGAATGTGAAGACCAAAGCAACGTTTGTGAATCCAAATCCTATTTCCTCGTGCCCAACAACAGATCCATCCGATGGTGAATAGTAAATTTGGATTGTGTCATTGAGTCCTGCAGTTTTTCAATTCGACATAAATGATTTTGCTATAGTTCGGTCAAGCGTCTGGAATTCAACAGTATATTTTCTCGCCATATTGTCCATGGTCTCTACGCGAACTATTCGTGCGGGTACTTGAGTATAAGAGCCAGTCACTCGTTTGTATTCAAAAAAGCTATCAACCAGAAATATTGAGAGTACGCCCAATGCTACAAAACCAACGCCAAGGTATCGGCGATAAATCCCTTTTTCAGCGTCAGTCATTTCAATTTCATCGTTGCTGTTTTCCCCAATGATTGCGCATTAATCATGATTCTTATCTATTGAAGAACTTTTCCCTTTCGAGACAATAGGCCTCAATTTCAGCTTCGGACCTCTTCAATAGAATTGAACACATTTCCCTCCAAGTATCAGGGTAATTTTTCCTGAAATGCGCAACAACTGCGTCCCATGTATCGGCACTCTCAAAGTCCTGATGCCTAAACTTCAGGCTCTTCTTTTCCATTCTCTTATATAGATTCCGCCAAGAATTGTACATGTATAAGTAATGAAGCAAAATCGATATACTTACTACTGTAATATCCTTGTGTCCAACACGGTTTGCTTTCTGGTAGGCTACTTGAACATAATAGCTACTTACAATTGCAAAATTCTTCCTAACAATCTCAGTAACAGCATCCACAGTTTGGTTCACCAACAAGACATTTTCAAATGAGGATTTTACCCGAACACTGCTGTTTTCGATAGAAAACACTAATCTGTTGCCTTCAAGATCCAATTCTACCATATAATACCTCTGGTGAGTATTAATTTGCACTCTAGTCTTTAAAAGTATCGGCGGAGAAGCAAGCCTTTCACTTTCAGTTGAAATTAAGTAGTAGTTGGAGATTTAGCGCCACAAGTCAAGTTATTTTTATCAATAAATACCTCGATGCCCCGCTCCCAACCAAAGATTCGCAAAAATCATGGTTATATTGAAAATCAGAAAAGTAAAATACTCCAGGGAGTAACTTGGCCATAATATCCAGTCTGGATTGGTGAGATATGTATAGCTTATATCAACAAATACAATCACCGCCATTAATAGAGTCCCAACAAGAATGTTACCAAAAAGATTGTTAATGAATTTATACCTCCGGGCCAAACGCTTGAGTATCCATGCGTATACTGTGAAGTAAATTGTATACGGCAGAATTAGATGGACAAACTTTGTTGCCAGTGCATACACTAATTCGGGAACAAGTAGCCGGTCTTGTTCAATCCAGTATTGAGCGCAAACAGAGATTAAAAGGGACCCAGATGCCAGGGAAAAAGATCTTAGCAAACTCATTCACGAGGAATTGACGGAGGAATCATCCTTAGATTTACTTCAATTCTTTCCCAGAGTAAATCATAAGCATCCTCCACATTACGGAACTCCTTGAATAAAGATCGTTCTCCTCTCTCATCAAGATAAAAAAACTGCCACTTAAGAAATTTTCTCTGAATGATATATGCATCCCCTTTTAGACCTTCATCCAAAGAATACCCACTATGCGGAACACTATTCTTGTGCAATCGGTCCTGGAGTTCAGTCAATTTCATTTTTATGCTATCTCCCTGATTCAAATTTATCCTTTAGTCCCAACACATCTCAAGCGTCACTCTTTCATGGTTGGAATGAAACGGAGCAGAATAATATTGAACTATGGCTCAAAAGTGAGGTTTTGGGTGGATTTTCAAGTCCTCCTGTATATTTTCCCACAATACATCATATGCATCTTACTCGAGATCAAACTCTCCGCCCATGTCGGTGTTCGTCACCAACAAGACTCCGCTCGCTAAAATTAACACAAAACCCTTTCAGCCATCATAGTGACTCAAAAATCGCCAATCCAGTTTGTTGCACTGGTAGAATCCGGCGCTCGAATACGGGTATTCCTCCGGGTATCGACAAAGCCCGGCGCGAACCGGATTGAAGTGAATGTAGTGAAGTTTTTGGCTTAATACCGAGGGCGTCCACAACGATATGCTTAGGGAATGGTATTACAGGCGCGTAACCTGAAATCCCATTTTCCTGATTAACGTATTTGATCCCTCCAATAACCCACTACCGGGTGTTTGTTGGTGAAGAACACCAACAAACTCGGGGGCCTAAAATCGTATAACAATTTTTGCCCCATAGCCCATTGGCACCAAATGAATCGATGGATGCGTGCTCGCAGAACCGCTCCCGCCATTGTAAATCTTTATTGCATTTTCAGAATGACTGAGGAAGCTGCTGGTGAAAGGTATGCTCAACAGCACCAAACCCAGACCCCCCGCTGCCAATCCCCATTCCGGGGTGCGCCCCGTAATGGCCGTACCAAGGGGCAAGCCGATCATGAACCCACCGATAGCTCCAATGACCTGAGCCGCTTCATAGTTTGATTTGGCCTTTTGGAACTCCTCATAGGCCTGCGGGTTTGCCTTCATCACCTCAAGGACTTCTCTTGGCTTCACAAGCTTTGGACCATGAAGAAACTTCACACTCCAAAAGTTTTTGATCATGTGTATTTCCTGGTCGGGCTGTGCCGTTAAAGCCACGCTTACGGCAAGCAAAATGACAGTGGAGATAATTTTTTGCATATGCTTTTGTTAAGAATTACTCTGCCAAGTTATCACTGTGCTTCTCCGTGCCCCCTGTGCAATTGCATCTTAAAGCTATACCACAGAGTTACCCACCCGCCTAGCCTTTCCACTATTTCTCCAGAAACAGCGCCTCCCGCATCAGCGACGTGGGCATGCTTCCAGCCTTCAGCAGCCGCTCATGAAATTCGCTCAGCGTGAAAGCATCGCCCTTCATCTTCTTGTAGTCCTCCCGCATTTTCAGAATCTCCATCATGCCGGTAAAATATCCGATGAAGTAACCCGGCGAAGCGGAGCAGGCGTCTACTTCCAGCTGGGAAGCCCACCGCAGGAAACCCACCTTGTCGGTCATCAGGGAGACGGCCTCCTCGTAGTTCATCTTTCCCGTGTGCATGCCCACATCGTAGATCACCCGCGCGTTGCGCCACAGCCGCAACTGCAATTGACGAAGTAGAATCTTGTCGTTTGGAAAAAATCCGGTCTCCCGGAAGAGCTGCTCGTTGTATAGCCCCCACCCTTCGGCAAACAAACTGATGCTGTTCTTGCGCCGCAGCGGCCGCGGATTGTTGGCCTGGTACAACCCGTGCACGTGGTGCCCGGCATACGTCTCGTGCGGAGCGGTCACCATGATCACACCCCAGTCGTGCTCGACAAGGTATTCCTGTTTCTTCTTCGCGTCCCACTGGTCTTCAAACGGGTTGATGTGCATCTCCGAGGTGTAGATGCTGTCGGCATCCTTGGCTTTTGCAAAATTGAAGTGGCCGTAATACGATGTCTTTCGCAAATATTCCGCGCGCGGAACGACCACTACCCGCTCCTTCCAAGGGATTGGAATCAGGTTGTTCTTGATCAGGTGTTCGCGCGATTTATTCACCCACTCCTGGTGCACCTCGATCATCTTATGCGGATCGGGATACTCGTTCTTGATTTCCACAGCCAGCTGCTGCCAGGTCTTTCGTTCATCCATTTTCCGCGCCAGCGCCTCCAACTCGGCCACCGTCTTGTTAAACTCCTTCCATCCGAACGCGTAGAGGCTGTCGCCGTCATAGGGCAGCAGGTATTGACCCCGCAGCATTTCGTTGTAGGTATCCTTGCCCATGGCAAAGTTCCCGGCAGGGCGTTTGGGTAATTCTTCTTTCAAAAAAGTCAGGTAGCGTGTGAGGGCCGCCCGGGCGTCTGCAGCCGGGGCTTTCAGCCGTTCTGCCGCGGCGCCGTTCTTCGCAATGAATTCACGTATTTCCTGGTCAAAGAGTACGAAGCCGTTTTCGGCCATGAAGACCCCCAACTCCTGAAACCGCGGAACATAGGCTTCCAACTGCGCCATGCCGTTGGCGAGCTGGGCGGGTGCAATCTTCAGCCGCTTTTCTATCTCCTCGATTTTCTTCGCTGCGTCCCCGGGTCCGTTCAGGAACCCGGCAACGCCGGTGAACGTCATGTAGATGCGTGGATCTTTCTTCCACGGCTGGTACTTCTCCTGATCCAGTTCACGGCCCACCAAAATGCTTTGCGCGAATTTCCAGTCGATGAGGTCGTCGCCGGTGAGAGCCGTCTTATCTATGGCCCGGAGCTGGATTAGCTGATCTTTTGTTTTTTGCAGCGCTGCCGCGAAAGAGGCCGTACTCATGGAGTCCAGCGCCATCCCCTGGCCTCTGCCGCGGGATGGGCTCATTTCATTGACAAAGGTCTTGAGTTGGCCGGCGGCGTCCGGTGCTTTCTTTTCGGTACAGCCGGCAACCACCAGCGAGAGAAGAAAAACCATTCCTGAATACTTCATATAGAAAGATAGGTTGGGTGGAACAATCGACCGGTTAAAGTAGCAAAAAGCCACAACCAAAAGCACTTCTACTGTTCTTTTCTCTTTTTCATCTCAAGGGTATTTGCGCCAACACCATAGGCATACACAGCTGCGGGAACGAAACTTAAGGTGGTGCCTCCCCTTTCAATCTCTCCGGTCTTATCGATGGTGGTTACCAACGCCGATGTAAGCTCATTATTCTTGCAAAATTGGAGCAAGGACTTGAGTTCTCCAGGTTTTTCAAAAAAGCGGTTGCTCCATTTGACTTCGACCGCCCACAGCGGCTTTAGCCTTTTTTCGTCAAGTGCAATCATGTCCACTTCTCCCTGGAATTTGCCCACACTCCACCGTGCATACCACGGGGTGAACTGTTCACGGTGCAGCCATTGCGCATAGATCGCTGTCTCCACCATCGCGCCCATGGCGTCATCGGTTGCTGTCAGCGGTGAGAACAGTGCGCTTCGCAATGCGGGGTTGGTAAGAAACACTTTGTAGAAAACAGCGCGCCTGAATTTCCTCGCCGAATGGTCAACGCGATGGATGACACGGATAAGGAACGCTGCTTCCAGATACTCCAGGTATTTTTTTAAGAGGTTTTTTTCAACACCACTGCTTTTTGAAAGCGTGTCGAGCGATACTTCGTTGCCGCTATAAAACACCAGTGTGGTGAAAAAGGAATTCAGTTCCTGAACGTCCCGGATACCATAAAGACTGGGAAGGTCGCGCAACAGCACTTTGTCTACAATATCACTTTTGATATAGCGGGCGGGATCGGCCTGAATTTTCTCAGAAAAAATCATTTCAGGATATCCTCCAAAATTGATGTAATCCACAAAATGGCTGTTCAGTTCCTTGATATTGATCGTGGTAAAAAACTTCTTTAGATTTCCCTTCCAGGAGATGGTGCCCGGCCGCATGATTGCATGAAGGCCCTTCAGGTGGATGTACTCGTGGAATGTCAGCGGCGGCAGCATGAAATCTGTAAATCGCCCAGCTCCGCTTTCCCTGCTCTTCAGTTTCAACGCAGCGGCCGCAGACCCGGATACAATAAATTTCGTTTGCGGGTAACTATCCACGAGGACTTTGAGATGAACCTCCCAATCCTTCAGGTACTGAATCTCATCAAAGAAAACAAACCACCCTCCTGGTTCAGAAGTACCCGCCGCCTTGACTGCAAGCAAGAACAGCTGATCCAAACCCATGTGCAGGTAGATCGGATTATCGATGCTGATGAAGCAGATTTTTGGCCGAACAGCCTTCTCCTCCTCCATGAGACGGTGCACCGTATGGTGAATCATGACAGTTTTTCCAACCCGGCGGGGACCCATGAGAACGACAGCACGCTTTACATCCAACTCCTCAACCAAAGGGTAGAAGAGATCAAAGTACAGGCGCCGCGGCAGGGAATTATAAAAGGGGTCAATCGTACCCGTTGTCCACCACGGATTTTCAAACCTCATGCGGTCAATAACAAGGGCCTCTGGTATGGGCTTTAGTCTGGGCTTTTTTGACATATTCTAGTACTAAAATACAATTTAATATAGAATAATATAC
>JAWXBL010000032.1:0-223780 GCA_034440075.1 Cytophagales bacterium
ATTGATGTTGGTGACATAATAAGGGTGCTGGTTCCAAACTTTACGTGTTGGCAGCCAGGCATTCGCCGTAGAATAATAAAGACGGACTTGTCCCTGTGACTGCTTTTGAACGGTCGCTACATTAATGTCAAACCCGGCGTTCGTGAAACAGGGTACGCAGATATCTGTTGCTCCGTCTCCGTTGATATCTGCAATCACCGGCCCTTCCGTCCACGTGTGCGAGTTGCAGGGGGCCGACCACAGCTTTGTCGCTCCGGTCTGCCCATCAATAATTACCAGTTCCTGGGAATCACGGTAAACCACCTCCGACTTTCCGTTGTTATCGAAATCGAACATCGTTACAGAGAGAATCCCCGACAAATTGTCATTGAGAGTCCGTGTCCATAAGTTTATAAGGTTTCCTCCCACATCGAGACCAACACAGAATAATTTATTGCCAGCGACAAAAAGCGCTTCAAGTTTCCCATCGCCGTTCGCATCACCAAGGTTGATCCTCCCTGTACCCCAGCTCCATCCGGTTGCTGGTGTGATGGGATCAGGCGGGGCATAGGTCTTCACGGTGTTCGCCTGAACGTTCCAATAGAATATGGTAGTAATGTTTGTACCACAAGGTGCAACTTCGTTGCCTGAGCAATTAACCGCGCCGGTGATTAAGACGTCCAGGAACCCGTCTCCATTGAGGTCTGCCACGCTTGTCGTACTGGCATGATCCTTTCCGTATTCAATGGCATCGAAAAATCCTTTGGGGTAGTACTTTGGTGCCAAGGTATTCATATCCTTGGCTACGGTCATCACTTGAAGGGTGCGCGAAGCGAGACTAGGGACGCTGTAAATAAAGTTTCCGCAAACCAATTCAAGCTTGCTGTCGCCTAGCATGTTTGCAGCGACCGGGCCCGCATTGATAGAGGTTATCCAGTTCCCTCCCCCGTCGGCCAGAAGTACACCAGACTCTGCTGCATAGATTCTGTTCTTCAGATAAACTTCCGCTTTCCCATCGCCATCGAAATCTGCAATTCCCGGACTCCCGGGTCGGTTGGGCCCAAGATTGACTATATTAAATAGTGGGATCAATGTTCCATTGGCATACTTGAAACCCACGAGATAATAATCCGTGGGCTTGCTATCCGGACTTCCCCCTCTTTTTGATACGATGGAGTAGATCTCCCCAATCTTATCCTTATCAATGTCAGCGATCAGTACTTCGTTTTCAAACCAGAAATGACTCGTCGGATTGGGGAATAGACTTCCAGTGCTCGTCTTGAAGTCGCTCATAATATCCCCTGGCGAGAAGCCGGACCCCGTAGCACTAGCCACCACGCGAATCGTTCGATTCCATTTCGACGTCGTCACCATGTCCGGGATACCATCACCGTTTACATCCCCTACAACGATCTTCGCAGGTGTATCGGACGTATTCTGGGCCGTGGTTATCGGCGGCCCCGTCGTGGTAAACGCCTGACCGGGAGGTGGGTTAATACTGCAGGAGGATCCAGCACCAATAAATGTCAGTCCATAATACGTGGCACATTCGGTATCGGAAGAGTCAATCTTGCCGTCCCCGTCGTTGTCGATTCCGTCAAAACAACGGCAGCCCTTTTCTACATTGGCAGGGAACGTGCAATAGGCATCAGCGCAGTCGATGAGTCCGTTCCCATCATTGTCCTTGCCGTCGTTACATATCTCGGTAGTCTGACCAAAGGAAACGCACACGATCAATGAAAGCCCCAGGATAGCAATTCCTCTCGAAATCATTTGCTTGAAAAGTCCAACCGATCGTTTTCCCATATTCCTCTTCTTCATCTTGCAAGCAATACATGCCCCGTTAATGTCCCGCTTGTGGGACACGTCATAACATAAAAATACGTACCATCCGGCGCTTTTGCACCACTATAATTTCCATCCCAACTCACCGGGCCCTTCCCTTCAAACACCCGGCGACCCCCGGGATCGAAAACGGAAACCACACATTCACTTTCCAGATTCTGAACAATCCATAAGTCATTGACGCTATCACCGTTTGGTGTAAAAATATTTGGGATACCGACCGTTCCGGGTGCCGGCGGTGGGATGTTGGATACATCGATTGTAATCGATCCTGTTCCCGAGCATCCGTTTGTTGTGCCTACCGCATCATACGTAGTGGTGATAGTAGGCATGGCGATTGGATTTGCAATGGAAGGGTCACTTAGTCCCACGGTGGGTGTCCATAAATAGGTGGTTGCGCCAGAAGCCTGCAGCTGAGCTGCTTCACCCACTACAAGGAACGTCTTGTCGGTGGTAATCGTGATGGTTGGGTTATTGGCGATTGCTGTTGGTTTGGAAACATTATTCGAACAACCGGTAACTCCCGTGTACGAAACTGTCAGCGATGGATTAAAAGTACTCGCCGCAAGATATGTGTGAGAAGGGCTGGGCACCGTCGCGGTTCCGGCATCTCCAAAGTTCCACGCATAGACAGCGGTGGCTCGTGAATCCTTCGTTGACTGATCCGTGAATGCCAGCGAAGTACCTACACACCCTGTCGGATTCACCGAAAAGCCAGCGACGGGCTGGCTCAGCACAATTACGTTAATGGGAGGCGAAGTTGTCAATGAGCAGGCAAGTCCGGTATTGGTAACCCTGACGGTATACGCTGCCTCCTGTGTGACCACCAGTGACGTTGTGATTTGACCCGGAATATCAATTCCGTCTTTTCTCCACTGGTAAGAATATCCCGATTGGGAATTTACCGTAAGGGTCAGGTTCGACCCCTGGCAAATTGTATTTGATGTGATGGATGAGCCCACGGAGAAGTTTGCCAGGTTAGCAATATCCACCCGTGTGTTTGCTTGGTTACTGAAGCACGTACCGTTCGAGACTTGCAATATATAGAAACCCGCATCGGCGGCCGTCACATTCAGAACCTGCGGATTCTGAAGCCCGGAGGTAAAGCCATTAGGACCAGTCCATATATAAGACAGGCCCGCCCCTCCTGGTCCATTCAGTTGTAGATTTTGCCCGGGTACATTGCAAAGCGGTGCATTACTGGAAATAACCGGATCCGTCGGCACCGCACCGGCGCCTGCATTTACCACAACAATATTCGATACCTCTACACAAGCCCCACCCTCGCTGGTAGCAGTCACCGTATAGTTTCCCACCGTGGTAACATCATAAAAAGGGGCAATACCACTGGAGACAGACACTCCTGATTCCTTCCAGTCAAAGTTGGTGACACTAACCCCCGGTATCGAATTCAGACGGATCGTTTGTGTTGCACAGATCGTCAGGGGAGACGCATTCAGGATGGTTGGAACAAAGCAGTTTCTGTTCCTGATGATATCCAGCGAATTGCCAGTATCGGAAGTGAAAGCAAAGTCAGGTTTTCCATCCCCATCAAAATCTCCTATGCGAACATTTCGAGATTTCTTACCCGCGTTAACCGCTATCGGAGTAAACGTACTGTTTCCGTTGTTGCGCATCACCGTCATGTCCACCACGCCCGCTCCCCGGTTGCCCACCAGAAGGTCAACGTCTCCATCGCCGTCAATATCGCCCGCATCAATTCCCCACGGAAATGTCCCCGTTGCCAGATCAATCCCGCTTGATTCTGGCCCAAAGTTGATTACGCCCGGCGTACTCTGGTTCAATCGAACAATCGCCCGGTTGTCAAATGCGCTGGTAACAGCAATGTCTAACTTGCCATCGAGGTTAAAATCGGCCGTGGTAAGTTGGTTCAGTGTTGCCCCGAGATTTATTTGTTGAGCCGGTGCAAAAGAAACAGTGGCTGAACTTGTATTACGTAAAACAAAAATGTGACTCGCAGTAAACTGATTTACGATGATATCCGGTTTATTGTCACCATCGAGATCCTGGACATCCAGCCCGTAGGTGGTGTTAGCGCCCGTGACCGTAAGTTTAACGGGAGACGCAGCAAAACTCAAAACGCCCCCGGAGCTGGTATTTACAAATACATAAATAATATTCCCTGCGCTGTTGAACGAATTGGTAACGATCACTTCCGGTTTTCCATCGGCGTTTAGATCGCGGATCGACAACCGGAAAGCCAGATGACCTACATCCATCAGAAGCGTGGTCAGAGGGGCAAAGGTGATATTCCCCGGGAAGCTGGTATTTCTTAATACAAAGATTTCATTTCGCGTGGCACCAGCCCGTGAGGCAATCAAGTCGGGGCGGCCATCGCCGTTCAAATCGCCGCACGCCAAATTAAAAGTTTGTGCTGTAACGGCTACCGTAGAACTCACAAAAGACAAGGCACCAACCGTGCTCGTATTTCTCAGGAGCATAATATCTGTCCCCACGCCCTGTTTCGAGCCAGCAAGATCGGGCCGCCCATCACCGTCCAGGTCGCATGCGCAAACATCAAATATTTCGTCGGGCGACGCGTGACTGAGGGGGGCCACCACTTTGAGGGGGTCAAAGAGCCCTCCACCGAAACTTGGAATCATTTTTCCCGCAAATTTCCCTGACAAGCCGGAGATTATATGGAGTACCTCCACATTGGCGAGTCGGGCCTGCGGCGGCAACGTCGCTTCGATGGCAAACTCGGAAGAGGCGGTAATCGTTGCCCGGACATGATCGAAAGAAACGCGCAATTGCGCCTGGTTTGTGCTGAACCCTGAACCCGTTATCAATACTTTGTTCGATGGGTAAGTGGAAACGGGTGTTACCGAATTTATTACAGGCGTCTGAGCACTGACTGTCCCTGTCAACCCCCCAACCAGCAGTACAACCCCAAATCTCAACCTCATACTCAATTATGCACTGTTAACAGCCAAGCATCTTTAAATACAAACAACTCCCGGAGTTCGTCCCGTTTAGCTCTTGCTTCATTAATATCCTCTGAGACCACAAAGTGAACGTACCAAAGCTTCTTTTCTGACAAATATCCGTAATCAAGGCCTTCAAAACCCATTTTTAAGAGTCCCTCGTAATAATGCTTGGCATTGGCCTCCGACCGGAATACTCCCGCCACGATGTGGTTACCTAGTTCTACCTCGTCATGATGCCCCCCTTGCTTAATCAATTCGTGTCTTTCGGCGTGCGGATGGTGTGTCTCGTTGTGTTCTTCGAACGGATCATCTGCATGTTCCTCCAACCGTTTCAGCTTGTCCTGCTCCTCCGCGTGCATCGGATCCGCTCCGGGAACCACATCGACCACCACGTTGGGAGCCGGAGAAGGTGGTTTCGGTTCCGGCTTCTTGGGCACCTCCTTCTTTGGCACCGGCTTCGCGGCAGCTACTACCGGTTTCTTCTTTGTCTCTGCTTTGGGAAGGTCGGTGTCAACAATGGAATAGGCCACAACGACAGGTTTCTTGTGCTGTCCAAAAAGATAGGCGAGATGAATCTCATGGGAGGCTTTGTTGATCTCTCCGGGACCCGATGTTGGCAGGCTGTAGGAATAACCAAGGGCCAGCAACTTGTTCATCTTGAAGCCCAATAGTCCGGACATTCCGAAATCCTGCTTATACGATGCGCCAATCCAACCTACGTGCATATAATGGTATACCGCAGCAACCTCAAATTGGCCTGGCAGTCCTTTGGACAAGCGATATACCACATACGGTTCGAAGACATTCTTTCCTTTCTGTAAATAAAAGCGATTGCTGGCATGAACTATCAGGTTGTCAAAGGGCTTGAAGTTTGGCTGAAATGCTCCTTGCGTTAGGTACACGGGGTGAAAAAGGGCAGGCATGGAAACTCCACCATGGAAGGTCTTGGTGTGGTACGAGATGCCAAGGTTCCCGGCTAGTTGGAATGAATTGTCCGCCAGGTTGGCAAGCAGGGGATCATTCGGGTTGTTGCCGGGAGAGCTTCCAAAATTCAGATTATTTATATCCACCCTGGTAAAGGTGCCACCGGCAGAAGCTCCGAAACGCACCGAATTATGTGCGCTCAGTGGCAGCGTGTATCCACCCATCAACATCGCTCCGGTAGAGGAAACCAACCCCACTTTCTGGTTACTTGCATTCAGGCCAAGGTTCACGCGGTTTGGAAGCGAGGTCTGCACACTAAAGTTCATCGTCGACGGACTCCCTTCCAGTCCCATCCATTGCTTTCGGTATGACATGAAAAGCGCAGGCCTTCCTTCCGTCCCGGTGTAGGATGGATTAAGTAATGCCGGATTTATGTAGAATTGGGTGAAGTTTAAATCCTGGCCGCTCGACACTTGGACGCAGAAGTAAAATAAAAGGCAAAAAAGTAGCTTACAATCTTTCAACGTAAAGGATAAGTAACGAGTACCGCAATTAAGTACTTTTGTTTATAGTAATATGGTATACCCTGCTAAATGTTCAAAATACTAAATTCGGTAATTTTGTGCGTAGTAACCAATCTTGCGCCCTTCTTGGGGCTTGGGCAGGACCACGTTAAACCCAAGTTTTCTCCGTTCTCGGCAAAAGCATACGACAAGATCTCCTGGGGATTCCGTGCGGGGATCAGCATGACCACGCCGCACTTTGCGGACGTGGATGCCCGAAAAATTCTGGATGCACAACCGACGCTAGGCTGGACAGCCGGCGCCCTCGTCCAATTCAAACTCAACGCCAAGTACGCCTTTCAGACCGAGTTTGGTTACTCTCAAAAGACGAGCGTTTTCATTTATGACCAGGGCTTCAGTCGGAATGAGATGGTTATGAACTTTGTGGATGCCTCCATGCTGCTGCGGAGGAAAATCCCCTTTGAGTGGGGGAAGGAAATCGAGTCGGAGTTCATAATTAGTATCGGTCCCAATGTCAACTATTGGTTGGATGCAAAGGGTAATATGAAGTCAGGCGACGGTGCTGGATTGGATTATACAGTTGTATTCGACGAGGTCCCCGATGCCAATTATAACAACTTGTACCTAAACGGGATAAACCGAGCGCTCTTTGGAATTGAACTGGGGATCGGGGTAAACGCACCGATAACTGCCCGCCAGAAAGTGTATGTCGAATTCCGGGCCACGCTGGGCCAGACCAATCTGGGAACCACAAAAAGCACCAGCTACATTGACATCGTTGGATTCGGCGGAAGCACGTTTCAGGAACACCTCCTGAAATCCAATCTCAAAACGTTTTCTATTTCAGCCGCGTATACGTTCTCGTACAACTACTTTAATGCCCGGAAAGGCCACAGCACCAAAGACAAGTTGTACCACAAGCCAAAACATCGATAAGTTCTGATTTAGAAAATTGCACCGGCAATGGTTGCCGTCATCAGCGTGGCCATCGAGGCCGCCATCATCGCGCGGAACCCAAGCCTGGCAAGATCGCCTGTTCGCTCCGGGGCCATCCCGCCGATACCGCCGATCTGAATGGCAATAGAACTGAAGTTGGCAAAGCCGCAGAGCGCGTATGTCGCAATCCGGATGGATTTTTCACTGAGTGTCCCCGCTGCCTTCATGGCGGAAAGGTCGAGGTAAGCAACAAATTCATTGATAACCATTTTCTGGCCCAGCAAACTCCCCACCTGAAGCGACTCTTCCCAGCTAACACCAATGCAAAACGCAAAGATCCTGAACCCCTGGCCCAGAATGTACTGGAGGGAGAATCCCTGGTATGTACCTCCGGTGGACGTACGCACCCATTCATTCAGGCCCGTAACCCCGCCGACAAAGTCGACGAGGATCCAGTTCAGCGCAAAGATGATCGCGATGAATGCAAGAAGCATGGCACCGATATTCAGCGCCAGCTTTAATCCATCAGACGCCCCGTTGGCAAGCGCTTCCACCACATTTGATCCAATCTGTTCCTTATTTACTTTCAACGCACGGTCAATCTTCTCATGCTCCGTTTCGGGCATGAATATTTTTGAGAGGACGATCGCAGCAGGTGCGTTCATGATCGAGGCACTCAGCAAATAGGTGGCAAACTTCGCCTGCTGCTGCGGATCTCCGCCCCCAAGAAAGGAAACATAAGCGGCCAGCACACTTCCGGCCAGCGTGGCCATCCCCCCAACCATGACGCAATGCAGTTCAGACTGCGTCATCTTTGCTATGAACGGCCGTATCAGCAACGGGGCCTCCGTCTGCCCCATAAAGATGTTGGCGGAAGCGGACAAGCTTTCGGAGCCAGACAGCCGCATCGTTTTGGCCATAATCCAGGCGAATCCAAAAACAACCTTCTGCAGAATACCCAGGTAATAGAGGCCGCTTGTAACGGCAGAAAAGAAGATGACGGTAGGCAGTGCCTGGAAGGCGAACAGAAACCCAAGGCTATGCTTCACTCCGGTAGTACCGTTGCTGTTCTTGGCCAGGTCCCCGTACAGGAATTCAGCGCCTTTCAAGGCAAAGCCCAGGAAGATGACAAATTTTTCGCTGATATAGACAAACACCGACTGGGCTACTTCCACTTTGGCGATCATCAACCCAAAAAACAATTGAATCGTTATACCGATAATCACCAGGCGCCAATCAATGCGGCTGCGGTTGGCGGAGAAAAGATAGGCAACCCCAATGATAAATACGATGCCGGCTATCCCTCTGAGGTATTCCATGGCGGCAATATAGGGAAGGATCGATTAATACAATATAGGAAGTCTAATTCCGCTTACCCAACTCATCCCGGATCTTGGCTGCCCGTTCATAGTCTTCCTTGTCGATCGCGACTTTCAGCAACTCGTTGAGCTTCTCAATGGTATAGCTCTTGAAATCATCGCCCTTTCTGGACGACTCCTTCTTCACTTTTACTTTTGATTCTGCTGCTTTTGACTCCGTCTTTTCTTCTTCTTCCTCGTCTGTCAGTACAATCCCGGCTTCGGCCAGGATGGCTTCGTAGGTAAAGATCGGGGCCTCAAACCGGAGCCCCACCGCAATGGCATCGGAGGGACGCGCATCGACTTCGGATTTCTTTAGGCCGTCTGTGCAGACAATCTTGGCAAAGAAAACGCCCTCTTTTAAGTCAGAAATAACGATTTCCTCCACGTGGAAATGAAAGGCGTTGGCAAACGACTTGAAAAGATCATGCGTCATCGGACGGTTGGGTTGGATCTTTTCAATCTCAATGGCAATGGCCTGTGCTTCAAACATTCCAATGATGATTGGAAGCCTCCGGTTTCCTTCTGCCTCCCCCAGTACCAAGGCGAATGACCCGGTTTGTGACTGGCTGGAGGATAATCCCAATATTTCGAGTTTTATTTTTTTTGACGCCACAGTTCGCTAACAAATTACACAAAAAGAAAATTGATCATTACCCAAACTACTTAGCCGCCTTCAGGGCGCTCGTTAGCTTTGGTACAACTTCAAACGCATCACCCACGATGCCATAATCCGCAGCCTTAAAGAATGGAGCATCAGCATCTTTGTTAATAACAACGATACACTTGGAGGCGTTCACACCGGCAAGGTGTTGAATGGCTCCGGAAATTCCAACCGCGATGTAAAGTTGTGGTGCAACTTTCACTCCCGTCTGCCCCACGTGCTCGTGGTGTGGACGCCACCCCATATCTGAAACCGGCTTGCTGCAACCCGTGGCTGCCCCAAGCGTTGCAGCCAATTCTTCCAGGATGGCCCAATGCTCCGGGCCTTTCATGCCGCGGCCGCCCGATACAACGATGTCGGCTTCCGGGAGAGAAATGGCCGTACTCGCCTTTTCGGTCGAGACTATTTTCGTATTAAAATCCTTGTCATCGAGCTTGGGAGCAAACGCTGTCACGGAAACGGGACTCCCCGACTCTTTCAGGGCTGCTGCGTTCTTTTTAATGGTGATGACCTTCTTGGTAGCGGTCATCCCGACAGTCGCGAATGCTTTACCTGTGTAAATACTCCTCTTCACAACGAAGCCGGAGCTGGTATCGGGAAGTTCCACCACATTGGATGCGAAGGAGGCACTCAGGCGAACCGCTACTTTGGCAGCCACTGGTGTTCCCAGCGAAGAATTGGCCAACACGAGGTTATCACAACCTTCCTGTTCCATGGCCTGAATCAATACCGAAGCAAATACCTGGATCACAGGATGGTCAAGCTTTGCGTCAGACGCGTGAAGAATCTTAACGGCGCCATACCTACCGACATCGCCAAGTGCCGTAGCATCTACCGTCCCCAACGCCACTGCGGTGACCTCGCCGCCCATCAATTTTGCATAGCACACTGCTTCAAGCGATGTCGACTTGATCTTACCCTCTGCCTGCTCAACAAATACCAACGTTTTCATGAACCCAGTTTTAGCCAATAATTTCTTTACAATACTTTCGCCTCGTTCTTGAGTTTGGCGACCAACTCTCCTACCTGGTCTGCAGCAATCATCTGCACAGCGCCCTTTGGAGGCGGAAGCTCAAATTTCTGCCCTTTAACAAAGCCATCAGCAGCTTTAGGCTCCACTACCTTCAGCGGTTTTGTGCGCGCACTCATGATGCCGCGCATGTTTGGGATCTTCCATTCCGCAATCGGCTCCTGACACCCGGCCACGAGCGGAAGGCTTGCTTCCACCAACTCCTTTCCACCTTCGATCTCCCGCTCCATTTTTACCTTTGTGCCGTCAATATCCAGTTTCATAACGGGCGATACGGCGGGTATCCCCAGTATTTCCGCAACCATGGCATGAACAACGCCGCTGTTGAAGTCAATGGATTCGCGGCCCATGAGGATCAGATCATACCCGGATGCATTTTGCGCAATTTGTGTAGCCACAAAGAAAGAATCTGTAGGATCCGCATTGACCCGGATCGCATCATCTGCTCCAATGGCGAGCGCTTTCCGAATGGTAGGCTCTGTCTCAGCCAGGCCGACGTTCAACACCGTGACTGCAGCTCCTGATGTTTCTTTCAACTCAATAGCGCGGGCCAGGGCGTAGTCGTCGTACGGCCCGATAATAAATTGAACTCCCGACGTATCAAACTTCGTATTATTGTCAATGAAATTAATCTTTGATGTGGTGTCCGGAACGTGCGAGATGCACACTAAAATCTTCATAATCAATTAGTTAAACTAAACACTCTATTAGCATTGGCAAGATAAGAAAACCATTGATTTGTCAATTGGTTTATTTGACCTCTTTCGCACCATGCATAGTAACAAATGATCGGTCGTATTGAACAACTTACTCAGTTCATCCAGGAAGATCCGTCGGATCCATTTCCCCGATATGCCCTTGCTCTGGAGTACCTGAAGACAAACCCCGGACAGGCCCGGATAGAATTTGAGACCCTTGTCAAACAACATCCTAATTACCTGCCCACATACTACCCTGCCGCCCACCTGATGATTGAAATTGGAATGGAGCACGAAGCGGAAAAACTATTCCTTCGCGGAATGGATATCGCCCGACAACAAAAGAATGCGAAGGCAGAGCAGGAATTAAAGGCTGCCTACAACGTATGGCAGGTTGAACGCGATTAGTCTTTGCTCCTACCGACCCATCCCGAACGTTTCACCAAAAAAGTCTCCCGGATTCCACTGCGGTCTGGCTGCTGCATTTGCAATTTGCCAGCCAATCAGGAAGTTCAGCTTAACGTAAACTGCAGCAGCATCAAAATCAAACGCCTCCGGCGAGTATTCATCGGAAGGCTGATGGTAATGCGCTGCCGTCCAATCGTCAATCTGCTTCCGGAGGTCTACTCCTTCCTTTGATTTCAACCCGTATTTAACATGGAGCGCCGGGACTCCCTGGCGGATAAAACTGTATTGATCACTTCGGACAAACCGTACCTGTTCCGGCATGTGATCTTCCATCACATCAAGTCCCAGAAATGCCGCGGCACTCTTGACTTCTTTCATCATGGAGGAATGTGAAGCCCCCAGCGGTTCGATTGACAGCAACGGCGCAATGACCGTCGGCATGTCGGTGTTGATGTTGGCCACCAGGTGTTGCTTTGGGACAGGAGGATTCTCGGCAAAATAGCCGGACCCCAGCAATCCTTTTTCCTCGGAGGTCACAAAAGCAATCAGCACAGACCGTTTCACTTTTGCTTTGGTATACAACCTTCCTATTTCCAGCAGGCAAGCAGTACCGGAAGCATTATCATGTGCTCCATTATAGATGGAATCCCCGCGTACTGGTACACCAACTCCGACGTGATCGAGGTGGGCAGTATGAACGACGTACTCATTCTTGAGGGTTGCGTCGGTACCTGGAATCAGACCAACCACATTCTCACTGGTGGAATTGATGTGCACAGAAGATAATTTGGCGTTGATCTGGTAAGGCAGGTCCCTGGGAGTCTTGTCCGTCAGCATGTCGCCGAAAAGAGAACCCCGCACATATCCCAAAACCGCCACCCCTTCATACCCGTTCGTTCTGGAGGAAAATGGTTTTCCATCTGGCTTCACGTAGGCTGTAATTCCCTGCGTGCTCGTTCTGGTCAATCCGCCCAGGCGAGCAGCTTCGTTTCCGGTAACAATGATCAGCACACCAACCGCTCCATGGAGATTGGCCATTTCACATTTGGAGGATGCGAGATTAAAGTGGGCACGTTCGCTCGCCGGAAAATCAGATGGTGTTCCGTCCTGAACGACTACAATCTTTCCTTTCACATCAAGGTTGGTGTAATCGTTGTGTTTGAGGTGGGGGGCACTGATCCCATATCCCGCAAACACAAGGGAAGTCTCGGTGAGTGTTTCAGACCGGATAAGGTCCGGAGCGAACGTATAATCCTTGCCGTATCGGAGCCTCATAAGTCCCGACGGACCCGTCATGGCCAACGAAGATTGTGCAGTATCTACACGTCCCAGCCGGAGCGGCACCTGTTGGATATAATCTTTCCCACCCACCGGTTTAATCCCCATGGATTTCAACTCGTTGATTACAAACTCAACGGCCATCGCATACCCCGGTGTCCCAGGAAGCCTTCCAAGCAATTTATCGTCGGCCAGGTAGCGGATCCGATCCTCGATTGCTGTTTTGTTGACAGCATTCAACGCCTGTGCCACCTCCTTTTCACGCAAGATTCCTTTCTGAGCGTAGCAGTCCATCACCCCCGGCATAAGTAGCGCCAGGTAAAAAATCACAAGTCTTTTCATGAGTTCCTTTTCTTTAGGTCAGAGCTGAAAAACAATTTTCCCCACTTTGTTGGGCAGCGTTATATCGCTGAACGATTCCACGAGTTTGGATATGGGGCGTATAGAGTCAACCATCGGTCGAATGGTGTGCTTAGCAATAAAAACCAGCATGTCCCTGAATTCCTCGTCGTTTCCCATCGTCGTTCCCTGCAAGGTCAGGTGATTCCAGAACATGCGGTATAAATCAAGGGTCGAAGGCAACCCATTGGTGGCTCCATAGAAAACGATCTTCCCGTTTGGCTTCAGTATTTTTATAAACCCGTTGAGTTGATCGCCACCGGCGCTGTCAATGACCAGGTCAAACCCTCCCTTCGTCTTCCACAAATCGGGATAGGTGCTTTCTTTCCTGTAATTGTAAGCGCCTTTTGCGCCCATCTTCAGAGCACGGGCTATTTTTTCGTCACTCCCCGACGTGACATACACATTGGCACCGGCAGCCTGTGCAAATAGAAAGCAAAACTGGGCCACGCCTCCTCCAAATCCAGAGATAAGAACGTTCTCTTCCAGCCGCAGGCCTCCTTGCCGGAAAAGGGCACGGTATGCCGTCAACCCGCCCAGCGGGATGGCGGCCGCGTGGACAATATCCAGATGTGCAGGCTTCGGCTGAAGCCGATCAACATTAACAAGGCAATACTCAGCAAAGGTGCCGTTGACAGGCATCCCCAGAATCGTGTAGTCTTTTGCCTGCGCGTCAGGATCGGGGCCCCAGTTAATATTCGGATTAATAACGACCTCCTTCCCAAGCCAGGCGGCATCGTTTTCAGTACCAACAGAATCCACGACCCCCGAACCGTCCGAGCCGAGGATGCCTCCATATCGAATGTTGGGATACATGCCTTTCTTGATCCACTCATCCCTGCGGTTGAGCGACACAGCCTTCATTTTGACCAGCGCCTGACCCAGAGAAGGCGTAGGCTTCTCCACTTCCTTCCATTCAATAATTCCGGGGCCGATCAGTACAAGAGCCTTCATGTGCAATAATACAATTCAACAATAAATTTTTCCGACGTTTTCAAAGTTTTCTAAAACTTAAATCCTTAGAGGCAACTGGTTTTCCGGCAAGCTGAAATAAAAGGTGCTCCCCTCGTTGGGTGTACTCTCCGCGTAAAAATTGCCGCCATTTTTTGAAATCAGCTCCTTGCAAAGCTGCAGTCCGATACCGGAACCTCGTGGCAACGATGGTGCTGTCCCGCCTGCACTCTGTTCAGATGAAAGTATTCGCTGCAGCTCGTCGCTCTTCATCCCGATACCGTGGTCCTTAACGCCCAGCGTAATCAGGTCCTGTTTTCGGCCGCTGAAAACGGTGATGGATCGCCCCGGAGGGCTGAACTTGATCGCATTCGAAAGCAGGTTTCTTAATACGATCGCTATCATGGTGCGGTCGGCATAGGCGTGCTGGGCATCCGGGATAAGAAACTCTAAGTCCAGCTTCTTTTCCAACGCAGCGGGCCGCACATGCTCCGCCACTTCCATGGCAATCAATTTGCAGCTAAATACTTCGCGGCTAAAAGGCATGCTTCCGGTCTGAACAAGGGCCCATTCCAACAGGTTATTAAAGAGCCTGGACAGTTCAACGCTTGATGCATGCATGTTCCGGAGGTAGCCGTCCACATCCTGCTTGCTGAGGTTGCCGAGGTTCTCCGCAAGGCTTCTCGTCAGGTTGTTATATGTAGACAGCGGTCCCCGCAGGTCCTGGGCTATTACGGTAAACATGCGGTCCCTGAGCGAAGTCAATTCAAGAAGCTTATGGTCTTTCTCGATGATGAGTTTTGCCGCCCTGGCTCTTGCCCGACTCCGATACAGCAGCAACAGGAAAACCAATATCACAAACCCGCCAAGCATGTAAAGAAAGTACTGCCATTGCCGGTCTCGCTCCTTGCGCACTTCCATCACTTTTGCCTGCGCTTCCTCCTGCTGCACAACCGCTGTCTGCCTTGCTTCCGCCAACTCCCGGCGCGCGTTACTCAGGTCACGTTCATACCCGATCCGCAAAATCGAGTCGCGGTACCTTGAAAAGAACCTGTAAAAAGCAAGTGCCTTGTGCGGCTCTCCCGCTTTCAGCGAAATCAAATGACGTGTTTGGAAAATTTCTCGCAGGTTGACCAGGTTACGCTCTTTCATGGCTATTGCCTGGGCGCTGTCACCGAACAAGGAAGCCCTCGCAGGCTCCCCCAATTCGAGGTGCAATTTCGCGAGTTTATGGAAGGTCTCGAATTCCGTTGACGCCTTGCGCTCCCTTTGAACAATCTCTTGCCGAATCCGAAGTTGGTCGGCAGCAGCCGGATACTGGCCCAGGGCGGCGCGCAGAAAAAGTATCGCCGAATCGGGCGATGCGTGGTAGCGACCCGCCGCCACGTGCAGGAGACTGTCCGCTGAAATGTCCTGCGCATGCAAATACATATGTTGTGTTGGAATGGTCGTCAACGCGAAAACAAACCAACCGCACACCCTGCGAAACATCATGCAAAAGACAACTTTAGATGGATTCGGATAAAGCTACAGCAAATAAATCGTTACCGCCATGGAGGATTGCCGAAAAAGAAAGGAGTAGAAATTGACCGCCTCAGAAAGGCATGTCATCTTCCGTGCGCGGAGGAGGCAACTCCTCACGGGTTGGGTTCAGTCTGCTTTCGCGCATGACGCTGCCGAACCCTGATTCTCCGGAAGGGCCCTCAAAGTCGGCAAACTTGGTATACTTGCCTATGAACTTCAACCGTACGGTATCCAACGATCCGTTTCTGTGTTTGGCCACAATCAATTCAGCAAGCCCCTGTGTTGGAAGTCCTTCTTCATCCACAGTAATCTTGTAATACTCCGGCCGGTATAGGAACATGACAATATCGGCATCCTGCTCTATGGAACCGGATTCGCGCAAGTCAGAAAGCTGCGGCCGCTTGTCCCCACCCCGTGTCTCCACACCCCGGCTGAGCTGGGAAAGCGCGATGACGGGTACGTCGAGCTCCTTGGCGATGCCCTTTAATGCACGCGAAATGGAGGCAATCTCCTGCTCGCGGTTGCCCTGATTATCACCCTTCATCAGCTGCAGGTAATCCACTACAATCAACTGAACATTGTGTTCCGCCTTCAACCGTCTGCACTTTGCCCGGAGCTCCAGGATGGACAGGGCCGGTGTATCATCGATAAAAATGGGTGCGGCCGAAAGCCGGTTTGTCCGGTGCACCAGCTGCTGCCATTCGAATTCTGCCAGGTTGCCCCGCTTAATTTTATCAGATTCAAGTTCTGCCTCTGCGGAAATTAGCCGGTTAACAAGCTGGAGCGACGCCATTTCCAGGGAAAACATAGCCACGGGAAAGTTGAAGTCCACAGCCGCGTTGCGCAGCGCGGAAACTACAAACGCAGTCTTACCCATACCGGGTCGTGAAGCAATGATAATTAGATCTGAACGCTGCCAGCCGCTGAGGACCCGGTCCAATTTGGTAAACCCGCTGGGCACACCGGTGAGTCCGTCTTTGTGATTCTTTCTCTCCTGCAACTCCTTTACCGCCTTGAACATCAACGACTTCATGGTGTCGTAGTTCTTGCGAAGGTTCGTATCGGAAATAGCAAAAATGGACTGCTCTGTCTTGTCCAGCAGGTCAAAGACATCCGTCGTGTCCTCGTATGCCTCGTGCTGAACCTGGGAGGATATTTGAATCAGTTCCCGCTTGATGGCCAGTTCGATAACCATCCGGGCGTGGTACTCAATATTGGCAGATGAACTGACCTTGGAGGTGAGTTCGGCGATATAATACGCCCCGCCTACCACTTCCAGCTTTGCATTTTTGCGCAGTTGGGCAACCACGGTGCGCATATCGACCGGCTCTGAGGCTTTGAAGAGGTCGATAATGGCCTGGTAGATTGCTTTGTGCTGTTCGGTATAGAAATGGTCCGGCCTCAAATACTCAATAACAGCCGTTAACGCATTCTTTTCCAGCATCAAAGCACCCAGTACCGCTTCCTCCAGATCAAGCGCCTGAGGGGGCAGCTTGCCCAGGTTCTCCGACATATCGCGGGGAATCAGCTTGGCAATTTTGGTGCTGCCTGACCTCAAAGACGTTGATCGTTGCTCCATACTTTGTGGTTGTTAGACGTGTTTTTCAAAAAGAGAACAAACCTAAATATTGAAACACGGTATACTTCCAATGACGTCCACAACTTCTTAACAATCTACAAACATCAACACGGACCTGTGTTAATAAATTTCACAATCGATCATTTATTTCAGTCGGGGCGACCGGTTTTAACCTCCGCCAAAAGAACATAACCCATTCAATGTGAACCGTTTCACCGGATAAACATTTTACCTTAACTTGAAGCCGAATAACAGTATGGACAATCCCGGTCGGATTCATTTTATTGGCGTCGGTGAACCTGTCATGCAGGATCTTGCCATCCTCCTGCACCAGGCGGGTTGCGTTGTTACGGGGTCCGATCAGGAGATCCAGGAAAGCGCTAAAGCCAAACTCGAAGCCCATGGACTCGCAACCGCGCCGGGATGGTTCCCCGAAAAGATCCTTCCCGACCTGCAGGGGGTATTAATTGGACCCGGTGTCACGACGGATAATCCGGAATTATTGCGTGCCCAGGAGCTTAACCTGCTGATCTGGTCCTACCCCGGCTATATCTATGAATTTTCCCAACACAAACACCGTGTTGTGGTTGCGGGGAGTTATGGAAAAACCATGATAACCCTGCTCATCATCCACGTCTTGAAATTTCACAACCGCTCTTTTGACTACGTGGTCTCCAAGCAAGTGCCCGGGCTCACACACCCGGTCAAGTTGTCAAACGCACCGCTCATCGTAATCGAAGGCCAGGACTTTATGGTATCGGCCCTGGACCGAACACCTGCCTTCCTGAAATATCAGCACCACATCGGCGTCATCAGTGGCATTGAGTGGGAAGAATCCAAGACGTATCCTTCCAAGGAAGAGTATGTCCGGCAGTTCAACCTCTTTGAAAAAGCAACCCCCAAAGGTGGGGTGATAGTCTACTTCGATCTCGAGCCCGTAATCGCAGCCCTCTCAAAAGTCAAACAGCCCGATATTCTATATATCCCGTACAAGTCGCACCCTGGAATTTCTGTAGGTGGGGAGGAATTTCTACTGGACTCCGTCAAGGACAAAAGGTACCCGCTTAAAATAACCGGCAAGCATAATCTCCAAAACATCAGTGCTGCCCAGGAGACCCTGAAGAAACTCGGCATCACATCGGATATGTTCTATGAGGCTATCCCCAGTTTTGCCGGCAAGAAATTCTAAATCCCCTACCTGATCTGTTTGATGAAATTAAATCTTAAAATACCGCTTTGCTTTTTTGATCTGGAAACGACCGGCACGAACATAGCCCAGGACCGCATTGTAGAAATAGCCGTACTGAAGCTCATGCCCAACGGCGAGCTTCTGGAGCGTCACAACCGGGTGAACCCCACTATTCCTATACCGCCGGAATCTTCTGCGATTCATGGTATTACCGACGAGGATGTAAAAGAGAAACCGACCTTTAAAGAAATTGCCAAAGAGTACGCACGGTTCATCGAAGGTGCCGACCTCAGTGGATTCAACGTACTGAAATTTGATATCCCCGTTCTGGTAGAAGAATTTTTGCGCGCCGGCGTTGACTTTGATTATTCGCGTAAGCGCATCATCGACTCCCAGCGAATCTACCACATGATGGAAAAACGAAATCTTTCCTCCGCGCTCCGATTCTACTGCAAAAAGGAATTGGTCGACTCCCACAGCGCCCTTGCCGACACGCGCGCTTCCATGGAAGTCCTGCTGGCACAGGTCGAGTTATACGAGAATCAGGAAGTAACCGACCTCCAGGGGAAGCCGATTGGGATCATGAAGAACGACATGGACGAACTGAATAAACTGGCCTCCTCCAGCATGATTGACCTGGCCGGACGCCTGGTGATCGACGCGAAGGGTGAAGCGGTTTTCAATTTCGGAAAACACAAAGGCAAACCGGTGCTTGCACTGCTCAAGGCCGAACCTTCGTATTACGATTGGATGATGAACGGAGACTTTTCCCTGGATACCAAGCGGAGACT
The DNA here is from genome assembly GCA_034440075.1 of Cytophagales bacterium. GTDB lineage: Bacteria > Bacteroidota > Bacteroidia > Cytophagales > Cyclobacteriaceae > ELB16-189. Next base: position 19,026 of record JAWXBL010000032.1, read on the forward strand.
GACCGAAATAAAACTGAGTGCCCTGAAGGGCGCCTGATCTGATCCGGTTTTTTCCCCGGAATCGACTCTATTTTTTGTAATACTGCATCGCCTCCGGAATCCATCCCTGTAAGTCCTTGATCCGGGTCTCGTGCGAAGGGTGCGTTGACATAAACTCCGGCGGTTGCTGTCCTCCTCCCAATTTACTCATCCGTTCCCAAAAGCCAGGCGCCTGGTTCGGATCATACCCGGCCATCGCCATGAAGATAATTCCCATGTGATCGGCTTCTGATTCGTGAGAACGACTGAACTTCAGCATCCCGAGTCCCGTTCCGGCCCCTACCGCCTGCATCAGCAGCTCCTGGGAAGCGGTTGGATTCTGTCCCATAAAAATGCTAACGGCGTTGAGCCCCAGTTGGGCCGCCATTTGCTGGCTCATTCGCTCGCGCCCGTGATTGGCGATGGCATGGGCCACTTCATGTCCCATCACGATGGCAACCCCGGTCTCATCTTCACAGATCGGGAGGATGGCCGTATAAAACGCCACTTTTCCGCCGGGCATACACCATGCATTCACGGTTTTTGGATCGTCAATCAGATTAAACTCCCAATTGAAGCCCGCGAGTTCCGCCGTCCGGCCCGCATTTGCCATGTATTGGTCAACCGCACGCTGAATGGCCGTCCCCACCCTGCGGATCATTGCGGTTTTTTCCACATCCTTTGACAGCGGACCTTTGCGGATTACTTCTGCATATTGCTGCGCCGCCATTGGAATCAGCTCCTCATTGGAAACCAGATTCAATTGCTTCCTGCCTGTCACGGCAACCGTGGCACAACCCGCCAACACCAACCAACCAACCAATATCCACGCGACCTTTGTCATAGTATCTCTATTTTGTAAACGTACAAAGTTAAAGAGTGGATATTAGAAAAACCCCAATTGTTGGTAGCTTTGTGTAAAACAGGCGTTTCATGAGGATATTTGCGATCGGCAGGAACTACGCGGAACACATTCAGGAACTCAATAACGAGCGCCCGGACGAGCCGGTAATTTTTTCCAAACCAGACACCGCCATTCTGCGGAACAACGCTCCCTTTTATTATCCGACATTCAGCAAGGATGTTCACCATGAGGTAGAACTGGTGCTGAGAATTTGTAAAGAAGGAAAGAACATCGAAGAGAAATTTGCAAGCAAATACTATGACGCCATTGGAGTGGGTATTGACTTTACGGCCCGCGATCTCCAGCAGAAAGCAAAAGAGAAGGGACTTCCGTGGGACATTGCCAAGGGCTTCAACGGGTCTGCGCCTATCTCCGATTCGTTTCTGCCCGTTGAAAAATTTAAGGACCTTAAAAATATCAATTTCAAACTGGAAGTAGACGGAGTCGTGAAGCAGCAGGGCAACACCAGCCTGATGCTGTTCAGTTTTGAGTATATCATTTCCTATTTATCCAAATTTTTTACGTTGAAGACGGGCGATTTGATTTTTACAGGCACACCAAAAGGCGTAGGTCCCGTCGCTGTCGGAAATAAACTATCTGCCTACATTGAAGATGAGAAGCTGTTGGAATTTAGCGTTAAGTAGTCTATTTGTGCTGGCAGCTATCCCAGGTTGTCTGGTAGCGCAGTACAATGAAATGGAAAGCCCCCGCGGCGCGGGCGCCGTGGGTTATCTCTTTCCCATCAATCCGGGGCGGGTAAATTACCTTGCAGGAACGATGGGTGAGCTCCGGCGTTCTCATTTTCACGGAGGCATTGATATACGAACCGACAATCGTATTGGCGTGCCTGTGCGTGCCACGCACGATGGCTATATCTCACGAGCAAACGTGAGTGCTTTTGGCTACGGAACCTCCCTGTATGTCACGCATCCGGACGGAAATGTATCCGTGTACGGACACCTGGACCGAATTTCTGGGAAACTGGGAGCGGATATCAAGAATGAACAGTATGGCCGCAAAACGTTTGAGATCAATCTGACGTTCAAGCCTCTGGAGTATCCGGTATCCCGCGGCGACACGATCGCCCTTTCTGGAAATACCGGCTCTTCACAGGGACCCCATTTACATTTTGAAATACGAAATGGAAATCTCGCCCTGAATCCATTAAAATTCGGGTTTAGTGAAATCAGGGACAACCTGCCTCCCACTGCTCAGAAAATAGCATTGCGAACCCTGGACCCTAACTCCAGAATCAACGACCGGTTTGGAAGGTTTGAATTTACGCTGGTCCGGAAATCCAACGGTGAATACCTTTTACCGGCACCGATTCTGGCCACGGGAAGCATCGGCGTGGAGTTGCTCGGAACCGATCGCATGGATAGCTCCCCCGGCCGATGCGGCATCAATTACATTGAAATGTACGTAGATAGTCAACGGGTGTTTTCGCAGGTTATCGAAAATGTTGATCTGGAAGAGACCCGCGGCATTCTGGCACTGATGGATTACAAGTCGCTGGAAATCCATGGCAAGCGGTTTAACAGGCTGTATGTAGCCGATGGCAATCGATTGCCCTTTTACCCGCCTGCCAGCAATGGACGGATTGAGGTAAGCGAGAGGGATCGTGCCGTTCGTATTCTACTAAAAGATGAATTCGGGAACAGCAGCAACGTCCGGTTTAGATTGAAAAAGAGTCCGATGACGGATGAACTTAGGTTCGACCCTGTCAAGAACGCAGGCCTTACATCTGAAATTCTGGAAAATACCCTGCTGGTCACGTCTCCATCATGCCCGGGATCCAGCGTGCTTGCAGTTTATACCAATGGCCAGGTACGCACAATTCCCTTTAGCTACAAAAGTACTCAGCAGGCTGTTTACCTGATCGATCTCCAAAAGGTGCTGCCTGATTCTGTCCGGTCTTGCGCAGGAATACTGGCGTTCCATTTCAAGGACGTTGTTCCATCCACGACCGAGTACTCCTATTATAGCGACCGGGTCGATGTTACTTTCCCCGCACAGGCATTGTACGATACCCTCTTCCTCAACATCATCCATCAGACCGAGGGTGTCAGCGAGTCATTCACGATCGGTCACTATACCACACCCCTGCACAAATCCATCCGCGTAACACTCAAGCCCGTGCAAGGCCCGGTGCCGTCAAAAAATACTTCGGTCTATCGCCGGCAAGGCAACTCCCTGAGTTATGTTGGTGGGGAGTGGAGCCAGGGCAAGGTTCGCTTCACCACCCAGGAGTTGGGTGAATTCGTTTTTCTTACCGACAGCCTGGCGCCTTCTATCGGACGTATCCGGCTTGATCACCAAAATGCAAGGTTCCGCATCCGCGATGGCCGCTCCGGCATCGCGTACTACGAGGCCAGCATCAACGGACAATGGCTATTAATGAGTTATGACTACAAGTCGGGAATCCTGCAATCCGACAAGCGGGATCCCAAACAACTGCTGAAGGGGGATTTTGAACTCAAGGTGGTCGATCGGGCGGGAAATGAGCGGATCTACAAACAAAGAATTCTCTAGATCATGACGCTCAAAGCAGGAATCAAGGCGCCTGATTTCAAAACAACAGATCAGGATGGCAACCCGGTAACACTTTCCTCCCTTAAGGGTACGAAGGTTGTTCTCTATTTCTATCCCAAGGACATGACTTCCGGGTGTACGGCCGAGTCGTGCAACCTGCGCGACAATTACACGGCACTTCAAAAAGCAGGGTATGAAGTATTTGGGATCAGCAAGGACGATGAGAAGTCACACCGCAAATTCATTGAGAAAGAAACTCTTCCTTTCAGCCTACTCGCCGACACCAACCTGTCTGTTCACGAAAAATATGGCACGTGGATAGAGAAATCGATGTACGGCCGAAAGTATATGGGCACTGCGAGGCGCACCTTTCTGATCAACGAAAAGGGAATTATTGACAAGGTCATCGAAAAGGTGGATACCAGCAACCACGCCGCACAAATTTTTGATGATACAATTCACCCGACCAAGCCGGCAAAAGTTGCCAGGAAGACAACGATCAAGGCCAAAAAGAAATCCAACGTGTCCGGAGGAAGAAAAAAAGGGAAATAAGCAAAGGAAGTAACTCGCGCCGCGACCTTGCGAGCTACCACAATTTCTCTAATTTTCGGACAAACACATTTTGATGACCTCCCCCGACAAGGCTTCCCTCCAAAAACTTTGTACACAAATACGCCGCGATATCGTTCGCATGGTGTATAACTGCCAATCGGGACATCCAGGCGGGTCGCTTGGATGCACAGAGTTCTTTGTAGCACTTTACTTCCATATACTTAAGCATAACCCGGCCTTCTCCATGAGTGGAAAGGGTGAGGATTTGTTCTTTCTTTCCAACGGACATATTTCCCCCGTATGGTATGCCACGCTTGCCCGCGCCGGATATTTTGACATCAAGGAGCTTTCAACATTCCGCAAGATTAACAGCCGCCTGCAGGGACATCCTGCCACGCACGAGCATCTTCCCGGTGTAAGGGTCGCATCCGGTTCGCTGGGACAGGGCTTATCGGTTGCCGTGGGTGCAGCCCTCGCCAAAAAACTTGATGGAGATGATCGGACGGTATTTGTCCTTATGGGGGACGGTGAGCAGCAGGAAGGCCAGGTCTGGGAGGCGTCCATGTTTGCGGCGCATAACAAGGTGGATAATCTCATTGCCACCATCGACTACAATGGGCAGCAGATTGACGGCCCGGTGGACTCGGTACTTTCCCTCCTGGATCTTAAAGCCAAATGGATTGCCTTCGGCTGGGACGTTCTGGAGTGCAACGGCAACAACCTGGAGGAAATAATCAGTACGCTGGAAAAAGCAAAAACACGAACCGGAAAGGGAAAACCCGTTCTGATCCTGATGACGACCGTGATGGGATACGGCGTTGACTTCATGATGGGTTCGCACAAATGGCACGGCGTAGCGCCCAATGAAGAGGAATACAATATTGCGATGGCCCAGCTGGAAGAAACCCTGGGGGATTTTTAAACCAAGCCAAACGGAATAATGACACGATTTACCGCCACTGAAAAGAAAGATACCCGTTCCGGTTTTGGTGCCGGGCTTCATGAGTTAGGAAAGAAAAATCCTCAGGTGGTGGCCCTGTGCGCCGACCTTCTTGGGTCCTTGAAAATGGATGCTTTCAAGAAAGATTTTCCCGAACGGTTTTTCCAGGTGGGTATTGCGGAAGCAAACATGATGGGAATCGCGGCAGGACTTTCTATAGGAGGCAAGATCCCGTTCACCGGAACGTTCGCCAATTTCTCCACTGGGCGCGTCTACGATCAGATCAGACAATCCATTGCCTATTCGGGCAAGAATGTAAAGATCTGCGCTTCGCATGCCGGGCTTACGCTGGGCGAAGACGGTGCCACCCATCAAATCCTGGAGGACATCGGGTTGATGAAGATGTTGCCAGGGATGACCGTTATTGTTCCCTGCGATTATCACCAGACCAAGCAGGCTACCCTCGCGCTCGGCAGCCACAAGGGACCCGCGTATCTTCGGTTTGGCCGGCCAGCGTGGCCCATTTTCACAACCGACCGTCCGTTTACAATCGGGAAAGCCGATCGGATGATCGAAGGGAAAGATGTATCCATTTTTGCCTGCGGCCACATGGTATGGCAAGCGATCGAAGCAGAAAGCATGCTGGCGGAAAAAGGAATTCATGCGGAGGTGATCAACATACACACCATCAAGCCCCTCGATGTGGAAACCATCCTCGCTTCAGCAGAAAAGACCCGGTGCGTGGTCACCTGTGAAGAGCATCAGGTGAACGGAGGCCTGGGTGACAGCATTGCCCAGATACTGGGCCGGTTCCGTCCCACACCGCTGGAAATGGTTGCCGTCCAGGATTCATTCGGCGAAAGCGGAAAGCCACTCGACCTCCTGAAGAAGTACGGCCTGGCACCGGAGAATATTGTTGACGCTGCGATGAAGGCAATCGCACGGAAATAGCTCCCTGCGGCAAAGATCCCACACGCCTACCCCTGTAAACTTTTCCACCAACGGAATGGCGATATTCTATTACAGAACTATCTTGCTAATTCAATCATCTACCTATGAAACATTTTCTTTTCGTTAGCCTGTGTGTGTTTGCTTTTTGCGTACAGGCACAACAGAAAACTATAACCGGGTTCAGCAAAGAGGCAGCCGACGCGCAGTTCAAACTGGAAGAGAAGTTTGATGCACACTTGAAGGCTGAAAACCTGGATCAATGGCTGAAAAAACTTACAGCAGGCCCACACCATGTAGGATCATCTTACGGAAAGGTAAACGCAGAATTCATGCGTGACCTGTTCCGCAGCTGGGGATACGAAGCAGAAATCGAAAGCTACAGGATTCTTTTCCCTACGCCGAAGGTCCGCCTCCTGGAGATGGTGGCTCCAACCAAATTTGTTGCCAAACTGGCTGAACCTATCCTCAAAGAAGATGGGACGGCCGGCAAGGGATCTGAACAACTTCCCGTTTATAATGCCTGGTCCCCAGATGGCGACGTCACCGCAGAACTGGTCTTCGTCAATTACGGAATTCCCGACGATTATGAGCGATTGGAACGCCTCGGGATTAATGTGAAAGGAAAGATCGTGATTGCCAAGTACGGCGGTTCCTGGCGCGGCATCAAGCCCAAGGTAGCGCAGGAAAACGGAGCGATTGGATGCATCATCTATTCAGATCCACGGGAGGACGGTTTCTACCAGGGCGATGTTTATCCCAAAGGCCCCTACCGTCCGAAGGATGGCGCACAGCGCGGGTCTGTGATGGACATGCCCATTTATCCCGGCGACCCGCTTACTCCCGGAGTAGGCTCCACACCAGAAGCAAAGCGACTCGACCGAAAGGATGCAACAAACCTCATCAAGATACCTGTCATCCCCATCTCGTATGGGGATGCGCAGCCGCTGCTCGCTGCACTGGGCGGCCCCGTGGCACCTGCGGCCTGGCGGGGTGGGTTGCCCATCACCTATCACATCGGTCCAGGACCGGTGAAGGTTCACCTGAAACTGCAGTTTGAATGGGGCACGGTTGACGCGCTCAACGTGGTGGCCAGAATGAAAGGCAGCGAGTTACCCGACGAGTGGGTCATCCGCGGCAACCATCACGATGGATGGAATAACGGTGCTGCCGACCCCATCAGCGGGATGGTCGCTGAACTGGAAGAGGCGCGCGCCATCGGGGAATTGGTTAAGGCAGGTTGGAAGCCCAAGAGAACCATCGTGTACTGCGCCTGGGATGCGGAAGAACCCGGGTTAATGGGATCCACAGAATGGGTAGAGCACCATGCCTCCGAGCTTCAGCAGAAGGCTGTTGCCTATATCAACTCCGATGGAAACGGACGGGGGTTTCTCTTTGTGCAGGGCTCCCATACCCTAGAGACCATGGTAAGTGAAGTTGGCCGCGATGTCAAAGACCCCGAGATGGGGATATCGGTGCTGGAAAGGGGAAAGTCTTTTGCAGCAGCCAATGCAGGAAGTCCAAAGGCAAAAAAAGACATTCTTAGCAGGAAGGGCATGACGCTGGGGGCCCTGGGCTCCGGATCCGATTACACCCCGTTTATTCAGCACCTCGGAATACCCTCCCTCAATATCGGCTACGGTGGGGAAAGTGGCGGCGGCGTTTATCATTCCATCTATGATTCATATGATCACTACAAGCGTTTTGTTGACCCGAAACTGGATTATGGCATCGCCCTCTCCAAGACTGCCGGCCGCGCAACGCTCCGGTTGGTCAATGCGGAACAACTGCCGTTTGACTTCCGTAGTTTTCATCGGACTGTCAACGGCTACATGACTGAAGTCACTTCTCTGGTCGACAACATGCGCGAAGCCACCGAGGTGGAGAACCAGATGATTAATGAGAATCGGTACGTTCAGGCCGCCGATCCAACGGAGAAATACACGCCGCCTTCCGTACAGGAGCCTGTCCCCTACCTGAACTTCTCCAGCCTGCAAAACGCCATGACAGTTCTGGAAAAGACGGCCACGAGATTCAGTGAATTATCCGGCGCGAGCCCTTCTCCTGCAAGCGCTGCACAATTCAACCAATTGCTGTATCGCGCCGAGCAGAAACTCCTGTCGAATCAGGGACTGCCGCGGAGGCCCTGGTTCAGACATACGATCTATGCTCCAGGATTCTATACCGGGTATGGGGTGAAAACACTTCCGGGGATACGCGAAGCCATTGAACAGCGAAATTGGGTGGAGGCGCAAGAGCAGATTGAAATTGCTGCGAAAGCCATCGCAAGCTATGCCGCGCAGGTGGAGGCAGCGGCCAAAATCCTGACGACGCGCTGACCACAATCCAAACAAACAGATTAGATCGAAATAGCCGGACCTCAATTAAAAATCTTATGAAAACTCTTTCTTTCGTCCTGATTATCCTCTTGCACGTACTGCCTATCCATGGACAACTCGTGCAAAAGAACTATGCACTCATCAATGTCCAGGTATTCAACGGAGTGGATAACCGGATCCAATCGGGTTCAATCATCTTCGTCAAGGCAGGCAAAATTGAGAAGCTCGGAAAAACCGGTGATCCCGTATCCAAAGACTACGAAGTTATAGACTGTCAAAACAACTTTGTCATCCCGGGATTAATGGATGTTCATACGCACATTGACAATCTTGAAAGTGCAAAGCGTGCCCTTCTCGCGGGAGTCACCACCTTCCGCACGGCCGGAGTTTCAGCCTACCAGGATGTTTCACTCCGCGAACTAGCACGGACTGGGCGTGTCGCGGGACCGGATGTTGTTCCGGCAGGTGTGTTTGTAACTCCCAGTCCCGGAGAAACAATCCTTGCTGATCCGCGCCTGGGAAATCTCATCACGGGTGTTAACACCGACGAAGAATTGCGGCAGCTTGTCAATGTAAATATTGACCGTGGGGCGGAAGTCATTAAGACACGGGGAACGGAACGGGCGGGAATTCCTGAAACAGATCCGCGTCAGCAGTCCTACACGCAAAAGCAACTTAAAGTCATCGTCGATGAGGCGGCGAAGCGCAACGTGCCCGTGATGGTTCACGCCCACGGAGACGAAGGGGCGAAGGCTGCTGTACTGGCGGGTGCGCGGAGCATTGAGCACGGTACGTTCCTGAGCGAGGAGACCCTTCAGTTGATGAAACAAAAGGGCGCCTTCCTGGTCCCAACCTTCATCACCCTGGAAGATCTGACAAAACCCGGCGGCGACTACGCGGGCGCGGTGCTTGAACTCCGGGGCCGCTTCATGATGCCGATGGCTGAAAAGGTATTCAGGAAAGCCCACAGCCTCGGCGTTAAGATTGCTACCGGGGCCGACAACAACTACACGGCAGCAAGTACGAGCCGCATATCGCTGGAGTGTGAGCACTTTGTCCGCATGGGCATGACGCCCTTTGAAGCCATCCAGTCAGCGACTGTTACAAGCGCTGAACTGTTGGGTATCCAAAATAAGACCGGGAGAATCCAACCGGGCTTTGAAGCTGACCTCGTTGTTGTGCCCGGAAATCCGCTGGAAGATATCAGGGCATTACAAGATGCCCTGATTGTCATGAGCAACGGGCACATCGCGTTGAAGCGGCTGCCATTTGGCAAGGAATAACATCCGGGCCAAGACTTTTTTTACCTTTGCGTGCCCTGAAGGCACAGCATGGTAAACAAATACATCGTAATCGATTTCGACAGTACTTTTACAAAGGTTGAGGCCTTTGATGTTCTGGCTGAAGTATCCCTGAGCGGTCAGCCGGATCTTCCCGAACGGAAGAAACAGATTGAGCACATCACGCGAATGGGTATGGACGGAACCCTTTCCTTCCGGGAATCCCTGGAGCAACGGTTGGCGCTCCTGCCAATCCACAAGAATCACCTGAAGGCCCTTGCTGAGCAGCTCAAGTCTAAAGTCTCGGAGTCGTTCAAGCGAAACAAAGAGTTCTTCCGGTCGTATGCCGACAACATATACATTATTTCAAACGGGTTCCGTGACTTCATCGAGCCCGTGGTAACCGAGTTTGGGATCAAGCCCCAAAACATTCTGGCCAACGAGTTTACGTTTGATGCCCAGGGAAATGTTACCGGCTTTGACAAGGATAATCCACTGTCTTCCAATCATGGCAAATCGGAATGCCTGAAGGGGCTAAACCTTCCCGGCGACGTGTATGTTATCGGCGACGGGTATACCGATTACGAAATAAAGCATGCGGGCCTTGCCAACAAGTTCTTCGCGTTCACCGAGAATGTGGAGCGGCCAAACGTTCTGGACAAAGCCGACCACATCGCGCCAAGCCTGGATGAATTCCTGTACCTCAATAAGATCAATACCGCCATCTCCTACCCCAAGAACAGGATCAGCGTGCTCTTGCTTGAAAATGTTCATCCGATCGCCATCGAGATGATGAAGGCTGAAGGATTTGCGGTCGAGTCGTATCCGGCTGGTCTTTCGGAAAAAGAACTGTGCGAAAAAATAAAGAACATCTCTGTCCTGGGAATACGCTCGAAAACACAGGTCACGTCAACCGTGCTTGATCATGCCAGCCGGCTCATGGCCATTGGCGCGTTCTGCATTGGAACCAATCAGATTGACTTGTCGGCAGCAACACGAAAAGGAATTGCCGTTTTTAATGCTCCGTTTAGTAATACGCGGTCGGTCGTTGAGCTTGCTATCGCGGAAATTATTCTTCTGTTGCGCAACATTCCCGACAAATCCCGGCTTATGCACCAGGGGAAGTGGGATAAGTCGGCGGCAGGAAGTTTTGAAATCCGCGGAAAGAAGCTGGGCATCATCGGATACGGAAACATCGGCGCCCAACTGTCGGTCATTGCAGAAAACCTGGGCATGAAAGTGTATTACTATGACCGCGAGGAGAAGCTTGCCCTTGGAAATGCCACCAAGTGCAAGACCATGAATGAGCTTCTGGAAGTGTCTGACGTCGTCACGCTGCACGTGGACGGGCGTGAATCAAATTCAACCTTGATCGGTCAGGAACAATTCGAACGGATGAAGAAGGGCGTTGTATTTCTCAACCTGAGCCGGGGGCATGTTGTGGATGTTAACGCTCTTGAGCAACATATCCGGTCCGGAAGAATTGCCGGATGTGCGGTCGACGTCTTTCCCTATGAACCCAATGACAACGAGGAGGAATTTGTCTCTGCACTTCGCGGGTTACCCAATACCTTGCTCACCCCGCACATTGGCGGCAGTACCGCGGAGGCGCAGGAAAACATCGGTGTTTTTGTCCCAGGCAAACTCATGGATTATATCAATACAGGGAGCACCAGCAACAGCGTGAATTTCCCAAACCTCAGCCTCCCCACGTTGGAGAATGCTCACCGGCTCATTCACATTCACAACAACGTCCCGGGAATTCTGGCTCGTATAAACAAAGTCCTTGCCGATCACGACATCAATATTGCCGGGCAATACCTCAAGACCAACGAGCAAATCGGCTACGTGATAACCGACATCAATAAAGGGTATGACAAGGAGGTTATCAAAAAATTGAGGGCGATTGAGAACACCATCAAATTCAGGGTGTTATACTAGGAGTCAATAAAAAAAATCCACCGGACCGGAGAGGTGTTTCTGAACCTCGATTACGACAAGTTTTGAGCTGCAACCAGACGCAATCTTCTTCTGTTGACCTGCTTTTTGGGCGAGGACCCGTTCTAAAAGAACGGGCTTGAAGCCTGATTTTGTCTGACCGCTGGGCTCGGTTATGTTTACTATGTTAGGTTCAGCAAACGTGTCCCAAATCCAGGTGGATTTCTTGATTCAAACGTACTAAAAACTTCATACGTGTCAAGTATTGATTTCTTAGCAATTTATTCGTAACAAAATGCAATTTTTTTCACTCATCAATTCGATGAGTCAATGTACAAGGAAGCATGCTTGGTGCTATTTTTACGATTCCAGACAAACCCTGGCACATTGGATATGATCAATTTCAGTCCCGGACCGTCCGAAATCTACTTTACCGTTCAGGATCACCTTAAAAAGGCGTTTCGCGACGGCATTCCCTCCCTTTCGCATCGAAGCAAATCTTTTGAGGATATCTTTTCTGAAACCACAACCGGATTGCGTCAGCTGCTGGATATTCCTGATGGCTTTCACATCGTATTTGTTTCTTCTGCAACCGAAGTCTGGGAACGAAGCATTCAAAACCTCGTTCAGGAGAAATCGTTTCACCTGGTGAATGGAGCCTTTTCAAAAAAGTTTTACGAAATCAGCAAGCAGCTGCAGCGAAAGGCAGAAAAAATCGAAGTAGCCGATGGAAGCGGCTTTCAAATGGTGACGGTGCCGCCAGGACAAGAACTGATCGGCGTCACGCACAACGAAACGAGCACCGGCGTTTCAATGCCTCCTTCCTTCATACGTCACCTAGGCGCCCAGAACCCAGGCAGTCTGCTGGTCGTGGATGCCGTGAGTTCACTCCCGTATCCCTCTTTCGATTATGGGAGACTTGATTCCGTCTATTTTTCCGTACAAAAGGGATTCGGTCTCCCTGCAGGGTTGGGCGTCTGGATCTATAATCAACGATGCGTCGATCGGGCCATGGCCCTGCATGCCGGGGGACAATGCATCGGTAGTTACAACAGCCTCCTGAACCTGACGGCGTTTGCAAATAAAAATCAAACGCCTCAGACACCCAACGTGCTGGGCATTTACCTGCTGGGAAAAGTGGTTCAGGATTTTCTGAGGCGCGGCATTACTACCCTGCGCCGGGAAACGGAATACAAAGCCGCTGTACTTTACCAGGCCCTGGACAAGCGTACAGATATCCGACCCTTTGTGACCAACCCTGAACACCGCTCCCAGACCGTCATTACCGTTGACTGCGGATCGCAGCTGGAGCCGCTTACCTCCTATCTGACCGCCAAAGGATTCTTTCCGGGCGAGGGCTACGGCGGATACAAGAACACCCACCTCCGGATTGCCAACTTTCCGGCGCACTCAAAAGAGCAGTTCGAAGCGCTGGCGGACGCAATTGCGGGTTTTCACTGAGAACATTAAACGAATCGGTACTATACTTGTCTAATTGATAACCAAGCTCACCACTCGTTGGACGATCTAGAACTTTTAGGCAAAATCCGAAACCCGGAGACATTCAACTATGGGTTTAACATGCTGGTGCGCGCTTACCAACAGCGGATTTACTGGTTGGCGCGAAAAATGGTCATCGATCACGACGATGCGGACGATGTAACCCAGGAAGTCTTCATCAAGGTTCATAAATCCATCGGAACGTTTCGCGAAGATGCGCAGTTGTATACCTGGCTCTACCGGATTGCCACCAACGAGTGTCTGACGTTTATCAAAAAGAAGAAGCGGCGTTTTTTTCTGCCTCTGGGGGACGTGGCGGGTGAACTGGCAGCAAAAGTTGACTCCATCCCGTCCATTTCGGGTGACGAAATTCAAAAGAAGCTGCAAAAAGCCATCCTCACTCTTCCCGACAAGCAGCGGTTGGTGTTCAACCTGAAGTACTATGAGGAAATGCCCTACGAGCAGATGTCAAACGTCACGGGAACGTCCGTGGGAGCACTTAAAGCAAGCTATCACCATGCCGTGAAGAAAATCGAGGATTTTCTCAAGAATGATTAAACTTTTCCCAATTTGAATAGTCCAACACAAGGAAATGAAAAGATTAGAAGATATACCGAAAAAGACGCTTTTTGAAGTCCCAGAGGGGTATTTTGAAAAGCTTCCTGGCGTTATCCAGGCACGGGTAGCCGTCCGGGAGGAGCAGTCTGTTTGGTCACCCTTCCTGAGCTATGGTCTGAAGGTAGCCCTTCCCATCGTTGTCCTCGTGGTTGCTGCGCTCTTCTTCTGGCCCAATTCTGCTGCAAAAACGCCGGAACAGATGCTTGCCTCCATTGAGTCCGAGCAGCTGGTGGCCTACCTCCGGGAAACGGATCTCAACGCAGACGATTTTCTCGATGCCGTCCCGCTGGATCAGTTTGAGGTAGACGCCCTTCAGGAAAATGCGATCAATGAAATGAACTTCAACGATATGGATCTTGAAGCACTTGCAAATGAGTTTGTCGATTACAATTAATCAGGCTATGAAAACTAAATATATTCTTACCCTTGCCGTCCTTCTGCTGGCAGTACCGTGTACTGTCTTTGCGCAGGAGGATATGGACCTGCCGCAGCAAATGGATCCAAAGGCCCGTGAAAAAGTAGAGGCCACACGCATTGCGTTGATTTCCAACCGCCTCGGATTAACACCGGACCAGGCCGAAAAATTCTGGCCGGTTTATCGCGAGTTCGCCCAAAAGCGTGGCGAAGTGCGGTCCGAATTTCAACGCGCCCAGCGTTCTATGAATCCGAAAGAAGTGAGTCCGGAAAAGCAACAACAACTGATTAGCCTGGGACTTCAGCTCAAGCAGCGCGAATTGGATCTGGAAAAGGACTACTCCGGCAGGATTCTGCGTGTCATCTCGGCACAGCAACTTATCAACCTGAGACGGGCCGAACAGGATTTCCGACAGATGATTCTCAACCAGCTGCAGCAGCGAAGGGCCCTCCAGCAGCGAAAAGAAACATTCCGGGAAAATCAGCAGCTGAAGCGAAACAGAGATTAACAGCGCTTCTTGAAACTGCAACTCACCGTCGGGTTTATCCTGCTTTCCGGGTGTACTGCCTTCTCACAAACGGCGCACCCGGATTCACTGTTTTCAAAAAACCCACAAGCCCAGCTTGATTCCCTGACGACTTTCTTCTCTCCTGCCGATTCGCTGAAGATCTTCGACCTGATCGACAGCCTCCTGAAGTTTGACGATGCAGCTGCCCTTCTGGACAACTCGCAGATTGCAGTTCGTCTTGGGTACAACAGCAACATTACAGCCGACAACCGGACCTTCAACATCAGTCAGTTTGGATTGGCACCGGGTGTGTCCTACTACCACAAGTCTGGAGCGTACGTCGACGCAACCAGTTACTGGAGTTCGGAATACAACCCGAATCTGTACCTGACGGTGGCGTCAGCCGGATACATGCACACCTTCAGCAAGCACTATTCCCTTTTGGGTGAGTATAGTCACTACTTCTACAACCAACCTTCCGACAGCACCGTATCAATTCCTTATACCAACAATTTCGGCGTCTCGAACTATTTCGAGTTTAGTCCGTTGGTTCTTCGTCTCGATTACTACTTCTACTTTGGCGACCGTTCGGCGCACCGCATCATGCCTTCCATTGGGTTGAACCTCGTTAAAAGAAATTGGCTTGGTTTTGACCGGGTCATGCTGTTTCCCTCCTTTTCGGTCTTGTTCGGATCCGAGCAAGTAACACAATACGAGTTCTATCCCAACCTGCTGTTTCGATACTTCTACAACCAGCGGAACACCAGGCAATTACCCTATTTTTATGAAGTGCATCATACAGAATTCGGAGTCATGAATTATGGTTTTTCCATGCCCCTTTCATTTTCCAAAAAACAATGGTCGTTCCTGCTGAGCTATTCTTATAACATCCCCAAGTCGCTGCCCGGGGAAACCCTGAGTCTTGAAAACACCGGATTTCTTTCGTTATCGATAACACGTTATTTCAAATTATAACCCGAGCGGTGAATGCTACGGGTTTCCAGTGGTCACTTTTGTTTACCGTTTCGATCAAACGAAGTGACAAACATCTCTCCGATTGAACTTTTCGTCTTGACGGTCAATTCCGACGTCTCCAGGGAGAAAAACATTTCAGCCGGTAATTGCTCAAACTCTACGTTGACACTCCACGACAACCCTTCCACTTTGTAAATTTTGGTCAGCGTGCCCTTGTACTTGTCCTTTGCATTTACCTTTGATTCAAGGTAGGTAAGAACAAAATAGACCAGCCCCTTGTCGTCCTGCGTGCTGATTGCTTTGGTGAGGGGTATGTATCGTTTCTTGAAAACCTGCGCATTCACTGGGAAGGTGGCTTTTACCTCAGGCTTCCTCGAAGGGACTATTAGGTAGAAATACCCGACACCCACTGAATCTGCAAACTTCAACCCAGCCGTATATCTTTCCTCCAAAACAATAAGTGGCTGGAATCGTGAGGCGGCGGGTACATCTTTGAAAAGTGGAATAGAATCCGCTCCATTTACAATCCAGCGAAGAAAATCCGATTTCTTCTTCACCGCGGCTTCCCTTCTTGTCACTGCCCGTAAAGCGAATTCCTTGGTGCTGCGCATCAGACTCTTCAGAACCGATGGGGTGCCGTATCCGGTAGTGACAAAGTGCTTGTAGTTAGCGGCATCCTCATCCATATTGCGCTGCAGCAATAGCCCGGCAATGCTGTCCAGTTGCCTGGCATAGCGTATTTCCTTCCGGAGCGCATAAACCTGGAGCGCAAGATTTGACGAATCTCGCAACGAACGGTTCTCAACAACCTGACAGCCGAAATCCAGTTCAGCTTCCTTCATTGCGAAAAGTTGAAGTGGCATGGGATTCGGATCAATTTTCAATAACTCGGGAAAGGATTTTGCCCGGATGGCTGCCAACTCGGTTCGCACTGAAACGGAATCATTTTTCAGACGTTGCTGCAACTTGTTAATCTCTGTATCGTGCGCTATCAGCCTGGCTTTCAGTGGGCTGATCTCCTTTTCAAGCACCTCGACTGTGCCCATCGCCCACCGTTTGAAGTCCAACACCTTCACGTCATCTGCATAAAAGTCTACGGCGCCAGCTTTCTTCTTGAAGTCGGTAATATCCTGAGGGTCGAGATCCTGATTGCGCCCGGTCTTCCCCATCTCTTTGGATGTGGCTTTGTAGTCATTGAAGTGAATATGGCTGGAGTCCGCAACCGTGGCCACCTTATGGAGCCGCATAACCAATGAATCATCCGCCTGAAGATAGAGCTGAATAAGATCCTTGTAACTTCCCTGCAGCCGCGCAAATAAGTTTACACAACGCAGATAACTGGCTTCCGCATTCACCAACTGCGACTTTAGCTTAACCGCCTGCCTGGCCCGCTCTTTCAGTTTGATACGAGTTTCCAGATCCAGCACTACGTCGGAAAGTTTGACGCCAAATTTGCCCGAGCGCATATCCCGGCGGCTGTACGCCTGGTAATACTCATCGTTCCGGGAAACCTCCTTTTCCGTCATGATCTTGCTGGCAAGCGTAGAGAAGTACGCGGCTGAATCCAACATGGACACATACAATTCCGTCTGTCTGAGAATATCCAGTTTGGAGGCCTTCTCTTCATAGATTATTCCCATGAACAAGTAGGCATTCGGGTTGTCGTCTTCTTCTTTCAGGTACTTCTTGAGGTAGGGTTCTGCCTGCTCATACTGCTTTGCATTCAGCAGAATGAAAAGATCCTTGTACCTGATCTTCTGGCTCCAGGCGCACATCGCAATGCTGAGAAACAGAAAGAATGTGAGAATCAGCCTTTTATTCATTTTTCACTTCTAAATTGTGGCAAAATAGCAATAAATAGCGTTTGATGAGTAACAAAAGTCGCACCAAAGAAGTGATTCCGAGGATAATTAGCTTCATGAAACCCTTCCTGATAGCGGTATTGGTGGTGGCTTTTCTGCAGTTCACCGGGCTGATCAGCGCTGTTTCCTTCGCAACACAATGGGCCCTGCTTCAAACCGGCCTTCGTGATGCGAGCACCGAAGTCAATGCAGCTCCTGCCACGTTTGATTATCAATTCACCATCAAAGACCTCGAGGGAAACAAGATTCCATTTGATCAATTCAAGGACAAGGTGTTGTTTATTAACCTCTGGGCTACCTGGTGCGGCCCTTGCCGGGCGGAAATGCCGAGCATTCAGAAACTGTACGACCGCGTCGACAAGGATAAAGTAACGTTCATCATGCTATCCATCGATGAGGACCGAAATCAAAACAAAGTTTCGGATTATCTTTCCCGGCGCGGGTTTACGTTTAAGGCATACATGCCTTCCGGATACCTGCCCAGGCAACTACAGGTGCCTTCCATTCCAACCACCTTCATTGTTGCAAAAGATGGTAAGATTGTGCGTAAAGAAGTCGGTACCATGCGGTACGATACGTCCAAGTTTCAGAAATTTCTCGAAGATCTAAGCGAGTGATTCAGTTACCATTCGGAATTAAAATTGATTAAAGTTACAGGTAAACGAATATGAAGCAAGCATCCCTCGTTCTACTCCTCTCTATTTTAGGAGTCTCCTGCACTGTTTCAGAATCAGAATGGTCGGATGTGCGGTCGCAGCTGACAGAAATTAAAAAAAGGGAGTACCTGCATCGCCGGGAAATGGATTCTATCGGCAAGGTGCAGGGTTGGCAGTCCCGCGAGATAGAACGCTTGTGGGGTAGGCAGAAAGCTCTCGATTCCATCAACCTGGCAGAGGTCAACGAGATTCTCGACACCTACGGGTTCCCTTCCCGCGACAAGGTGGGCGATCTGGCGGAAACGATTTTCCTGGTGCTTCAACACAGCAGCGACATGGGGGCGTATTATGAAATGATAGTTGGGGCGGGCAAGAACGGCGACCTCGCCATGAAAGACGTAGCCCCGTACCAGGATCGGGTGCTGTTAGCGCGTCGTGTACCGCAAGAGTATGGAACGCAGGTTTGGATCGACTATAAAGTTGACACAAAAACAGCTGAACGCTACGACTCGCTCTATGTGTGGGAAATCCGGGACCGAAAAAACGTCAATGTGCGAAGGTTGAACGCCGGACTCGATTCATTGGAAACATCTATGCGCCGCTTCGACATCGATCCTGCAGTTGGATACGTCCTGCGCAAGAATTCGAACCGATGACCCGGCTAGATCAATTATACACCGGTGACCATCTCGCGAAATCTTTTCATGCCCGTGCCGGCCTTCTCTGGAATATAGATGTGATTGCTGCGGTTGCTGATAGCGGGTAATTTGGGGTCAATCACGTAAGTAGAAACCCCGCCCGGCACAAAGTCGAGCAGACCAGCTGCCGGATAGACGACCAGCGAAGTTCCTGCCACCAGAAACAGGTCGCATTCAGCTACCAGGGGAACAGCCTCCTCCATCGCCAGAACCAATTCTCCGAACCACACAATGTTGGGACGTAGTTGTGCCCCACGTTCGCAAAGGTCACCCGGTTTTAACTCCCATCCGGCGATCGGATACACGAGTGACTCGTCCAGCGTACTTCGCGACTCAAATAAATTTCCATGGAGATGCAACACCTTTGTGGAGCCGGCTCGCTCATGCAAATCATCCACGTTTTGTGTGATCACCGTCACATCGAATTCCTGCTCCATCTCAGCCAGGATCAGGTGACCCTCATTTGGCTTAGCCTCCCGTGCCCGCTTCCGCCGCTGGTTATAAAATTCAAGAACGAGCGCTCGGTCTTTTCGCCAGGCCTCTGGAGTCGCAACATCCTCGACCTTGTACCCTTCCCACAAGCCTCCTGCATCCCGGAACGTCGCCAGGCCGCTTTCGGCGCTAAAGCCCGCACCCGTGAGGACAACCAATTTTTTCACGCTACTTCTTCAGCCTCCTGTCGAAGAATTCCCGGGCCGATTCAAAAACATGCTGCCAGCTGCGGTACCGGAGAAATCCATGAACTTCATCCGGAAGGACGAGAATTTCAACGGGGATTTTTCGCTCCCTCAAACGCTCCGCAAGGTCGGTAGTCTCCTGGAACAAAACGTTCCGATCATCATCTCCACAGACAAGTAGTACCGGAGCCACCCACTTTGACAAGTCGCTCACCGGGGAGTTCCTGTACGCCATATCCATGTCTTTCTCGGTAATTCCCCATCCGCCGCCGGGAGAAAACTCCCTGGCACGAAATGCCCAGTCATGGACACCGTGAAGATCAACACCCGCCTTGAAAATCTCCGGATTACGGGCTAAGCCCATCGCTGTGAGGTATCCCCCATAGGAACCGCCCCACAACCCGATCTTTTGGGCGTCTACCTCCGCCAACCCCTGTAGGTGTTTGGCAGCGGTTACAACATCCTGGTATTCACTGGCTCCCCACGGGCCCTGGTCGGCAGCCCGGCGGAAGTCACGCCCATACCCAATACCATCCCGAAAATTTACAACCAGGACGGCATACCCCACGCTTGCCAGGTATTGATTGAAGGCGTAACAATTGCTGTAATAATCTCGGTAATGAAATCCCAACAACATCTGACGAATGGGGCCGCCGTGCATAAACACCACACCGGGCCGTTTCCCCTTTAGGTTGCGATTGACAAAAAGTTGCCCATGAACGGTTGTACCGTCCGGTGCTTTCAAAATGACCTGCTCAGGGGTCACGAACAATTCCTGCCTGAAATCCGATCCCGATAGCGAAGAGATTCGTTCAAAAGATTTTGCCTTCGTATTGTATCGCACCAGGGCAGCAGGCATTTGAACGGTCGATCGAAAGCAGAGGAGTTCCCCGTTTGCCAGCGCAGGATACATTTCAATTCCGTTGCCGGACGTTACGTCGGTTACTTTTCCATCCATGACGCCCGACCGCCAGATGTGACGCCGGTCTATATCTTCCCGGTTGCCGTCGAAGTAAATGGTGCTCTCTGCTCGATCAAGAACATAACTTTCCACTTCGCCGTTTCCTGGAGTGACGTCCCGCAGGTCGCTCCCGTCCGGTTTGACCGCGTACACATGATTCCATCCCTGGTGCTCCGAGAAAAACAAGATCCTGTCTGTCTGCGTCCATGCCAGCGGCGTTGAAGGATAGGACTGCGCAAACCCGCCGTCGTCCGAAGGTGAAGTCCATATCGCATTTCCCTTTCCTGTCAGGGCGTCAACCACCCACACTGAAAATTTCCTCCCACCAACAAAGCTGATCAGTTCGTCGGCTTTGAGACCCGGCTGCCGGATGAATGCTATCTGCTTGCCGTCTGGCGACCATACCGGCAGCATGTCCTTGCTCACCTCGGGTGCTATCCATCGAATAGCCCGGGAATCCAAGGTGAACACCCCTACAAAACTGTGGTCTTTCCGGAGGCTGGTAAAAAGAACTTCCTTCCCAGTAGGTGAGAATGCTGGAGATGTGTTGTTGCCACGCGCGAAGAAAAGGGTTGTGGGAGAAGCGCCCGGCTCCACGGCGACAACCTGGATCTGCGATCCTTTCGAGAAGAGAATTTTTTTGCCCTCGGGGTAAAACACAGGATCGGAGCCCACGGCCAGACGAAAGGTGTCACCGGGTCCAAGTTGAATGCACCAGATAGCTTGCTCTGCACCATCGGCAAAACTTGCAGGGTTGGGGCTGAGGCCTTCCCTGCTCAGCGCGCCGCCGCGCACAAAGAGCAGCGATTGACCATCGGGAGAGAATGTAAGTTGTGATATTTCCTGACCATCATCCTGATCGTAGACCGTCAGTTTCTTTACTGACCCTTCTCCGTTTCTGAGAAAGATATTCCGCCGGCCCCGGTTGTTTTCAACCCATGCCCACTGCGTTCCATCCGGCGAAACGGCCAGGCCGGAGGCCATCGTCCCACTCAGGAATTGGTCGACGGAAGGCTGCGCAGCAAGTGGGAATAGTACGAGCGTGATACAGAAGCAAAGCAGAAGTTTCATGGCATTCAGGTTTTACCATCCAAGATAGAAGGCTTTCTCCGAATCACCATCGTGCACGGTGCTGCTTATTCCTTCTTCTTGCGGAAAAACCTTCCTTTGCGCTCGGGTGCTTTCTCCGCCAACTCGATGCACTCTTCCAGGCTTAGGTCGGCCGGCACCTTGTCTTTCGGGATTTTTACATTCTTCTTTCCTGCTTTGATGTAGGGACCAAACCTGCCGTTAAGGACTTGGATATCTGGATTGCTCTCAAAGACCTTGATGATTCTGTTCTTGTCAGCCTCCCGCTTGTCAAGAATCAGTTCAACGGCCCGCTCCGGCGTGATGGTATAGGGATCTTCGCCCTTTGGAATCGAAACGAATTTCTTGTCATGCAGCACATAGGGGCCGAACCGGCCGATATTCGCGACAACGGGCTTTTCTTCAAGCATGCCCAGGTCGCGAGGCATCTTCATCAGCTCCTGCGCTTCCGCCATGGTCAGGTTTTCAATAAACTGACCCTGTCTCAAACTGGCATACTTGGGCTTCTCCGGGCTTCCGTCTTCGGGGTTCTCCCCCACCTGAACGTACGCCCCAAACTTTCCAAGCTTTACGTATACATTCTTCCCGGTCTTTGGATCAACGCCCAGTTCGCGGCTCTTGTTTTGAACAGAGGAGCGCTCAACCAACTCCGTCTTCTCAACAATCTTATGAAAGGGGTGATAGAACTGCCCGATCATTTTTTGCCACTTCAGCTTTCCACTGGCTATCTCGTCAAATTCCTCTTCAATTTCAGCGGTAAATGAATAATTGGTGATGTCCGGAAAATGTTCAACCAGAAAGTCATTAACCACCATGGCCGTATTGGTAGGGAAAAGTTTGTTCTTCTCCGCTCCGGTGATCTCCACTTCTGTTTTTGATGTAATCTTATCCGACTCCAGCAAAAGGCATTTGTACTTTCGCTCCACGCCTTCGCGAATCTCCTTGACCACGTACCCTCGCTTCTGTATGGTTGAAATTGTGGGCGCATACGTAGAGGGCCTTCCGATTCCAAGTTCTTCCAGTTTCTTCACCAGGGTAGGCTCGGTATACCTTGCTGGGTGCCTTGAAAATGTCTCCGTAGCATCCATCCGGCTAAGATCGAGTACCTGACCAACCGTAAGTGGCGGCAGCACCTTACTGCCTTCGGATGGCTCTCCGTCGTCGTCATCCTGTGACTCTATATATACCTTCAGGAATCCCTCAAACTTGATGACCTCACCCGTTGCCGAAAGCGTACGAGGATTCGTCGAAATAGTGATCGTCGCGGTGGTACGCTCCAGTTCGGCATCTGCCATCTGGGAAGCAATCGCCCGTTTCCATATCAAATCATATAGCCGCTTGGCACCGCTGTCCGCGCCTGCATCCATCACCGAAAAATCGGTGGGTCGGACGGCCTCGTGCGCCTCCTGCGCGTTGCGGGACTTTGATTTATACGTTCTTGTCTGGATAAATTCTTTGCCGTACGCCGATTCAATTTGCTTCGTAGCTCCCTGAACGGCTTCATCCGAAAGATTGACAGAATCGGTCCGCATGTAGGATATCTTACCGGCTTCGTACAGTTTCTGTGCCACCACCATGGTCTGTAAGACAGAAAACCCGAGCTTTCTGCCTGCTTCCTGCTGCATCGTGGAGGTGGTGAAGGGGGCTGAAGGAGATTTTTTGGCCGGCTTCTTCACCAGGTCACCAATGGTGAACGTGGCTCCCTTGCAGGATTCGAGAAACTCCATCGCCTCCTTTTCGGTGTCAAACTTCTCACCGAGGTCCGCGCTCAGCTGCTTACCCTTGCCCAGGTCGAACAGGGCCGTTACCCTGAACGATGACTTTGTTTCAAACCGGTCTATTTCACGTTCACGCTCCACGACCAGCCGCACAGCAACCGACTGCACCCGTCCTGCCGACAATCCCGTTTTGATCTTCTTCCAGAGTATTGGCGACAGCTCAAATCCAACCAGCCGGTCCAGCACCCGCCGGGCCTGCTGTGCGTTCACCAGATCGATATCGATGCCTCGGGGATTCTGAATGGCATTCAGGATGGCCTTCTTTGTGATTTCCGTAAAAACAATCCGGCGGGTTTTCTTGTCTGAGAGATCGAGGACTTCCTTCAGGTGCCATGAAATGGCCTCTCCTTCACGGTCTTCATCACTCGCCAGATAAACCATTTCGGCTTCATCCGCCAGCTTGCGCAGGTTTGCGATCACCTCCTTCTTGTCCGGACTTACCTCATAGGTAGGCGCAAAATCATTTTCAATATCAATGGCCGCATTGCCTTTCGGCAAATCACGAACATGTCCCATGCTGGATGAAACTTTGAAATCTTTCCCCAGATACCCCTCAATAGTCTTGGCTTTCGCAGGAGATTCAACAATCACAAGGTTCTTTGCCATTCAAAAATTTTGGTTCAGAGGTGGCAAATATCACAATTTTTTAAAAAATCAATTTGTCATGGCAATATTTGCTCCTGTTTTCAGGACTAATTCAACACTACAGAAGCACTTCATGAACAAAATTCTTATCCTCGTTCGTCATGCGCAATCGGCTGGTATACAGGGTGCCCGGCCCGATTACGACCGTGAACTCACGCACCGCGGGCAACAGAATGCAAAAAATCTGGGATCGTGGATTCTACAACAAGGTTTTACCCCGGATTACATTCTTTCCAGCAGCGCCGTTCGCGCCAGGCAAACCACGGAGCTTCTTAATGAGAAAACTGGAATTCCAGCATCCTGTGTACAGCACCTGAATGAATTGTATGAGGGGCCGGCGACACGATGGATGGATAAGATTCACCATCTCCCCGACGGAACGGGTTGCGCTATCCTCGTCGGACACAATCCAACACTTTCCATCCTTGCATCCGACTTTCGCGGAAAGCGTCTGGATCTTCCCCCTTGTGGAACCATGGTATTCGCGTTCCCATTCGACGAGTGGAATAAAATCATTGGCCCGGGAAAAGAATTAGCCACCTTTGCTCAGCAATACTGAATGTCTGTCCTCGAAGAAAACAAATCCGCTTTCGATGTCAACGGCCCCGGCCTTCCTGACCGCCTCTTTGGATTGCCCTTTACACCCGAAAGCGCTCGTATCATCCTGATCCCTGCTCCCTGGGAAGCAACCGTTTCGTATCGAACGGGAACGGCCCGCGGCCCGGAAGCTATTCTCCGCGCATCGCGTCAAATTGACTTCTTCATGCGGCAAATTCCGGACGCATGGAAAATGGGCGCAAGCATGCTCGATATCCCAACCGCGATTCGGGATGCCAGCGACCGGATGCGCATTCTGGTCGACCAATTCCATGCCAGCAGCCAGGTGACCAACAGTACAGTCATCCCGGATAAGGTCAACGAAGTATGCGACACCTTCTCTATTTATATGCGGGAAACATCCAGGCGGTATTTGGATGTCGGGAAACTCGTGGGCGTCGTTGGGGGTGATCACAGCACGCCCCTCGGACTTATCCGGGCGCTAACCGAAAAACATGCTCAATTTGGCATCCTTCAAATCGACGCGCACGCCGACCTGCGAAAAGCCTACGAAGGATTCACGCACTCACACGGCTCCATTATGTATAATGTTCTGAAGCACCCTGCCGTCCAGAAACTAGTCCAGGTTGGCATCCGTGATTTGTGTGAGGCAGAGTTTGACATGATCCAACGGGCGGGAGGACGGATACACACATTCTTTGACGACGATCTGCGGGGACGCATGAGTCGAGGTGATTCCTGGGATACGTTATGTCAGGAGATCGTTGCGAAGTTGCCTTCGCTGGTGTATATCAGCCTGGACATTGACGGCCTCGACCCGCGGTTCTGTCCGAACACAGGGACACCTGTTCCAGGAGGACTTGAATTTTTTCAGGCGGTGGACCTTATCAGGACCATCGCATTAAGCGGACGGACCATCATCGGATTCGACCTGAATGAAGTTGCACCCGGCGCTACGGATGATTGGGATGCCAATGTTGGTGCCCGTCTTTTATGGCAACTGTGCTGCTGGTCGGCTGTATCGAATGGGTTTCTTTCTGCAAACCCCGATAACCGGTAATCCACCATCCGGTTGTCCATC
Source organism: Cytophagales bacterium (assembly GCA_034440075.1). Taxonomy (GTDB): domain Bacteria; phylum Bacteroidota; class Bacteroidia; order Cytophagales; family Cyclobacteriaceae; genus ELB16-189. Next base: position 44,498 of record JAWXBL010000032.1, read on the forward strand.
CGGATAATTTCCTATTTTGCATCCTTAACAAAACAGAATGAGCGAATCTATCAATGCAATTGCTACGGGCGTGTGGACGCCGGTCTTGTTTCTTCTGATCTTTGGCGGTCTTTTTTTTCTGATTTACTCCCGGTTTGTTCACTACCGCTATTTCACACATGCAATCGCAGTACTTCGTGGAAAATATCACGATCCAAACGATCCCGGCCAGATCACTCCGTATGAGGCGCTGAGCACCGCGCTTGCATCGACCGTAGGCATGGGAAATATTGCAGGTGTTGCCGCTGCTATCAGCATCGGCGGACCAGGAGCACTGTTCTGGATGTGGATCACCGCGTTCGTTGGTATGTCGACAAATTTCTTCACCAGCACCCTCTCCGTGATGTACCGGGGCAAAGATTCGGAAGGCGAGATCCAAGGCGGCCCGATGTACGTTATCCGTGAAGCACTCGGCAAAAGCTGGAGGCCTCTGTCCGTTCTGTTTTGCCTCTGCTGCATGATCGGATGTCTTCCCATCTTTCAGGCCAACCAACTAACCCAGGCCATCGTTGATATTGGAATCAAGTCGCCCGAGGCAAAAGCATGGACATTCTCTTTATTCGGTCTGGAGATCAATACCTTAAAGTTCTCCATCGGTATTGTTCTCACCATTATCTCCGGAATGGTTATCCTCGGCGGTATCCAGCGCATCGGACGATGGGCCGGAAAGATGGTTCCCGTCATGATCATCCTGTACTTCCTGGGCGTGGCAACTATTCTGCTCCTGAATGCCAGTGAGGTGCCCAACTGCTTTTGGCTAATTATTTCCGATGCATTCGCAGCGAATAACTACCACGGTGAACCCGCACTTGGCGGCATTGTCGGCGGACTCATTGTCGCCGGGGTACGCCGCGCGTCTTTCTCCAACGAAGCGGGTATTGGAACAGCCCCCATGGCGCTGGGGGCTTCTCAAAGCAAAGAACCGATACGCGAAGGACTTGTCTCTATGATGAGTCCGGCCATCGATACACTCTTGGTGTGTACACTCACGGCACTGGCCATTCTCATCACCGGGGCCTGGAAAAGTTCGGAAAACGGCGTCACGATGACCGCCCTTGCCTTCGAGACTTCCCTCGGAGAACCCGGTAGGTACCTGCTGCTGGTATGTACATTCTTTTTCGCCATCACCTCTCTTTTCTCGTATTCTTACTATGGCAGCAAGTCGCTGTCTTTTCTGATTGGCGTGCCCGCCAGCAAGTACTATAACTACTTCTACCTGTCAACGATCGTTGTGGGTGCGGTGGCATCCATGACCGACATTATTAATGTGATTGATATTGCGTATGCGCTGATGGCGGTTCCCACCACTCTTTCCGGACTTGTGCTGGCGCCAAAAGTCATGGCTGCTGCAACATCCTATTTTCAAAGGTTGAAAGCAGAGAACTAACTGACGGTGCGTTTGGGAAACTAACTAGCAATGGGCGCGGCGATCTCGTTGCGGTACGGATAATCAAACAGGCCGTGTTCCTTGATCGCTGATTCCACCTTGTGCGGTACAAATTTCTCCCAGCCCATCTCGCCCTTGCGGATCATGGCAAGCACGTTGTCTGATATAATGTGCAGGTTATTGACGTTTGCGTCTTCCACATCCTCTAACTTTCCATTTGCCTGCAGGTAGCGGAAGAGGTCGCGGCTTTTCTCGGGCAGCTGCTCTTCGAAATCCTTGAGCGTGAACAATTCCTGAGAATCCTTTTTCAATGCCGGGTAAACGTACAATTTTATATTTGTCCCAAACAGAGAACCGAAACTCTCCAGCAGCCCGCCGCGAAGGTTATCATACGTCTTCTCGTCGAACACCTTTTGCAACGCGTAAATACCGATGATGAGACCAATCTTGTATCCCCGGGTTGTCTTGGTCAAATAATCCACGAGGCGGTAGTACTCAAAATAATTAGAGATCAGCACGGTCTGGCCGAGTGAGCAAATGATATCCGCGCGATAGAGGAAATCCTTTTCGTCAATCTTTCCATCCGAGCCCAGGTCGTTCAGGGTCAGCTCCGTGAGCACAACCATTTTCGATCTGTCCACATCCTTTTCCCGCTTGAAATGCCTTCGTGAACTGAGCAGCATATCCACATTCACGTGGGTAACGGGACGGAACCGGCCGCGAAGGACGAGGACATTCTTTTTATAGAGCATTTCCGAGGGCTGCATGACCGAGCCGTCGGGACCAAACATGGCTGCCTTGGTCAGGCCGTTTTTCACCAGTTTCAAAGCCATCAGCCTGTTGTCGACGTGTTTGTAGTCGGGGCCGCTGATCCGGAGCATGTCAATCTCGATGCGCCGCGTACTTAAGCCGTCCAGCAGAGACATCATGATCATTTCCGGATCCGAGAGAAACATGCAACTATGGAGCATGTTTACGCCGACGATACCGATGGCAAACTGCTGCTGCAGCGGATCATTGTCGTGCATCTTGATGTGCGCCACGCAATCATTGTACGGTCCCTGGGGATGCGTCTGAAACCGTAATCCGATCCAACCGTGCCCCTGGTTGGTACGCTCATAATTGAGTACTTCCACCGTATCTGCAAATGCAAAAAATTTCGCTTTCTCGGCGCGGTGCGGCAAGCGCTCCAGCAAAAGATCATACTCCTTCTCCAGCATGCGGATCAATCGGTCCTCACACACGTACCGTTCACAAACACCATAGATGGCGTCGGAGAACTTCATATCGTAGGCTGATATCGTCTTGGCAATCGTTCCGGAAGCACCTCCCACTTTGAAGAAACTGGCTGCCACCTCCTGGCCGGCGCCAATCTCTGCGAACGAGCCGTAGATGGTCTTGATCAGGTTTATCTGCAAGGCCTTCTCCTGGGTAGAAAGTTTCTTTGGTTCGTCCATAATGGCTTTAAGAAAATCGCGTATTGCAAATTTAGCGTTCTTCCTACAAACCGTATAACCCAACCGTTATTAATTAGGCAAACGAAAGTAATCCCTTTTGATAAGTTTAACGGAAGGTCTATTTTGGCCGCAAATCAATCACGCATGTCAAATCGAGGTAATTTTTCAGGCCGCATAGGGTTTATTCTTGCTGCCGCAGGCTCAGCCGTGGGTCTTGGCAACATCTGGAAGTTCCCCTACGAGGCGGGCGAAAACGGTGGTGCTATCTTTCTGGTAATCTATCTCCTCATTACGTTCTTGTTCTGCTACCCAATCATGTTGGGCGAAATTGCTATCGGCAGGAAGGCCAATTCCGATGCCTACGGGTCCTATACCAAGTTGGGCAATAAGCGGTGGGGATATCTTGGATTGTTTGGTATTCTATGCGGGGTAATGATTCTTTCGTTTTACAATGTGGTTGCCGGATGGGCGTTTGGCTACTTCATTGAAATATCTTTTGGTCCACTCCTCCGAGAGACCGATTTCGGAAGTTTTTTTACCAATTATGTCAATGACTTCTGGGATAATCTGATTTTCTCCCTCTGCTTCATGGCCATTACGGCTTTCATTGTTGTGAAGGGGGTTCAGCGTGGGATAGAATTGGCCTCGAAAATCATGATGCCTGCCTTGTTCTTCATTTTGATCAGTCTAATTATATATAGTCTGACGCTGCCCAATGCCATGGATGGGGTGCGGTTCTACCTGCTGCCGGATTTTTCAGCCATCAACCTGCAGACCATCTATTCTGCCACGGGTCAGGCCTTCTTTTCGCTGTCTTTGGGAATGGGTGCGCTGATCACTTATGGGAGCTATGTTCAAAAAGATCAAGACATCGTGACTGCCGCAGCGCTGATTACTGTAGTGGATATGTCGGTTGCTTTCCTGGCAGGATTAATGATTTTCCCCCTGGTCTTTTCCATGGGCGCAACACCCGCGCAGGGTCCCGGACTGATTTTCGTTGTGCTCCCCGGCGTATTTCAGGCAATGGGTCCCGTACTGGGAAAGGTAATCGGCGGAGGATTCTTCCTGCTCCTGTGCTTTGCGGCGCTCACCTCCACCGTGTCGCTGCTTGAAGTGCCCGTGGCCTATCTGGTCGATCAGAAGAAACTGTCCAGAAAACTTGTTGTTTGGCTCATGGCGCTGCTCATCTTTGTGGTTGGTATCCCCACCATGTTGTCACAAGGTGCTGTTCCTGCTTTCAGCAGCCTGCCGTTCTATCAGGGAAAGGATACACTCACCTTCGTATCAGAAATGTTTTCCGACATCAGCCTTCCGTTGGGAGGCATGCTTATGTCCATATTCATCGCGAGGAAATGGAAGCTTGAGAATATGAGCGAAGAGATAGCGTTAGGCAATTCGTGGTACAAAGGTTCCTTCCTTGAAAGCTACATCCGCGTGGCGATCACGTGGCTGGCCCCTATCCTGCTGAGCGCCTTCTTTGTGCTGATCGTCCTCGAGAAATTCTTTGGATTCTCTCCATTCTAGAATTAATCAACCCAGTCAGCAACAAACAGGTTTGTGTCGCGCGTGCCATGATTATTCCGGTTGGAAGAGAATATGATTTGCTTTCCATCCGGTGAAAACATCGGGAATGAGTCAAACACTTTGTCGTAGGTAATCTGCTCCAGCCCGGATCCGTCTTCATTGATCATGAACAGATTGAATTCGAATCCACGAGTTCCTTTGTGATTGGAACTAAAGATTATTTTTTTACCGGAGGGATGGTAGAAAGGTGCCCAGTTCGCTTTCCCGAGGTTTGTAATTTGCTTCAACCCGGTGCCATCGGCATTGCACACAAATATTTCCATGGTAGTCGGTGCCACCAGGCCTTGCTTCAGATAGTCCACGTATTCCTTTTTCTCTTCTTCCGATCCGAACCGCGAGGCACGAAAGACTATTTTCTTTCCGTCCGGAGAAAAGAAGGCACCCCCGTCGTACCCCAATTCCGAGGTGATTTGTTTTACGTTGCTGCCGTCGATGTTCATTACATACAAGTCGAGGTCGCCGTTGCGTGTGGATGTAAAAACGATCTTGTCTTTCGTCGGTGAAACAGTTGCCTCGGCATCGTAGCCAGGAGTATTCGTCAGCTGCTTCATTATGTTTCCTTTCAGATCAGCCACGACAATATCGTACGCGTCGTAAATCGGCCATAAGTATTTTCCACCTGGCTTCCGCTCCGGCTCCGGCGGACAATCTTTGCCGCCCATATGCGTGGTGGCGTACAAAATCGTTTTATCACCCGGCATGAAAAAAGCACAGGTTGTACGTCCCAGCCCCGTGCTGATCAACGCCGGCTTTTTACCTCCACGCAAATCCATGCCCTTCACAGGCATATAAAAGACCTGGTCACAGCCCAGTCCCCATGCCTTGTAGTTTGACTGAAAGCTAAACATCTTGCTGTTGAAGCTCCAGTATGCTTCCGCATTGTCACCGCCAAAGGTCAATTGGCGCAGATTGCGAAAGTGCTTTTCCTGGGGATACCGCAGCGAATCGTTCCCGTCGTGCAGGTTGTCTACGGAGCGGTCGGAAAATGAAAGGAGAAATCCCGAAAAGACAACAAAAAGTAAGGTGACTAACTTCATAAAAGAAAATAGGTGTTTGAATTAAGAAGAACGTTACCGGCGCATATAGACGAGTGCATTGGCATGAAACGGGGCGAAGGTACTGAGCCGCCTGACAATGAAAGTAACGCCAAACGAAGTATTTATACCGTTTTTCCGGCTTCTTCCTCCTTCAGCACCCGCCGGAGAATCTTACCCACATTGCTTTTGGGGAGCTCCTTCCGGAACTCGATGAACTTGGGAACCTTGTAGTTTGTCATGTTGGCATAACTATACGCCCGGATCTCTTCCTCGGTCAACGAGGGATCTTTCTTCACAATAAACACTTTGATTACTTCCCCCGACCGTTCATCCGCTATTCCGATGGCGGCCACCTCCAGCACTTTTGGATGCGAGGCTAGCACATTTTCAACTTCGTTCGGATACACGTTGAATCCGGAAACCTTGATCATGTCCTTTTTGCGATCCACAATCCGGAAGAACCCCTGTTCATCCATCAGACCGATATCGCCGGTTCGAAACCACCCGCCCTCAAAGAATACCCCTTCGTTGCTCTTGTTCCAGTATCCACGCATGACTTGTAATCCGCGGGCGCAGATCTCTCCCGCCTCACCCTGCCGGAGTTGGTTTCCGTCATCATCAAAAATGGCCAGCTCCGTTCCAGGGACAGGAATTCCGATGGTGCCACGCTTGTGCTTCCCATCCAGCGGATTGCAGCAAAGTACCGGAGAGGTTTCACTCAATCCGTATCCTTCCACAATGGAAGAACCCGTCACAGCCTCCCACTGGGTGGCCACCGCATCCTGCACCGCCATCGCGCCGCCTATGGAACCGTGAAGGTGGGTGAAATCACAGGTCTTGAAATCTTCATTGTGCAACAAGGCGTTGAACAACGTATTCACTCCTGTCAAAATAGTAAACTTGTGTTTCTTGAGCTCCTTCACAAAGCCCGGAATATCTCTCGGGTTTGTGATGAGCACATTCTTGACGCCGGAAGAATACATCAGGATACCGTTTACCGTCAATCCAAAAATATGGTACATCGGCAAGGCGGTAATCATGATGTCGGTGCGGTTGGCCGACAGATACGGCTTGAACCAGTTCGCGACCATCATGTTGTGTGCGATAATATTCCGGTGGGAAAGTTGGGCACCCTTGGCCACGCCGGTCGTTCCGCCTGTATACTGCAGCACAGCAAGATCCTCTATATCTATCACAGGTTTGTCCAGTTTCAGCTCGCCGCCTCTACGAAGCGCCTGCTTGAACCGAATAGAACCCTTCAGCGTATAGGATGGAACCATTCGTTTTATGGTCCGGACCACAAAATTTGTCAGGGCACCTTTCACGGGTCCAAGCATATCCCCCAATCCGGTGACAATGACATGACGAGCCGGAATCGCTTCCCGAATTGTTTCCAGATTGAACGCGAAATTTTCCAGGATTATCACTGCAGCAACACCGGCATCGGTAAACTGATGCTCCATCTCCCGTGGCGTATACAGTGGATTGGTATTCACGACGATTAGTCCGGCCTTCCAGGCACCGATGAGCGCCACCGGAAATTGAAGCACGTTGGGCAGCTGAATGGCGATGCGTTCTCCTTGCTTCAGCCCGAGTTCTTTCTGGAGAAATGCTCCAAATGCAGTCGACAAGGTGTTGACCTCCTTAAAGGAAAGTGTCTCCCCCATATTTTCAAACGCGATCCTGTTTTTGAACCGGGTACTGGAATCTTCAATGAGTTCAACGAGGGATGCGTACTCCAAGGGGCCAATGTCGTGGGGTATCCCGGCCGGATAGCTGCCAAACCATGGAAAGTCATTTGTCATAGCTCGAAGATGGTCAACAAACCACAGCTTTGAAAGAAGGGGCCACAAAACAAAGGAAGAGCACACGACATGCTCTTCCATTTTTACTTAACCAAACCAAGCTGTAGAGGAAGGGTTCGAACCTTCACGGGGTAGTTAGCCTCAGGACATTAAAGAGAACGATTAGTGGTCAATCCATTATCCTGCGTTTATCCAATCCGGTTCAATTTTCATCGAACCAGAATCCCCACCCTCGAGACAGGAGGGCTTGTCTGCCAATTTCAACACCCTACAGTATCAAATACTTATACAAAGCAACAGTATGATGGCATGAATTCAATAGGATGATAGTATTATTGCAATACATTTAAAACAAGTATGTTAAATGCTGATAAAATTGAAAATATGACAACTAAACAGGACAAAAGCTATAAGATTGACAACACGGACTTGAAAATTTTGGATACCTTAATGAAAGATGCCAAGAAACCTTTCACGGAAGTGGCCAAAAAGGTGTTTGTTTCACAGGGAACGGTCCATGTCCGGATGAACAAAATGATAGAGGCCGGTATCGTGGAAAAGACCACGCTCAAGCTCAATTATGCCAGGCTCGGCTACGATATCACTGCCTTCATAGGTATCTTCCTGGAAAAGAGCTCGTTATATGATCAGGTTCTTGAAAAACTTAAAGCCATACCCGAGATTTCAAGCATTCACTATACTACCGGCAACTACTCCATGTTCGTCAAAATCCACTGCCTTGACACCAATCACCTGAAAGCGGTCCTTCATGACAAGATGCAAAAGGTCCAGGGAATTGACCGGACTGAAACCATGATTTCCCTGGAGGAAAGCCTCGACAGAAACCCCATGCTGTCCGAATAAATCGGCCATTTCTGAACCATACGGGCTGATTATTGTTTAATTTTAGACCTTATTTGAATTTAGTCTAAATACAGCCGATGGGTAAGGATGACCACCTTATTGAAGAAATAACCTCCAGAGAGTACGAACACGGGTGGAATGTTGATTTGGCCTCTGACTCTGCCCCCAAAGGGCTGGATGAAAGTACCGTACGCTTCATTTCAGGGCGTAAAAATGAGCCTGAATGGCTCCTGGAATGGCGGCTGAAAGCCTACCGCCACTGGCTTACCATGGTTGAACCAACATGGCCCAATGTCACCTATCCGGCCATTGATTATCAGGACATTATATACTACTCCGCGCCTAAGCAAACGGTGGTTCCCAAGAATCTGGAAGATATTGATCCGGAGCTGCTTCGGACTTTTGAGAAACTGGGAATATCCCTGACCGAGCAGAAGCGTCTTACCGGGATTGCTGTTGACGCCGTGATAGACAGCGTATCGGTCGCCACGACCTTCAAGGAAAAGCTTGGGGAAATGGGCATCATTTTCTGCTCCTTCAGCGACGCGGTAAAAGAGCACCCGGACCTTGTCAGGAAGTACCTGGGATCCGTGGTTCCTGCCAATGACAACTACTTTGCAGCGCTGAATTCCGCCGTATTTTCCGACGGATCCTTTTGCTATATCCCCGCCGGGGTACGTTGTCCGATGGAGTTGTCCACGTATTTCCGGATTAATGCTGCAAAGACGGGCCAGTTTGAGCGCACGCTTATTGTTGCCGAGGAAGGCAGTTACGTCAGTTACCTGGAGGGATGTACGGCCCCCATGCGCGATGAGAACCAGCTGCATGCAGCCGTGGTTGAAATTTATGCGAAAAAAGAGGCCGTAGTAAAATATTCAACGGTTCAGAACTGGTATCCCGGAAACAAGGAAGGCGTCGGCGGGATCTACAATTTTGTTACGAAGCGCGGACTCTGCGCCGGCGACCGATCCAAGATCAGCTGGACACAAGTAGAGACCGGCTCCGCCATCACCTGGAAGTATCCGTCTTGTGTCCTTAAAGGAGACTACTCCATCGGTGAGTTCTATTCAGTAGCTGTCACCAACAATTATCAGCAAGCCGATACGGGAACGAAAATGATTCACATCGGGAAAAACACCCGGTCACGGATCGTCTCGAAAGGAATCTCTGCTGGGAAGTCGCAGAACAGTTACCGGGGACAGGTGCACATTCACAAACGGGCTCAGAATGCCCGCAACTTCTCACAGTGCGACTCGCTATTGTTGGGCGATACATGCGGCGCCCACACGTTCCCATACATCGATGTGGAGAACAACTCAGCCAGGGTGGAGCATGAGGCCACGACATCCAAGATTGGCGAAGACCAGATCTTTTACTGCCTGCAGCGCGGGATCGATGAAGAGGCAGCGGTGGCACTGATTGTCAACGGCTATGCCAAAGAAGTACTCAATCAATTACCTATGGAATTTGCAGTGGAAGCCCAGAAATTGTTGGCTCTTACACTCGAAGGAAGTGTAGGATAAATTTTATTTACCAAATGTTAACGATAAAGAACTTACACGCAACGATCGACGAGAAGGAAATCCTGAACGGAATTAATTTGACGGTGAAGGCCGGAGAAGTGCATGCCATCATGGGACCCAATGGTTCGGGTAAAAGTACGCTGGCTGCCGCATTGGCCGGCCGCGAAGAATATGTCGTAACCAAAGGCTCTGTTGATTTTATGGGAAAGAATCTGCTGGAAATGGATCCTGAGATCCGCGCCCGCGAAGGTGTCTTTTTGGCGTTTCAATACCCGGTGGAAATCCCTGGTGTGAGCACCATCAATTTTATGAAGTCAGCGATCAACCAGATCCGCACACACCGCGGTATACCCACGCTGGACGCTGTAGCCTTTCTCAAACTCATGAAGGAGAAAATGAAACTCGTGGAGATCGACCAGTCGCTGCTCAACCGCTCGCTCAACGAAGGATTTTCCGGGGGTGAAAAAAAACGCAATGAAATTTTTCAGATGGCCATGCTCGAGCCTACGCTGGCCATCCTGGATGAGACCGATTCGGGTCTTGACATTGATGCCTTGCGGGTTGTCGCACGCGGGGTCAATACGCTGCGGTCAAAGGACAATGCGATCATCATCGTCACGCACTACCAGCGACTCCTGGAATACATCGTCCCGGATTTTGTACACGTGCTCTACCAGGGCCGCATTGTAAAGTCCGGAACAAAGGACCTTGCTCTCGAATTGGAGGAAAAGGGATACGATTGGATCAAGGGCCAATTGACTCCTGCATAGCCAATGAACGCTACGATTGAAAAAACGACCCTGCTAAACACCCTGGAAAAAGTGTTTGCGCTGCGTAACCCTTCGGGTAACCCAGAAGGCAGGCAGGCGTTGAATTATCTTTTAGCAAAAGGTCTGCCCTCCGTAAAAACTGAGGAATACCGGTTCATCGCCATCACGCGTCTCCTGGAAAGCGTCATGCCCGAAGTGCCTACGCTGAAACCCGGAGGAAAAATTTCTCCCGGGCAATTAATACCAGAACTAGCCTGTAACCGTATTGTTTTTGTGAACGGCGTTTACTCACCGGAGCAAACGGAAATCCTGGATTCGTCGCTTACTCTTTCCGAAGATGCCCCCTCAGGTGCCAAGCAAACGGATGATCCGTTCAACTTAATGAATCGCGCGTTCTGCGAATCGCTCATTCACATCCATTGCCCTGCCAAGCAGGAAATGAAACATCCGGTGGCTGTAGTCTACTATTTCGACAGCACTGAATTTATATTCGCAAACCCGCGTTGGAAGTTCACAGTCGGTGATTCGGGCAAAGCATCGTTGGTAGAATATACAGTGGCAGAAGACGGAGTATCCTTTTTTAACAACAAACACACACAAATCTCGGCGGGCCGCCAGGCAGAGATCGAGTGTACGACGATCCAGCGTGGAGCTGCCCAGGAAATTCAGGTGAACAACGCATTCATTGATCTGGCAGACAATTCCCAATATCAGGGGTATACCTTTACTTCCCGCGGGCGGATGATCCGCAACAACCTAACGATGGCCATCGACGGCGAAGGAATCAACGCACACCTTTATGGGCTTTACTACCTGAATGGGCAAACGGTAGCCGATAACCATACAGTCGTCGATCACCGCAAGCCACGCTCCTACAGCAACGAAGTCTACAAAGGCATTCTGGACGGGAACTCCCGGGGAGTTTTCAATGGGAAAATATTTGTGCGCCCGGACGCACAAAAGACGAACGCCTTCCAAACGAACAGAAACCTGCTCCTGAGCGAGACCGCAACGATACACACCAAACCGCAACTGGAGATCTGGGCCGACGATGTGAAGTGTTCACACGGCTGCACGACAGGACAGCTGGATGAGGAGGCACTGTTTTATCTCCAATCGCGGGGCCTCTCACGCGACGCGGCGAAAGGAATGCTCCTGCATGCTTACGCCGCTGAAACTTTTGAAAGTATGCGGAACGAAACGATCAAGCACTTTGTAACTAACCTGGTCTCCGAACAGTTGCACCAAAACGGCTAAGCATGAAGGTGCAAACCCACACCGGCTCAGCCTGGGATGCAGCCCTCGTCCGCGACCAATTCCCGATTCTAGACCAACAGGTAAACGGTCACCCGCTTGTCTACCTCGACAATGCAGCCACAACCCAAAAGCCCATTTCGGTCATTCAATCGTTGACTGATTACTATTCCGGTTACAATGCAAACATCCACCGCGGCATTCACACGCTTGCAGAAAAGGCCACCCAGGCATTCGAAGAGACGCGGAGTACAGCACAACATTTTGTAGGCGCAAGGCATAAGGAAGAAATTATTTTTGTCAGGGGAGTAACGGAGGCGATCAACCTCGTGGCGCAAAGCTATGGTCGTACGATGATCGGGAAGGATGACGAGATCATTCTTTCGGGTATGGAACATCATTCAAATATTGTCCCATGGCAGTTGTTGGCGGAGGAAAAAGGAGCTGTCATCAAAGTTATTCCGGTCACCCCTTCCGGAGAACTTAATATGGAGGCCTACGGCAAACTTCTAACTTCCAGGACAAAACTTGTCAGCGTCAACCATGCGAGCAACAGCCTGGGAACGGTAAACCCAGTTGCCGAAATCATCCGGATAGCCCATGCGGCAGGTGCGGTTGTCATGGTCGACGGAGCTCAGGCAGCCGCTCACCTGGAAATCGACGTAGAAAAACTGGACTGTGATTTCTATTGTTTGTCCGGTCACAAGATGTACGGCCCCACCGGCGTCGGCGTTCTGTACGGCAAGCGGGAGTTGCTGGAGGAAATGCCGCCTTACATGGGCGGTGGTGAAATGATCAAGCAGGTTACGTTCGCAAGGACAACCTACAACGATCTTCCGTACAAATTTGAGGCGGGAACACCCAATATTGCGGACGTTATTGCCTTGCAAAAAGCCTTTGACTTCATTTCAGATCTTGGGAAAGGAAACATACACGCGCACGAACAAGGTCTTCTCGCTCACCTGGTCGATGCGTTATCCGGATTAAACCGGGTGCGCTTGATCGGCTCGGCCCCTGCAAAAGTCAGTGTTCAATCGTTCCTCATCGACGGCATCCATCCATTTGATGTTGGCCAATTGCTCGACGCGCGGGGAGTAGCCGTGCGCACCGGCCACCACTGCACCCAGCCCCTGATGGACCACTTCGGTATTGAGGGAACTGTCCGTGCTTCTTTTGCTGTTTACAATACAAAGGAAGAAGTAGACCGGCTGGTCGAAGGAATTACCCGGATTATCTCTCAGGTAAAATGAGCATTGCGGAAACACAAAACGAAATCATTCAGGACTTCTCACTGCTGGAAGGTGACCTGGAGATGTCGGTCATGTATTTGATGGACCTCGGACAAAAACTGCCCCCGTTTTCGGAAAAAGACCGGGTCGATGAAAATATTGTGAAGGGGTGTCAGTCCAAGGTCTGGCTTACTGCCATGGATGTGGAGGGGCGGGTGTACTTCGCTGCCGACAGCAACACGGCTATCACGAAGGGGCTCGTCAGTTTGCTAATTCGGATCTTTAACGGACATTTGCCGGATGAGATCCTCGCTGCTGAACTGGGATTCGTGGAGAAGATTGGCATGCAACGATTCATCGGTACCCAGCGTTCCAATGGATTTGCCGCGATGATCAAACAAATGAAACACTACGCCCTCGCGTTCAAAGCGAAAGCAAATATCCAGGCATGACGACCGACATACAAAACGATCCTCAGGTGCCCGCACCGAATACGGAAAACCTCCATGACAAGATCATGGCGGCCATAAAAACGGTATACGATCCGGAAATACCTGTGGATATCTATGAACTCGGGTTGATCTATGAAATCAGCATTTTCCCGATCAACAATGTCCAAGTCATGATGACGCTTACCTCGCCCTCCTGCCCTTCCGCCGAAGCCATCCCATCGGAAGTCGAACAGAAGATCAAGGCTATCCCGGAAGTTAACGATGTCAAGGTGGAGATCACCTGGGATCCCCCGTACTCACAGGACATGATGAGCGAGGCAGCCAAACTGGAACTAGGATTTCTTTAAATGTGTTGTAACCATTGATAAAAATAAATAATAACGTATGAGCATGTATCCCGAACAGTTGGTGGCGCCGATGCGTACCGACCTTACCAGTGCCGGATTTAAGGAGCTGAAAACAGCTTCCGAAGTAGAAAGTCAAATACTGACCGAAAAAGGAACCACCCTTTTGGTGATCAACTCCGTATGCGGATGTGCCGCCGGTGCTGCCCGACCTGGTGTAAAGTGGGCGCTCCAAAATACCAGCAAGAAGCCGAACCACCTGGCCACGGTGTTTGCAGGTGTTGACACCGAAGCGGTCGTCAAAGCAAGGCAATTGACTATGCCTTACCCTCCTTCCTCCCCTTCCATCGCCCTGTTCAAAGACGGGGAACTGCTTCATTTTGTGGAACGTCACCACATTGAAGGTAGGAACGCTCAGATGATCGGCGAACATCTCGTGGAGGTTTTTGACGAATTCTGCTAAGCAAACTTATTCCTAGAGCCTGGCCTCAACCAGGCTTTTTTTGTGCCGTCGCTGAACCAATGATGGATTCACTTGTTGTTAGGTAAAGATGAATGTTTCGATTTCCAGGAAAGAGCACTTTAACGCTGCCCACCGGCTGCACAATCCTTCTTGGGATGCGGAAAAGAACGAACAGGTATTCGGCAAGTGCAATAACCCAAATTTCCACGGTCACAATTATGAATTGATTGTTACCCTGCGTGGAGAGCCGGACCCCATGACGGGCTACGTATTTGATCTGAAACGGCTCAGCGACATAATCACCGAGCATGTTATCAGCGTATTTGATCATAAAAACCTTAACTTGGATACACCTCATTTCCACAGCCTCAATCCGACTGCCGAAAATATCGCTGTGGTCATATGGAAAATTTTGCGACAGCAGGTGGATTCAAAATTTGACCTGAAAATCAAGCTCTATGAGACCGAAAGAAATTTCGTTGAATATCCTGCCCACTAACCAAGCGGACGAAAGTCAGGAAGCGCGCAACTGGAACACCCCCCTGCGCGCCGATGCCTTTGAACTCTCCGACGAGGAGAAGATCGCGAAGATTGAAACCCACATGCGGGAGATCATGCTCACGCTCGGACTTGACCTCAGCGACGATAGCCTCAGCGGCACACCCCGGCGGGTGGCCAAGATGTACGTGAAGGAAGTATTCGGCGGCCTTAACCCGAAAAACCGCCCCCATGCGCGGCTCTTTGAAAACAAGTATAACTACGAGGAAATGCTCGTGGAAAAGGACATCACGTTCTACTCCCATTGCGAACACCACCTGGTTCCCATTTACGGGAGGGCGCATGTTGCCTATTTCTCGGCAGGCAAGGTAATCGGACTCTCTAAAATCAACCGGATTGTCCAGTATTATGCCAAACGCCCGCAGGTGCAGGAACGTCTTACCGTGCAGATTGGCAAGGAGTTGGAGGCCATCCTCAACGCCGAAAGCGTGGGTGTCGTCATTGACGCCAATCACATGTGCGTAGCCATGCGCGGTGTGGGAGACACCAACAGCAAGACAGGTACTGCCTACTTTTCCGGAAAGTTCAGGGAAGACAAGGTGAAGCGGGAGTTTCTCAATTTCATAAATAGTAAGTAGCCTCCAGGTCTTGGTTGGTGGCCGAGGATCGAGGCCAGGTTGGGTTGAATGATTCAAAAACCTGTTGTAGCTTAGCACTCTACAATAAACCGATAACCATGGTATTTGACCTTGACGTGATTAAGAAGCTCTATGACGCCATGCCCGCGCGCATAGCCCAGGCCCGTAAAGTGGTTGGAAAGCCCCTTACGCTCTCCGAAAAAATATTGTATTCCCATCTTTTTGCCGATCAGAAGCTGGAGAATTTCGGCCGCGGCAAATCGTATGTGGATTTTGCACCGGACCGCGTAGCCATGCAGGATGCAACGGCCCAAATGGCGCTACTTCAGTTCATGTCCGCCGGACGACCCCGGGTAGCAGTTCCCTCCACTGTGCATTGTGACCACCTGATTGTAGCCAAGAAAGGTGCGAAAGAAGATCTTGTTGCAGCTAACACGGAAAGCAAAGAAGTTTTTGACTTCCTTTCTTCTGTCTCCAATAAATATGGGATTGGCTTCTGGCGCCCTGGTGCAGGCATCATCCATCAGGTGGTGCTTGAGAACTATGCGTTTCCAGGAGGGATGATGATCGGGACAGACTCTCACACGGTTAACGCCGGTGGGCTGGGCATGGTTGCCATTGGTGTAGGTGGCGCGGATGCTGTCGACGTCATGGCTGGTATGGCGTGGGAATTGAAATTTCCGAAACTCATTGGTGTAAAACTTACGGGGAAACTCAGCGGCTGGACTTCCTCCAAAGATGTGATCCTGAAAGTGGCGGGCATTCTCACTGTCAAGGGAGGAACCGGTGCGATTGTGGAATATTTTGGAGAAGGCGCTGAGTCATTAAGTTGTACAGGGAAAGGTACCATCTGCAACATGGGTGCTGAAATCGGTGCCACTACCTCGACGTTTGGATACGATCGATCCATGGAGCGCTATCTCAATGCAACCGGCCGGGCTGCTATCGCCACGATGGCCAACAAAATCAAAGCCCATCTGACTGCTGATCCTGAAGTATACGCCAGTCCTGAAAAGTATTTCGACCAGATTGTTGAAATCAACCTATCAACGCTCGAGCCGCACCTCAATGGACCGTTCACGCCTGATCTTGCAACACCCATTTCAAAGATGAAAGAGGAAGCGGCCAAAAACGGCTGGCCTACCCGCGTGGAGGTTGGCCTCATTGGCTCCTGCACCAATTCATCGTATGAAGATATTGCGCGGGCCGCCAGCCTTGCCGAGCAGGTCGCCAATAAGGGGCTTCGCACCAAGTCGGAATTCACTATTACACCAGGTTCCGAGCAGGTTCGATATACAATCGAACGTGATGGATTTATCAAAACATTCAACCGCATCGGCGCTACTGTCTTTGCCAACGCCTGCGGTCCCTGCATCGGTATGTGGAGCCGTATGGGTTCTGATAAAAAGGAAAAAAATACAATCGTTCATTCCTTCAACCGCAACTTCCAGTCACGAAACGACGGCAATCCCAACACGTATGCATTTGTCGGGTCACCTGAAATTGTAACCGCCATCGCCATTGCCGGCGACCTCACCTTCAACCCGCTCACCGACTACCTCACCAACGATAAGGGTGAGAAGATCAAGCTTGAAGCTCCACGCGGCGATGAGTTGCCCAAGAAAGGATTTGATGTGAAGGACCCTGGATTTCAGGCGCCTGCCAAGGACGGCAATAAGGTACAGATCAAAGTCAATCCCAAGTCCGACCGCCTTCAGCTGCTCACTCCGTTCAAAGCATGGGATGGAAAAAATCTGACCGGCCTACGCCTGCTTATTAAGGCCAAGGGCAAATGCACCACCGACCACATTTCAATGGCCGGAAAATGGCTGAAGTACCGCGGCCACCTCGACAACATCTCCAACAACCTGCTTATAGGCGCTACTAATTTTTTCAATGAAAAGATTAACAGCGTCAAGAACGGTCTGAGCGGAGCATACGATGAAGTACCGAAAGTACAACGCGCTTACAAAGCGAAAGGCGTTGGCACTATCGTGGTAGGTGATGAGAATTATGGGGAGGGTTCCTCCCGGGAACACGCGGCCATGGAACCCCGGCACCTCGGTGTAAGAGTGATTCTGGTAAAGTCATTTGCCCGCATTCACGAAACCAATCTGAAAAAGCAAGGGATGCTCGGACTTACCTTCGCCAACAAGGATGACTATAACAAAATCAAGGAAGACGATACTTTTGATTTCACAGACCTGACCGCCATGGCACCCGAACGGCCATTGACCATCGTTCTGAATCACAAAGACGGCAGCAAGGAAACGATCAAGGCAAACCATACTTACAACGCAAACCAGATTGACTGGTTCAGAGCTGGGTCAGCACTGAATGCCATGCAGGGTCCGGCGCGCGCCACAAAGAAGGCTCCTGCAAAAGCTGCCGCGAAAAAGAAGGCGAAGAAGAAAGTAGCATCAGCGCGGAAGCCAGCAAAGAAGGCTGCGAAAAAGAAGGTTTCCGGAAAGAAAGGGGCCAAAAAATCAAAAGGAAAGAAGGGCCGTCGATAGTCAAACAGGTTGAATCTATTTTTCCGATTTGGATAATTATCTACGGGATGCAACCCAAGCATGCATTTGGATTCGGCTGAATAGCGGCATCACTTGTTTCTATCTTCGCGGCGATAGATCCGGGGCCCAAATTCACGCGGAAGCGGGGTGCCTTCTGCATCAAATCCTAATTCTTCAAATTTCAGTTCCCGTCCCGTAATGGTAACCGTAGTCAACCCGGAGGCGGCCCCCGGTACACTGGACGGGCAGTTTAACCTGTTGGTCTGACCAGCAAACCGGCCGCTGTCATACCGAAAGTAAATTTCACACCCGGTATTCAGCACAAGCGAATCCATCCGAAGCTTTCTCAATGTACTCTCGAACTTTTTGGAACCCTCAAAGCGAACCGGGCTTCGTATCGTGTATATATCCTGGACGAACAATTCCCCAAGCATGTGTATATGAAACACCTGTTGACGGTACGAGACACCATTCTGACTTGCCACCGCTTCTTCCGCATACAACCAGTAATCGCCCTTCTTCTTTTTCTTCATGAGCAGGATGTCCAGGCGGGCGTCATGATATTTCAAACCATCGCTCGTCTCACTCTTGCTTTCAAAATGACCGGAGAGCATCCCAACCAATTGCTTACTGGTTGCTTTGCTTGCTTGAACAGGCAGTTTAGACAACGTATCCACCTCCTGAACGGGCGTAGGAACAGGCAGTTTAGACAACGTATCCACCTCCTGAACGGGCGGAGTAACAGACAACGGCCGCTCGCCCTCCACCCTGACTTTCTTCACTTCAAACGACTTATTCTTGCGAAGAATACCCGGACCAGACGGTACGCCCCAGGCCATCGCATCATTCTTATCATAACCCCGCACCCAATGGGAAACCATGGCCGGATAGATTTCCGATTCCATCATATCGTACGCCACCCCTCCAATTATACTTGGACATGTCCCGCGGAGCGTGGTGCCTCTGAAAACTCCGCTGTCGTATTGAAAGTACACTTCACAACCGATTCGTTTGGACAGTTGATCGATTGACAAGTCCCTCAACGGGTTCTTGAACCCATAGGCTCCGGCATACCTGCGAGCCTGCGGAATCAGGTATTCCTCACGGATCAAGGAACTGTCATCTTTGTAAATCCGGTAAATCCGCTGGAGGTGCGGCGCGTTCATTTGATCGACGACAGCCTCTTCGGCGTATAACCAATATCCATCCTTCCTGCTTTTCCAGATTTGGACAACGGTTTGCTCCACCTGAAGATGCCCCTGCGCAGTAACCGAGTCACCTCCGAAACACCCTACGGTCCACAATGCCAGTGAGTATACATCATCCATGCTCTTTTGACCGATAGCAGGGTTGCCGGCTACAACCATCATAAGAAGCATGACTTTTTGGATGAGCGCGGGGGAGAAACGACAGAGCGGTTGCATACGCGTTAGCGAAAGCCCCTCACAATCATCCTCAACTCATTGAGTATCATGGCCGTTGCACCCCATACGATTTCATTCTCCACCGTAAAGTGCGGCGCGCGAAGGTTGTAAATTCGCCCTGCTATAATGTCCTTAACAGACACCGCATCTTCGCGGACAAGATCTTCCACCGAACCCTCCAGTACTTTGGCCACTTCCACCGGGTCGGGAATGAAATACGGCTTGCTACGCTGAAATCCAACCACGGGTGAGATCATGAAATTGCTGGGGATGACAAAAAAATCGCTGAGCTTTCCGATGATCTCCACCGAAGAAGGGTGAATTCCGATTTCCTCCTCACCCTCCCGGAGCGCCGTTTGTTCAATCGTTTCGCCCTGCTCGGCCTTCCCACCCGGGAAACTCACCTGCCCGCTGTGGGCTCCCAGATATTCCGGCCGTTTCGTAAGCGGGAACTTGATGCGGCCGTCTTCCGGATACAACAAGATCAGAACACTCCCCGGCTTTGGCGGAACGGAATGCACGAAATTTGGTTTGATATCACCAATAGCGGTTGCCCGCAAGGGCTCGTGTGCCTCAGCTCCCGGAAGTGGACCCTTCAGCGACTCCCGCAGTCGGTGGATTACCTCCTCAAACCTTAGCGACATACTTTCATGACTTCAGCGGTAACCATGGCATCACCCACACGTTCTGATAATTCAAACTGCTCACATGCTTCTTTTATTTGCTTGTTCTGGAGATAGGCCATTCCCAGGTAGAAGTGTATCCGCTCTATGAAGCCGTCCATGGAAAGCGCTTGCTGTAAAAGTCTCACTGCATTCGGATACTCACCGGATAGCAAATAGTATACTCCTTTGTTCCGGTAGGCCCACCCGTTTTCCGGCTCCAGGAGGATGCTCTTGTCAATATCGGCCTTCGCTTCAGGAAGCCGGTTCTGCATAAGGTATACAAATCCGCGGTTGTTGATAAAATAGGGTTCGCTCGGTGAAAGCGCGATGGCTTTTTGAATCTGAGTGAGTGCATCGTCATGCTTTCCAAGGCTGATAGCAATCATGGCTCGGGTATTGTATATGTGCGATTGCCCCGGATTCATTCGTTCAGCAAGCACCAGGTCGCGTTCTGCCTCCTCATAGTCGCGTAGATAATAATTTACCGTGCCGCGGTTCACCCGAAACTCCACATTCAATCCATCCAATACGATTGCTTTATCAAAGGCTCTCAAGGCAGTGGGGAAATCACGCATCTTCGTGGCGATCAATCCTTCCGCGAAATAGATTACAGCCGTATCGGGCTTCACACTCCGGATTCTTTGCACATCCTGCAGCGCATTATAGTACTCCTTCAGTTCGTAGTACGTATTGGCCCTGTTAAAATAGGCGGAGAGGAAATCGGGATTACAAGCTATGGCCTCGTTGTAATAGTTCAGTGCAGGATCCCAGTTTTCGGACTGAAACTCGATGGTGCCCAGGTTGTTCAGTGCATCGGGAAAACAAGGGTCGATTTGAAGGGCCTCTTTGAAATAACGAACGGCCGCCTCGGTATTCTGCTCTTTCAGGGCAATATTCCCTTTTAGGAGAAATTTTTGAAGTTGAACCTCCCGCGGTTGGGAGCAGCCAAGACAGAAACAAAACATGAAAAAAAATAGTACCTTCATAGGGGATCAAAGGATAAATTTATGAATAAAACATGGCTTCTTGCTTTTCTGGTTTTCATGTCGTTCCAACTCACAGCACAACGCTATAAAACAATAGAGCTAAAACCCATCACCAAGCAAGGGTGGAGTTACTTTTATGACATGAAGAAAATAGGTTCTCCGACTACCCTCCAGTTTCCATTGATGGCGATTCAAGACGAGCAGGTAGACCGGTAATATAAGAATTACAAAATGACCAATACCATCAGCTCGTTTATTACGATTGTTCCACTTTTGTATATCATCGTTGTCCCTCCCAGAAACCAATCCGATTTAAACACGTTCTGGTATATCTGGGGCGGAAGCCTGGCCACCTTCCTGATACTCCAGGTTGCAGCGCATTCAACGCTGGGAAAGGCGATTGAACGGTACAACCTGATGATATACCAACCTACCGGTCAATCCATCGGTGGCTCGGTCTCGGTAAAATTCTAGACTGCTCTTCACAGAAGGCCGCTCGGTTGGCTGCAAAGGTTTTCTATCTTTCCACATGGAAGAACATGTTCGCGTGATTGACGGCTACGAGTTTGTCCGCTTCACACCACCTAGCTACCCAGAATCGGAAACACTGCATCGGTGTTCCGAATTCAACGCATCGATGAATAGCCGGCGCAGCGTGCGCGATTTCTCCAATCGGCCTGTCGACCGCCGTGTTCTTGAGCAATTGATCCTCGCTGCTTCGTCGGCTCCATCCGGCGCTCACAAGCAGCCCTGGACGTTTTGTATTGTGTCGGATCTCCAGATCAAACGGAAGATCCGCGAGGCCGCTGAGCAGGAAGAGTATGACAGCTATCACGGACGAATGAGCAAAGAGTGGCTAGAAGATCTCCGTCCTCTGCAGACGGACTGGAAAAAACCATTTCTGGAGATCGCCCCATACCTTATTGTTGTGTTTCGAAAGGTGTATGATGTTCTGCCGGATGGAACGAAGCGCAACAACTACTATGTCAATGAGTCGGTAGGGATAGCCACCGGATTCCTGCTTGCCGCCATTCACCACGCCGGCCTGGTAGCACTTACGCATACGCCAAGCCCCATGGGCTTTCTGTCTAAAATACTAAACCGTCCTGAGAACGAAAGACCGTATTTACTCATTCCCGTGGGTTATCCTTCGGCAGAAACCTACGTGCCAAGACTGACAAGGAAAAAGCTGGAGCAAGTAGCGACCTTTTACTGATCAGTTGCTGCGGCTGTATGAAGACTTCTCTTCCAGAAGTACTGCACGCATGCCGTCGTCAACCAGAAACTTCGTTTGGATTGTTTCGCGTGAATCCATCCGCGGCAAGAAGCAAACAAAATGCAAGTGTGGACCGGTGGTCCAGCCGGTATTCCCACTGTAGCCAATCCGGTCGCCCGTCTTCACCACGTCCCCAACTTTTACCAGCGCTCCCTCTTTCCGCAGGTGCGTGTACTCCGCCATCGTTCCGTCGGAATGGTAAATAACGATGTAGTTATTATACTTCTTGCATTCCTCTTCCGGACAGGAACGGGAATTTCCTGCCTCCACCGAAATAACGGTGCCTCCTCGGGCAGCGAATATTTCCGTCCCTTCGGGCATCGTAAAGTCAAGTGCGTTGATGCCACGGTGTGACGCCTCCCCGTTGTATCCCTGAAAGACCATAAAATTTTTGCCTCGCTCAAAGGGCAACTGATAGGCGTGCCCCTCTTCGTACGTATGCTGGTTGGTGTTGCCCCGGTTATACTTTACACGCGTGCCGAATTTTGCTTTCTTTTTAGGATCTATTACGTTGAGATCCATCAACCTGAATTTCTCCGTTCGTGCGGGAACGACATATAAATCCTGCTTTCCATCACCTTGCTGTAGGTTTTCAAGCTGAACGGTAACCGCCACCGACATGGGGCAATACGCATCGTTGCGTGCGAACAAAATAAATCCTCCCTCTTTGTTCTCGGAACTCAGCGTGACATCCGACTGCGTCCTGCTTTGTGTGGAAAAAAACAAAAGCGATAATAAAACCAACATCATGCGTTTCATACGCACAGTTCTTTTGGTCAAAACGTAATGTCAGCGTAAACGCCTTTCTCACACCTCCGGCAGGAAAGACGTCCCCGTAGTGCGGCTGGCTTCAGCGTGGATTTTCCCAGCAACATTCTAACGCATTCCTGTATCCCTTCTGTGATGGATGGATGCGGGTGAACACATTCGGCCAGTTCTTCGATGCCGCGGTTCATCGAAATAAGAACCGCAACAGCCTGGATGGCACTGGATGCCTGGTTCCCGACCACCTTGAGTCCCAGAATCTTCATGGCTGCGTCGTTGGTAACAAGCAATTTGATGAACCCCTGTGTGTTGCGCTTGGCGATGGCCCGTGGAATGGTGCTGTACTCCAGGGTCACCACCTTGTAATCCAGTTTGTTTTCGATGGCCTGAATTTCATTCATTCCGACTCCGGCCACTTCCGGATCCAGGAACATGATGGTACTGATGTTCTCATATACCAACTTGCGCTCTGGCTTTCCAAAAATCCGTTCGACCGCATACCGTCCTTCCAACTCGCCGACGTTGACGAGCGAAATATCCGCCGTCAGGTCGCCCACCGCGTAAATGTTTGGAATGTTTGTTTGCGTTTCTTCGTTTTCAATTCCCCGCTTGGTGATGTTGATCCCCACCTTATCATCCCAGAGATCTTCCAGGTTGGGGACGCGGCCCACGGAAACCAGTGCTTTCTCCACGTTAAATATTTGACGGGTGCTGTCGGTGTACTCCAGTTCGTATTCAACGCGGCCGTTAACCTGCACCATCCGGACGAGCCGTGAGTTTCGGTGAATGAGTACCCCGTTGTTCTCCATGTTGCGCTCGATGATCTTTACGACATCCTCATCTTCAAAGGGCAGAATGCGGTCGCCTTTGTCGATCAGGTGCACTTTTGTTCTTCCAAACCCGCTGAAAATGGTAGCGTACTCGCATCCAATCACACCGGCCCCCACGATCACCATACTTTCCGGGAAATCCGTCATCTCTTCAATCCCTTCGCTCGTCATCACCACCTTCTCGTCGATCGGCAGTTCGGGCAGATTGCGCGGCCGGCTGCCTGTCGCCAGGACGATGTTTTCGGCCCACACCCGCTCCGAGTGTGTGCCGCTGGTGATCTCCACTTCATTCTTGGAAATAATCCGGGCCTCCCCTTTCTTAAATTCAAGCGGACATTTTTCAGAATTTTTGAGGTGGTCCATTTGCTCCTCCAGCAGCGACTTCCGCTCCTCCACGGCCCGCCTCACCTCCGACTGTATTTCCTTGTAATTGACGGATGGAGCCTGAATATTGTACCGAGTCAGACTTTTTCGAAATGCGGCTGCTTCGCGCGACAACTCCCACCAGCTTTTCGAAGAAAGAGCGCCGTTAGTAATCCCGGCGCCGCCGATTTTGCTCTTTTCCACAATGAGGGTCTTCTTTCCAAAATCAAGGGCCCGCATGGCGGCAGCATACCCCGACGGACCGGCCCCAACAACAACAAGATCATACCGATTCATAGATTTCCTTTTAATCAACCACTAAATATAGGTACACATGCTTCTTCTACCAATACTTTTTAAACCGGATCGCTTACCTTGCTTCCATGCTGGAACACGTACAGGCCTTCGACGAGCGGTTGTTTCTTTTTCTGAATCAATTCCATTCACCCACGCTGGATCCGGTCATGTTGCTGATTACCCGCACGGAATTCTGGATACCACTCTTTGCGTATCTCCTGTATCTCATTTTTAAAGTCCATGGAAAGAGCGGCTGGTTCGCCCTGGCCGGGATTACCATCACCATTATTCTTGCAGATCAAATCACATCCGGGCTGATGAAGCCGTATTTTGAGCGGCTGCGCCCTTCGCATGAACCGACGCTGGAAGGCATCGTACACCTGGTAGATGGATACCGCGGCGGGCTGTATGGATTCGCCTCTGGCCACGCAGCAAATACTTTTGGCGTAGCACTCTTTGTCTTCCTTCTCCTGCGGCGCAGCTTTCGGTTTGCCTGGATTATTTTCCTGTGGGCAGGCGTCATGTCGTATTCGCGCATCTACCTCGGGGTTCATTATCCGGGCGACGTAGTAGTGGGAATGAGTATCGGTCTGGGCTTTGGTTTCGCTTCATTCCGCGTTTACCAAGAAGCAAAAAATGCCTGGCTAAGAAAGCGGGCTCAGGCGAACCGCGAATAATTAGAAACTGGAGTTACGCATCTATTTTTTGGTTACCCACACCTGCCCGAATGAATTCATTCAGGCGGAGATTGCACGGATTTTTTAAAATCCATCTGTGCTGATCTGTGGCAAAAAGAGAGTAAGGTGCGTAAGTCCAGTTAGAAATTATTTACCAAACAATTTCCCAAAGACATCGCGGATGCTTCCGATGGTCGTCCTGGGGGCGTTGCTGATCATTTCTGAGATATCAAGGGAACTGTCGCCGGTCATGCCGCGCATCATTTGCTGCAGGTCGAAATCTACGTTTCGCGGGTCATTGGTCTTGGAGATCACCTCGCTCATCACTGCGGGGACGAGGCTGTTGGCTACCGTTTGTGAGTCTTGAACTGGAATATTGAACTTGGTTGTCAGGCAACTGGCCACACACGAGGTCATGGTTGCCACCACCGGGTTGTTTGGTTTTATTGCTGAACTCTGGAAGAGGGAAACCACCTCCTGCATCTCTCCTTTTTCCACCTGATCTTTCAGGCATGCAAACACCTGCTCGCTGACCTCCCGGATCGCCGCACTATTCAATTGGTTCGGAATGGCCTTGTTCTGAATGATCACCTGTTGCGCGCATTCCTCAACAACTTTCTGCAATTGGTCCTTCATAGTGAAAATATTTAAACAAAGAACCCGAATTTCTGGACCGGAAATTCTTCAAATCGGCCCATTTTCTTACATGGTTTTCAGAATTTTGGAGAAAGGCTGGCCCTTAACGATCCAGCAGCTTCTTTACATACTTGACTAGAATATCGAATTCCAGGTTCACCGTATCCCCGACTTTGAGTTGGTGAAACGAGGTATGGTTATAGGTGTACGGGATCACCGCGACCGAAAAAGAATCATGGCTGCTGTCAAAACACGTAAGACTAACTCCATTGACGCAAATGGAACCCTTTTCCACCGTTACGTTTCCGGCGGAAGGATCGTACAGGAAATTAAAGACCCAACTGCCTTGTTCATCCCGGATCGATTGAATGGTGGCTGTCTGATCAATGTGGCCCTGCACAATGTGCCCGTCAAACCGGCCGTTGCTGAGCATGGCCCGTTCGAGGTTCAACAAACTCCCAACCTGAAGCTTGCCCAGCGTGGTTTTCGAAAGGGTTTCCTTGATAGCGGTGGTCCAGTGCGATCCGCCTTCTAAACAGGTAACGGTCAGGCACACACCATCGTGCGCCAGGCTCTGATCCACCTTGAGGTCACCGGCGATCTGGCTGCTGATCAGAAAGTGCCGGCCGGAACCTTCCTCTCTGATCGCTTCAATTTTTCCCAACGTTTCAATAATCCCGGTAAACATAACGCCGCGAATAGGTCATTTCCTGGACTTCTCCTCCAATTTCATCAATGCTTCCTTCTGGTCAGCACGGACCGTTGGATAAATAATGCCCAGCTGATCCAGGTAGGTCTTGTATTTAAGCGGATTGTAATAGGTTGCTTTTAGTTTAGGCGCATATTCCGCCATGATCTTTTTGTTGAGGTAAATGGCGGGCTGATCCGTCTCCCCGATCAGCGGAACATACTTCTGGTCCTTCGTTTGTTCGGTACGGTAGTATTCCCATGCGTTCTTTATGATCTCCGGCTTAAGCAACATGTCCAGGAGTGTCATTACCTCCGCCTTGGCTCCATAAACGATTCCCTTGTGTGCAATCGGCGTTGCCATGGAGATGGCATTGCTCCAATGATGCCCGGGCAGCCCGGGTATGTTCGATGGATACCTCAACACCACCGTAGGTAAAGACCAACTAATATCGGCGATGTCGTCCGATCCACCCCCCATGGCCATCAGCTGCCTTCCCATCACGTTCACCGAACCAATAGGTGTCGGAAGTCCGAGGGTGTCCAGTTTCCTGGCGAGGCCATCCACATTCGGTGCCTTTAATTCCAATTGGGTGGCTTTTGCCAACAGCTGATCCTCTGCAGACCAGACTGGAAGGCCTACCTTCCTGATATTCGCATACATGGCCTCGGCGATGGGCTTGTTGAAATGGCCGGGCCAGGCTGAGCCGAGGATGTCATAGGTGAATTTTGTGTCCGTCATAAGGGCTGCACCTTCGGCAACCTTGACTCCGATATCAAAAAGCTTCTTGATGTCCAAATAGGTACGCTCCCGGAAGTAGTACCAAACCGATGCCTTGGAGGGCACGACGTTAGGCTGATCTCCCCCATCGGATATTACGTAGTGCGACCGCTGCGTCAATTCGAGGTGCTCGCGACGATAATTCCAGCCTACGTTCATAAGTTCCACAGCATCCAGGGCACTCCTGCCCCTCCACGGAGCACCAGCGGCATGCGCAGCTGCGCCCTCAAAGTTGAAACGCACGGAAACCAACCCGTTACTCCCCGCATCTCCGTATCCAACCCCCAGATTGTTTGCCACGTGGGTGAAAATACATGCATCAACATCTTTGAAATAGCCACTCCTCACGTAGTAGGCCTTGGTTCCCACCAGCTCTTCTGCAATGCCGGGCCACAGCATGATTGTGCCCTGAATTTTTTCCCGCTCCATGATCTTCTTTAGGGCCAGGGCCGAGATGATGTTCAGCGCCTGCCCGGAGTTATGCCCCTCCCCATGACCAGGGGCCCCTTCGACGATGGGGTCATGGTAAGCAACACCGGGTTTCTGCGAGGCTTTGGGGATGCAGTCGACGTCAGAACCCAGGGCAATGACGGGTTTTCCGCTACCCCAGGTGGCGATCCATGCCGTAGGAATACCCGAAACACCACGCTGAATTTTAAAACCATTCTTCTCCAACAGGTTGGTCAGATAAGTAAAGGTTTCGTATTCCTGGAAACCAAGTTCCGAAAAACTGAACAGCATGTCATTTATCTGCTGCCCAAGGACGGCGTTCTTTTCCACTTCAATTGCCGCCTCGGCTTTAAGTTTTTCAACCATCTGAACCTCAACCTGGCCCCAGAGTGTGGTGACAAGAAGGCTCAGGAGAATAGTAGCGGTTTTTTTCATAACTGGATTGGAATAATGGTTAGGCCGGTAAGTTAAAGATTTATGAAAGGAAGCCAAGTTCAAATTACAGCGGTGGGATGTTGCAGGGCAGAGTGAAGTCAAATCTAGGCTGAGCCCTTCAACTTGTCACAGTTTCTTTGAATCAGGGCATCCTTCTTCTTTCCACTCCAGCCTTTAAATTGGCTTTCAAGGTCTATTTTACAGGTGGAATTGGCCTTCAGGGAGAGTCCTACCGCCCAATGCACGCGGGCTATGGCAGTGGACAATCATGGTCTGCAATGCCAAAAAAACCTCCCACCCAAGCAATTGTACCTGACAGGACAATTTATCCTACTGTACTAGTTGGAAAAGGTTTGATTGGCTGTTACCCTAGTAGTTAGGGTCTCCGGCCAGGTGGGATAGCATAGAGTGGACTATGGGGTTGGCTACGTTGTTGGGGAAAGAGCACACGCAGTAATTGATGGGTGCCATATCCTCCCTGGCAACTACGAAGTACATTAATGGACTAAAAAAACGTATAGCTTTGTCAATGCGGTTTTTTTTGTATTTGAAAATTACCTAACAATATTAGGGTTTTTAAATCCAATTTTTTTCTCATTCGACAGCACTATATAGGTACCTAAACATGTTAAAGGAGATATTTTTCCCAACCTATATTATTCCAACAACAGATTCACTTGGTCACAAAATAAGAGGAACAGCAAAAATATATTTGGTCTATCTGTTTGCTGCAATATCCTTGTTTTTCCTGCTTCTCCTTTTAGATGAACTACTTATTAACAATTTCTTTAACTATTCAATGATTGAACAGTTTATAGTGATCAATCAAAAGGTCAAGGTTAAATATGGAAACTATGCGTTTATATTTGTTGTACTATTAGGCCCCCTCATTGAAGAGATATTTTTTCGGCTTCCATTGAGACTAGAAAAAGTAGGAATTGGTTTATCAGTTGCACTCATTACGTATCGTTTGTCCGTAGATCAACTACTGATTTTTGAATTTAATAATATTTACTCTTATGGGAAAGTGGCTCTTGCTCTTGTTGCTTTTTTATTAACTCTTAGGTTCCTCCCTGATTCCTGGTTAGCCATGATCAAAAAAAAATATTTCTATTTCTTCTATTTTATGGCCAGTGCATTTGCTTTATTTCATGTAACTAATTTTGCTCCTTATAACCAAAGCGTACTTTTATTCTATCCAATTTTTACATTGCCTCAATTCTTGATGGGGCTATTTATTGGTCATGCAAGAATGAAATATGGCTTTTTCTATGGTGTGGCATTGCATTCACTGATCAATTTACCTTCAGTTTTATTCAGGTTATAGGTTCAGGAAAGCTGGCTCAAAACAATGCCCTCCCCACCCCTCCTCCCCAAAGAAATCATTGAGCTTACCGCCGAGTACCATCTCGCCCGCCACCCGCGCACCGCGCAAATAATTTACGTTGTCATTATTTTATCGTTGATCGCGTTCGTTGCCCTCCCCCCTGTTTTAATGGTTGATGGAGCTAAGAAGCAGCGGTCTGCTGTGCGGTGGTATGGAGGTGTGCGTGCAAATGGGCGCCTTCAACTACAACCAGTGGGGTTTGTTTGCACGGCAAAGTGAAGGAATTATCGAACGATATACAGATCATGAACAACCAACCGATGTTTGAGGTGTGCTCGCTCGGCCAAAAATTTTTAGAGCTGAAAAATGGGTACCCCGGCAAACTAAATAAAGGCATGACCCTGCAAGCCCGCTTTGTAGTGACCCGGCGCAGCTTGTGGCAGTTGATATACGATAAGGGTGGACTGTAAGCTCCCCGGATCAATCCCATCCTATTTTTCCTGTGGGAAAAATTAAGTTTAAGGCAGTCGCCTGAGGACTTTTTCTTAGTTTCGCACGGTAACACTTTCTATGAACCTGTACGATAAATACCCCATTCATCTCTCGAATTCCCTTTCCGGAAAAAAGGAAAGATTTGAAACGCTGGAACCCGGGTTTGTGGGGATGTATGTGTGCGGGCCGACCGTGTACAGCAATGTGCACCTGGGCAACACCCGGACCTTCCTTACCTTCGATATCATCTCCCGGTATTTTCGATTCCTGGGATACCGGGTCCGCTATGTCCGAAACATCACCGACGTTGGGCACTTGGTGGACGATGTTGACGAAGGGGAAGACAAGATCGGAAAGAAGGCACGCCTTGAAAAACTGGAACCGATGGAAATTGTCATGCGCTACACGCAAGACTTCCACCAGGTGATGCGGCAGTTCAACATTCTGCCCCCCAGCATCGAACCTTCCGCTACCGGGCACATCGTGGAACAAATCCAGATCACTCAAAAGCTGATTGATGCGGAATTGGCTTACGTCGTCAACGGCTCCGTCTATTTCGACGTCAAGAAATACAGCAAGTCCCATCATTATGGAATCCTTTCAGGCCGCAACATCGACGAATTGATGGAAAGCGGACGTAACCTCGACAGCCAGGATGAGAAACGTGACAAGGTGGATTTTGCCTTGTGGAAAAAAGCATCGCCTTCACACATCATGCGCTGGCCTTCCCCCTGGGGCGACGGATTCCCCGGCTGGCATATCGAATGCACCGTGATGAGCACCAAGTACCTGGGCCAGACATTTGACATACACGGAGGCGGCATGGACTTGAAATTCCCGCATCACGAATGTGAAATTGCTCAAGCAACGGGAGCGCATGGTAAAGCACCTGTGCGGTACTGGATACATTCCAACATGTTGACCGTGAACGGGCAGAAGATGAGCAAGTCACTGGGAAATTCCTTCCTGCCGCATGAGCTCTACACCGGAGATCATCCTTCGCTGGAAAGAGGCTTCAGTCCCATGACTGTTCGTTTCTTCATGCTGCAATCCCACTTTTCAAGCACGCTCGATTTTTCAAACGAAGCACTCACCGCCGCAGAAAAGGGTTTTAAGAAACTGGCTGCGTCGCAACGCCTGATCAAATCCATGGAACATCCGGGCAAGGCGACGCCGGAAAAGGAAATCAACGAAACCCTCCAGGGGCTCATTGACTCCTGCTACCAAAACATGAGCGATGATTTCAACACGGCGCGGACACTGGCCGTTCTGTTTGAAATGTCAGCGCGCATCAACGACTTCAAATCCGGAAACACTCCGTTGAACACGGTGGATCCCGATGTATTTCATGCTTTCAAACAGACCTACCTGGGATTTATGGAAGATGTACTTGGGCTCCAGCAAGAAACAACGGGTGATAACCACTTGCTTGAAGGAACAATCAACGTGCTGATCGAGCTAAGAAAGCGGGTTCGGGCGGACAAGAATTTTCAACTTTCAGACAAGATCCGCGACGACCTCAAGGCTATCGGTGTTCAGTTGAAGGACGGCAAAGACGGCGAAATTGGCTACACCATCGAATAGAATCAACAGGAAGCGGTGCCCACATGTTTAAGAAGCTGCTCATAATACCGATCCGATTATATCAGGCCACCCTCTCGCCGTTGCTGGGATCGCACTGCAGGCATCTTCCCTCCTGTTCCCAATACACGATTGAGGCCATTGAAGAATGGGGTGTTCGGAAAGGTCTTTGGATCGGCGCCAAGCGCATTTGGCGCTGTCATCCCTGGGGCACCAGCGGATATGATCCCATTCCTAAAAAGGAAAAGTAACCGTTCCCCTTTTTTTACTTTCCATTTTGGGAAAATAAAATCTACATTTAAACGGTAGACATATTTTCCGTTTAAAAACTTTTCATGTCGGGATTCCAAATCAAAAAGCAGCCTAAAAAATACGATGTCTGTATCGTAGGTTCGGGAGCCGGAGGCGGCATGGCCGCCTATGTGCTTGCTAACGCCGGAATTAAAGTAGTCATGCTGGAGGCCGGCCCCATGTATGATCCGGCAAAAAATATTACCCAGCTGAAATGGCCATGGGAGTCCCCGCGGCGTGGGGCAGGAACGAAAGCCCGGTCGTTTGGAGACTTCGACGCAGCATACGGAGGCTGGCAGCTGGAAGGCGAGCCATACACACACAAGAACGGAACAAAATTCGACTGGTTCAGATCCCGCATGCTGGGAGGACGGACAAACCATTGGGGACGGATTTCACTCCGGTTTGGCCCCAAAGACTTCAAACGTCGAAGTATAGACGGTCTCGGCGACGATTGGCCGATCAGTTATGACGACGTTGCCCCGTATTATGACAAAGTAGACAAGCTGATAGGTGTTTTTGGTTCTATCGAAAATATTCCTAACGAACCGGACGGAATATTTCTTCCTCCTCCTAAACCACGGCTTCACGAACTCTTTATTAAGGACGCCGCCACGTCTATCGGTATTCCCGTCATTCCCTCCCGCCTTTCCATTCTCACCAAGCCACTTCCAGGCAACAACGACCGGAAGGCATGTTTCTATTGCAATCAATGCAACCGCGGATGCATGGTGTATGGTGATTTTTCGTCCTCCTCGGTCCTGGTCAAACCGGCCTTGAAAACAGGAAACGTTGACCTCATTGCAAATGCCATGGCCCGGGAAGTAGTTACAAACGATCAAGGTGTTGCCACTGGAATATCGTATGTGGACAAGAGCGACATGCAGGAATATCAGGTATCGGCAAAGATTGTGATCCTTGCTGCCAGTGCTGCCGAATCAGCCCGCCTCATGCTCAATTCCAGGTCGACACGGCATCCTGCCGGGCTTGGAAACTCCAGCCAGGTTATTGGAAAATACCTCCACGACTCAACCGGGGTTAGCATGGGCGGAGTACTTCCCAAACTTTTCGGACGCAAGCGGTACAACGAAGATGGCGTCGGCGGCATGCACGTATACACGCCCTGGTGGCTCGACAACAAGAAACTCGACTTTCCCCGCGGCTACCACATTGAATATTGGGGTGGTATGGGAATGCCTGGTTACGGATTCGGCTTTGGCATGCAGGGCCTCAACGGAAAATATCCAGGAAGCAACGGGGTGCAAAAGGACGCCGGCGGGTACGGTGCTTCCTTCAAAGAGGATCACCGCTACTTTTACGGCGCCTCTTTTGGAATGGCCGGCCGTGGTGAAGCGATTCCAAGTGAGCACAACTATTGTGAAATAGATCCCAATACTGTTGATAAGTATGGTATCCCGGTTCTTCGATTCCATTATACGTGGAGTGACCACGAAGTGAAACAAGCGAAGCACATGCAGGACACCTTCCAGGAGATTATTCATAAAATGGGCGGCGAAATCACCTGGGGGATTCAGGGCAAGGAGAATAGTTACGGGCTGGAATCTCCAGGCAGCATCATCCATGAAGTGGGCACAGTGCGGATGGGTAACGATCCCAAAAAATCAGCAACTAACAAGTACAATCAGGCTCACGACTGCAAGAACCTGTTCGTCGTAGACGGCGGGCCTTTTGTATCGCAGGCCGACAAGAACCCGACATGGACCATTCTCGCTCTTTCCATGCGGGCTTCTGAGTATATTATCGATGAGTTGAAGAAACAAAACATCTGACCCGGCAAACAAGTTATCTATGGACAGACGTAAATATTTGAAAACCCTTGCCGTTGGAACCCTCTCCACGGGTGTCTTGCTGGAATCATGTTCGCCGGAAGAGAAAACGTCAGGGGCTCCCGCACTGCAAACCGGCGCAGGACCAGACCGTCAGCCCCATGAACTCGAACGGTACAAGGAGTTGATGGCACAAACATTCTTCGATGATCACGAGATGAAGACCATCTCCGTCCTCGCCGATATCATTATTCCCCGGGATGACGTTTCAGGCAGTGCTACGGATGCAAAGGTTCCTGACTTCATCGAGTTTATCGTGAAAGACATGCCGCATCATCAGATTCCGATGCGGGGCGGCCTGAAGTGGCTCGATA
Organism: Cytophagales bacterium; assembly: GCA_034440075.1. GTDB lineage: Bacteria > Bacteroidota > Bacteroidia > Cytophagales > Cyclobacteriaceae > ELB16-189. The sequence goes on from JAWXBL010000032.1 coordinate 78,479, forward strand.
TTAACTGTATGAAACGGTTTGACAAGTCCTTTTCAGATTGTCCGACGAATCAGCAGATTGAAATCGTCGACGAGATCGCGTTTCCCAGCAAAGCGAAGCCCGCTATGCAACAGGGAGTTGCTTTTTTCAATTTGATGCGCGACCTGACGGCCACTGGTTTCTATACGTCAGAGATCGGAATAAAAGATCTGGGCTACATGGGCAACCGTCCCAATGTATGGGAAGGCGTCCCGCAGAATGTGCTGGATCAGTATGGAGTTAAATATTAGGTGCTAAAGTGCTACCGTACGAATGCTGAAGGATGCAGGGTTCTTGAGGTGAAGTAGGTTTATCAAACGAAAACGATTTCTATGCAAACGAGAAGAAGGTTTTTGGAAACACTGGGGCTGGCTTCCGCCGCGTTCACCATAGTCCCCCGACACGTGCTCGGTGGTCCGGGATTCATTGCCCCGAGCGACAAGATCTATGTGGCCGGTATTGGAGCCGGTGGTAAGGGTCAGAGCGACTTGGCCAATTTCGCGAAAAGCGGAAAGGCAGAAATAGCCTACCTCTGCGATGTCGATGACCGGCAGGCTGTTACTTCTATGAAGCGGTTCCCAAAAGCAGTCTATTATAAGGACTACCGTAAAATGCTGGAAAAGGAACATACGCACATTGATGCGGTGAGTGTGTCAACTCCGGATCACAGCCATGCAGTACAGCTATGGCCGCCATGAAACTCGGCAAGCATGTGTACGTCCAAAAACCGCTTACGCACGACGTGTATGAAGCACGTATGCTCACCGAAGCGGCGAAGAAATATAAGGTGGTGACGCAAATGGGCAACCAGGGCTCCTCGGGCGACGGCGTGCGACAACTTCTCGAATGGTACAACGCGGGCCTGTTGGGAGATGTTCATACCGTGTACTGCTGGACAGATCGTCCCGTGTGGCCGCAGGGGATTCCCTGGCCGACCGAAACAGCACCTGTTCCGGCCGAGCTTGACTGGGACCTCTGGCTTGGCACCGCTCCCCAAAAGTCGTACGTAAAAAATATGGTGCCCTTCAACTGGAGAGGCTGGTGGGACTACGGTACCGGCGCCCTCGGAGACATGGGGTGCCACATCATTGAGCCCGCATTCCGTGTACTCGATCTTAAGTATCCAACCGATGTTACAGCCAGTACCGGTACCGTGTATACAGGACCTTTCAACCGCGGGTATTTCCCTGAAAGTGGGCCACCGTCCTCACACATCATATTCACCTTCCCGGCACGCAACGGAAAACCTGCCGTACGTATGCATTGGATGGATGGCGGCATTCAGCCCGAGCGTCCTGAAGAACTCGGAGCAAACGAAATGTTTGGCGACAACGGCAACGGGGTTCTCTTTATCGGCACCAAAGGAAAAATGATGTGCGGAACCTATGGCCTGGAGCCTTCGCTCCTCCCTACCTCGCGCAACAAGGAAGTGACCTTACCCCAGACCGTCAGCCGCGTCGCCGGCGGTATGGAGGGGCACTATGCACATTGGGTGGAGGCATGCATGGCAGGATATGGAAAAATGGAATTGAGTTCTCCGTTTGAAATTGCCGGTCCGCTCACCGAGGCAATTCTGATGGGCAATCTGGCTATCCGGAGTCAGGATATCCGCGTGCCCCGTGCAGGGAAGACAAACGAATTTGACTATCCCGGCCGCGGTATCAAGCTGCTTTGGAATGGGGACACGATGAAGGTTTCAAATTTTGAGCTTGCAAATCAGTTTGTAAAGCGTACGTACCGCGCTGGATGGGAAATATAAGGCGGCCAATGTCAGGCGGATCCAGGTTTCTACTGGTTGTCCTGATTTTTTTACCTCTTTTTGGATTTGGGCAAGACTCCCTTCGGCTGCTTACCTGGAATATCCAAATGCTTCCAGTCATCGTTCACCCGAACGGGAAAGCCAAGCGGGCCCGCGCTATTGTTGAGCAACTGGAAAAGAATCCCTACGATGTTGTCGTCTTCCAGGAGCTCTTTAAGAAAAGAAGCCGGCGAATCATTTCAAAAGGCCTCGCCGCTAGCTACCCCTATCACACACGCGTATTGAACAAGCGATCGATCGGCCTAAAAACCAACGGCGGGGTAATGATTTTCAGCCGCCATCCGATTAAGGAAACGCATCAGATTCGATACTCAAAGCGAACTGGTTTCGACAAACTTTCCCGAAAGGGAGCGCTGATGGCAGAAATTGATTTCCATGGTAAACCTGTTCAGGTCATTGGCACACACCTGCAAGCCTTCGGGGATGTGGAGATCATGCACAGCCAGTATGATCAGTTATATGACGAACTCCTCGGGCCCTACACAAAACCCGGCGTCGCCCAGCTGATTTGCGGTGACCTCAACACACTGAAAACAGTCCCCACTGAGTTGCCAGCCAATGTCACACAACGTATGATTGATAGGTTACCCCGGTACCAACGCATGCTCCAAACACTGGAAGCACAGGATGGCGAGCTGGAAGGGACCCAGCAATACACCATGGACCGGCCTTACAACGACTTGTGTAAATCCCGCAAGGAATTCCGGCTTCTCCTGGATTACGTGTTGGTTCGAACAACGGAAGAATGCCCGCTCAACATTTCAAGGCGTGTGCGAATCATGCGCCAAGCCTGGCACAAAAACCACTTGGATTTATCTGATCACTTTGGTCTGGAGGCTGTGATTTCAGGATTCTAGCATCGCCCTTTTCCGATAATTTCTTCAAATGCCTTGGAAACCAATCGTTGGCTACGGAAATTAGAAGTCTGCTTCGTCCGTGTTGATACCCGAAGCAGGATTCATACCATGGCCTACAACGAAAAACTTGCTAGCAGCATTCGAAGAGCGCTCGCTTCTATCCGTAACGTGGAAGAAAAGAACATGATGGGCGGCCTCACCTTCATGGTGAACAACAAAATGTGCGTGGGTGTTCTCGGCGATGAGATGATGTGCCGCATTGATCCAGCGGTCTACGAGGACGCGTTGGAAAGGAACGGCTGCCGACCTATGGATTTCACAGGCAGGCCGATGAAGGGGTTTGTATTCGTGGAAGAGGCGGGCTACCAGCTCCGCAAGGATTTTGACTTCTGGATATCCTTGAGCCTGGCTTTCAATACCAAGGCAAAAGCTTCTCGGAAGAAAAAACCTGCGCATCCCGCAAAGGCAAAAAAGAAACGCTGATTGGCCACGAGCGCGGGCCAATGTTCTCTGAGAAAAAACAGCGATATTTGCCGGATTATACCTGCTGAGCCGTGCTGAAGATCGATTCTCACACCCACATTCTACCCAAAAAGATGCCCAACTGGAGCGAGAAGTTCGGGTACGGTGATTTTATCTATCTCCAGCACCACAAAAAGGGCTTTGCGAAAATGATGCGGGGAAACCAGTTTTTTCGGGAGATCGCTGAAAACTGCTGGAATCCGGAACTGCGGATTAAGGAATATGCAGCCTATAATACGCAGGTGCAGGTGGTGTGTACCATTCCGGTCATGTTTTCGTATTGGGCCAAGCCGTCCGACTGCGCCTCCCTCTCCAAATACCTCAATGATAATCTGGCCAAACTCGTCGAGAAATATCCGAAGCAATACATCGGCCTGGGCACAGTCCCCATGCAGGACACCGAACTGGCCATCGCTGAAATCAAACGATGCAAGAAAATCGGGCTGGTCGGTATCCAGATTGGTTCCAACATCAACGATGAAAACCTGAACGAAGAGCGCTTCTTCCCCATCTTTGATGCCTGTGAAAAAGCCAATATGGCCATCTTGGTTCATCCCTGGAACATGATGGGCGAGAAGAGCATGACGCGCTATTGGCTGCCCTGGCTGGTGGGTATGCCCGCCGAAACAGCCCGCGCCATTGCCTCCATGATCTTCGGGGGGGTTTTTGAAAGGCTCCCCAACCTGAGGGTCAACTTCGCGCACGCTGGAGGCTCCTTCCTTTCAACCATCGGTCGCATCCAGCATGGATTTGATTGCCGTCCGGATCTCGTGGCCATTGACAACCCGATCGAGCCAAGAAAATACCTCGGTAAATTTTGGGTGGACAGCATCACCCACGATCCCGCCATGCTTGAATACGTTGTCAAGATGGTCGGCTCAAAAAAGGTTACCCTTGGATCGGACTACCCTTTCCCATTGGGCGATCTGGAAATTGGCAAGTTTATTGAGGACTCATCCTTGCCGGAAAAAACAAAAGAAGACATTTTCGCCAACGCAACCCTGGACTGGCTGCAGCTATCTAAAAAACAGTTTGAATGAGAAGTCTGTTGTTCATGCTCGCCTTTACGTTTGTAACCCAGGTGGCGACTGCCCAGGAGAAGGAAAAAATCCAGGAGCTGGAGACCCAAAAGGAACTGCGGCAAGCACGTCAAGTCAACGCCCGGCTTGATTCCGCCGTACGCTTTCTAGACGATGGGGAATACGAGCAGGCCGACGCCAGGTTTCGATACGTTTTCGCCAACATGAAAAGCATTCCATCCGATCTGGCCTACCATTTCGGAAAGAACTCCTACCACCTTGGCAAATACAAACAAAGCGTGGACTGGCTCACAAAATACATTCAGCTGAAGGGAACATCCGGTCAATTCTCAAAGGACGCCGCTGCCTGGCTAAAGAAGGCAGAAGAGGCCCTTGTGGTTCAGCGTCAATCGGAATCAGCGAAGGTGGCACAGGTGCTCTCACGGGATTACACCATCGACTGCGGTCCGTCCGCTAAAGTGGTTTGTCCTGTTTGTAACGGTTCGACCGTCGTCGTCCGCAAGGACTACTTTGGCGACAAGTACTCGACCTGCACGTATTGCAACAAACTAGGCTATCTCAGCTGCGATGATTACAACAAGTTGCTTCGCGGTCAGCTCAAGCCCAGCACTGAAAACAAGTGATGATCCATTGATGAAGGATAAAAGATGAAAATCCTCTCCAACAAGGTTGATAAACGAATACTCAAACAACAGCTTCAGACCAGAGAGGAGTCACGCCTGACTTTGTCGTTCTACACGTATCACACCATTTCTGATCCGTTAAACTTTAGAGACCGGCTCTATACGGCGTGGAGTGCGTTAGGCGTTCTTGGCCGGGTCTACATTGCACCCGAAGGCGTCAATGCTCAGCTCAGTGTGGAGCGGGATCAGTTTGAGCGTTTCAAAGAATCTTTGCGAGATTTTGATATCTCTCAAGGCGTTCGGCTCAACACAGCCATCGAAGATGACGGCAAATCGTTTTATGTTCTTAAAGTTCAGGTAAAGAAGAAAATTGTTGCCGACGGGCTTCGTGACGATACCTTTGACGCGGGCGATTCCGGCACACATCTTACCGCCAACGAATTCAATGCCCTTACTGAAAAACCGGATACACTCCTTGTGGACATGCGCAACCACTATGAAAGTGAGGTAGGACATTTCAGGAATGCCATTTGCCCGGATGTTGATACGTTTAAATCCTCATTGCCCGTTGTTGAAAAGTTGCTGGAAGATCACAAGAACAAAGAGATCATCCTCTACTGCACCGGAGGGATTCGTTGTGAGAAAGCAAGCGCCTGGATGAAACACCGGGGGTTCAGCAATGTTTTCCAACTGGACGGAGGTATCATTGAGTATGCACGTCAGGTGAAAGAACAGGGCCTTGAAAACAAGTTCGTCGGAAAGAATTTCGTATTTGACGAGCGGCTTGGTGAACGAATTTCACCGGACGTAATCAGTGTTTGCCATCAATGTGGCGAAGCATGCGACGCGCACACCAATTGCCGGAATGAAGGATGCCATCTGCTGTTTATCCAATGTACCGTGTGCGCTCAAAAATTTAGCGGCTGCTGTTCACCCGGTTGCAAAGAAATTATCGCTCTGCCGTCCGACGCTCAGAAGGAATTGCGGAAAGGGAAAACACAAGGCAGAATGGTATACAAAAAGGGACGATCGGAGAACATCAAATACAAGTCAGGTTCAGTCTCATCGCCTGGCAAAAAGTAAACCAGAATTATGATTCGCATCGGAATTATCAATGTCTCCGACCGGGCAAGCCAGGGTGTTTACGAAGACCTTCCCGGAAAAGCCATTGAGTCTACGTTGCGCGAGTACCTGTTGACTCCCTGGGAGAAAGTGTATGCGGTAATTCCGGATGAACAAGTTCAGATTGAGAAGACCATGAAGGACATGGCCGATCGTGACGGATGCTGCCTCATCATCACCTCCGGCGGTACCGGCCCGGCATTACGCGATGTCACTCCCGAGGCCACCGCCGCAGTTTGCGACAAGATGATGCCTGGATTTGGCGAGATTATGCGGGCAGAAAGCCTTAGATACGTGCCTACGGCCATTCTTTCGCGCCAAACGGCTGGAATTCGGAATAAAGCCCTTATTGTCAACCTGCCGGGAAAACCAGCTGCTATTCGACAATGCTTGGACGCCATTTTTCCGGCAATACCATTTTGCTTAGATTTGCTCGGATGGCCCTATTTGAAATGCAACGAATTGGTTATAAAAGCCTTCCGGCCTCCAACTCAATAAGAGATTAAGATGGCAAAGATTAAGTATTACTACGATACCCAATCCTGTAAGTATGTACGGGTAAAGACCACCGCTGGGGATATATTCCTGAATACCCTGGGCATCTTCTCTTTGACGCTGTCTATGGCCGTCGGCCTCCTCCTCCTGTACAGCAGCTACTTTGAATCACCGAAAGAACTTCTCTTGAAGAACGAGGTGAGGGAAATGGAATTCTATTACGAAGACCTGCGCCAGAAAGTAGACAACCTCGACAAGATTCTTGCTGCCATGGCCTACCGGGATGACAACATCTATCGCGTAGTACTGGGGTCTGAACCTCTGGATCATTCCATCCGCGAGGCCGGCATTGGGGGTGCCGACCGTTACCAGGATATCAAGACTAAAGACATCGAGCACGAGGACATCATTGTCAAACTGAACGAATCGGTGGATAAGCTCCGCCGGAAAGTTTACATCGAATCAAAGTCACACGACGAAATCATTGAGCTGGCCGACAACAAAGAAAAACTCTTTGCTGCTATTCCAGCCATACAACCTGTTCCGAAAAAGCAGACTGTTGTTCTCGCCTCCGGATACGGCATACGTATACACCCAATCTACAAAGTACGGAAGATGCATCACGGCATTGATTTCGCTGCACCGATTGGAACGCCCATTTACTCCGCCGCAGACGGTGTCATCGATAACGTGGAGATCAGTTTCACGGGATATGGCAAGAAGGTTGAAATCGATCACGGTTTCGGCTATCGCACACGCTACGCGCACATGCATATGTTTGTAGTCAAGAATGGCCAGCGTGTAAAACGCGGAGACTTGATCGGCTACGTCGGCGACACAGGGCTTTCAACAGCGCCGCACCTTCACTATGAAGTATTCATCAACGGCGCTCAGGTGAATCCCGTTCACTATTTCTTCAGCGATCTGAATCCCGCGGAATACGCTAAGATTATTGAACTGGCTTCCATCGAAAACCAGAGTTTGGGTATGTAAACCGAAAATCGGTTTCGTCAACATTTTTCTCTCACCGTCAATTAGCCGCCTTTATCCTTCCTAAGTTGGAGCGATAGTTTTACCTTCGTTGTTGACGAAGTGGTAAACTATGCGAGTTGGAGCGCTGTTTCTCTTTATTTTTCTTCTGACGACACGCGCCGCTGCCCAGGGCTGCAGCGATGCCGGCTTCTGCACCATGGGCGCCATGAAACCGGACCAACCTTATAACAAGCGCATTGCCCTTAAGCTCCGGACAGTGGATCTGAGTTTCTACCGCGGGACAACCAAACTTTCCCCCGTTATCTACGTTGCCAACCTCGATTTCAATTTTAGCCTGAACAGCAGGACTACACTCCAGCTGAAAGTTCCCTATCAAGCGGTTCAGGGAACGCTGGGGAAGACAAGTTCCGTGGGAGACATCTCCATTTGTTTTACAAGAAATATTTTCAGCTCCGACCGGTTTGACCTCAATCTCTCTGTAGGTGGAAAGATTCCAACCAACAACTCCAACCTCACCGATGCACAGGGGGCGCCTCTTCCCATGTACTACCAGACAAGCTTGGGGACGTATGATGCTATCGCCGGAATATCCCTGATAAACCGAAGGTGGCTCATTGCGACCGGAATACAGATTCCGCTGAACGCGAATGGGAACCAGTTTGACTGGAACCGCTGGCCCACCACAGATCCCGGCTCCCTGGATTACATTAAGAGGTATCACAATGCTACCGACCTACGCCGGGGAGTAGACGTCATGCTTCGGGTAGAACGAAACTTCCGCCTTTCCCGCTTCAATTTCTCTGCCGGGCTGCTACCCATCTACCGGATTACATCGGACGAGATCACCAATTTTCAGGGGATCCGTGTTACCAAGGACGCACAGGGTAACGAGGGAAAAGGGCTTGCACTTTCGTGGATCCTTACTGCCGGATACAACTTCAATGCGCAATCGGGTGTCAGACTGCTGGTGGGGCATAAAATGGCCCAGCGCGATTTTAATCCCGACGGCCTCACCCGCGAACTGGTTTCATCCATCAGCTATTCCTACCGGTTTTGAATATGAAAAGGCGCGCGTTGCTTTTTCTTTTTCAATTCATGGCCTGTTGCAGCTTTGGCCAGCAGGCTGTCTTTCATCCAATCGATTCGCTCATCTCCGATTCTGATTACGACGGCGCCCGAAAACTTATTTCCAACGCAGCAGCGAAGGCCACCGGTGAGACTGCTTACCGGCTGTCCAACAAATTATCAGAGGTTCTCATCCTGCAAGGCATGCTCGACGATGCCGAAAGCACCCTCCAATCGGTTCTTCAAAGCACACCCCCTCCCGATGATTTCATAATGGCGCTCACAAAGACCAACCTTGGATTTTTTTACCTGAACAAAGCCAGAAATGACCTCGCCATTGAGCATTTGCAGGAAGCCCTCGATCTCTTTCGGAAATCCGGAAAGGATAATTCCATGGAGGCGGCAACTTGTTTGGCGCACATCGCGCTGGTATACAACAGCACGGGAAAATATTTCCAAGCCCGGGAGAACGGGCTCATCGCCCTGCAGATCCGTCAAAAGCTAGCGGGTGAGACGAGCGAAGCCTTAGCGGCCTCCTACAATGATCTGGGGCTTGTGTACGGGCAGACCGACTCTGACAAGGCACTGGATTACTATGAGATGGCCCGTACGGTCTACGAACGCATTCACGGCAAAAGACATCGCAAGATTGCCATCGCAAGCAATAACATTGGAGGCATCTATCGCGAACTCAAACTGTACGGAGACGCCATCAATAGTTTTGAATTGTCTGAGCAGATATGGAAAGAGATTTATCCAGAGGGACATCCAAATCAGGCGCTGGCTCTATTTAATCTAGGACGCACCTACTCGCGCATGGGAAATTTAACCTCCGCGCTAGGCTATTTTGAGCGCGCCCTGGCGATGTACAAAAAATACTACGGAGAAAAGCACTCTGACATTGCAGTCGTAGTCAATCAGATAGGCGTACTGAAAAAGGAAGAAGGAAAGTTCGACGAATCGCTCGCGTATACCCAGCAGGCGCTCCAGGCCAATACACCCGCCTTTTCCCAGGATGCACTCGAACGAAATCCCTCCATCACTTCTTATTACAATGGCAAGGTCCTCCTCTACTCGTTGCGCCTAAAAGCACAAACGCTAGAAGCCCGACACTTTGGCAAAACACTTCGGCTTAAGGACCTGAGGCTGGCCCTGAATACGCTGTACTCCTGCGATTCACTGATCGACAACCTTCGCTTCAGCAGCAGCAACGAAAATGACAAGCTGGAACTCGGCACGCTCGCCAACGAAGTGTACGAAGATGGCGTGCGGATCGCGGAGGCAATCAGTGAGATGACCTTCGAGAGGACCCGATTTCAAAAGGTGGCCTTCTATTTTGCCGAGAAGAGTAAGTCGGCGGTGCTCCAGGCATCGATCGCGGACGCAGAGGCAAAGTCTTTCGCGGGCATTCCATCCGACATGCTGGAGCACGAAAAAAGTCTCAAAGCATCCATTGCCCTGTTCTCCCAAAAGTTGTCGCAACACCCCGACATCGATGCGGAGCAAAAAATTCGCGAAGACCTTTTCAACGCTAACCGTGAATACAACGCGTTTATTCAGCATCTCGAAAAGGATTACCCCGACTACTTCAATCTCAAGTTTAACCAGGTGTCGCCCTCCATCGAAGCAATCCAGCATAAACTAAACAAACAGCAGGCGGTGGTGAGCTATTTTCTTGCCGAAAAAGACCAGCGGCTGTACACGTTCATTATTAAACAGAATTCATTCAGGGTTTATAATTCCACGCTGCCTTCCGATTTTGATCGGATGATCCGGGGGTTCACCAACAGCATGTACTATTCTGTAGATGACTTGCACCGGGAATCATCAGAAAGACTCTCAGCGTTGCTGCTCCGCGGTGTCCCTTCTCTACCGGAAATCATCATCATCCCTTCGGGCCGGCTAGGCATGGTGCCGTTTGAAGCGCTGATCTGGGGCCGTGTAAAAAAAACAAGCACCTTTGCCGACTTTCCATACCTGGTAAAGAAACATGCTATCAGTTATGAATTCTCTGCCGGATTACTCCTGCAGAAATCAACATCGAAATCCGGAGTTTACAAGCAATCCATTTTCCTCTGCGCCCCTATCTCCTTTCCAATCAAAGATAACCTGAATGACCTCCCCGGTACTGAACGGGAAGTGAACACCATCCAGCAACTTTTTACCGATGGCACCAAGGTAGTCACCGGATTGGCCGCCAACGAGGAGCTGATAAAATCGGGCGCCTTATCCGATTTCCGGTACCTGCACTTTGCTACTCATGGTATTGTTGACGAGACAGCCCCGGAACTGTCGCGAATTTTTCTTCAATCATCGGAAAACGAAGATGGAAACGTTTATTCGGGGGAGATATTCAACCTACAACTAAATGCCGAACTCGCCGTTCTTTCTGCCTGTCAGACGGGCCTGGGAAAATTTTCCAAAGGGGAAGGCGTTATCGGGCTGTCTCGCGCACTGGTGTATGCGGGGGCCGACAACATCATGGTTTCCTATTGGAGTGTCGCCGACGAGTCGACCGCTGAGTTGATGGCTGACTTCTACCGTATTCTCCTCCGGCAGGACAGGCCCAATTTCCGGCTGGCGCTTCAAACCGCGAAGTGCAATATGATCAACCAGGGAAAATTCGTTTCACCGTATTATTGGGCTCCTTTTGTCCTCATTGGTTTCTAACCCCTGTTGACGCATAAGCATGACAAAAGAGGCCTTCAAGGGCTAAATCAGCTCTGAGGGGGAGAAAAGGACCAAATCAGGATTGTTGGGGGATTTTATCCCGGCCCCTCCAGTAGAACGTGGTTTTTGGCCACTCCTACTGTCTGGGTCAGGCACACATGTGAACGCTATGGCAAAATAGATCTCACTGTGTTTTTAAGAGAACCTCAAAGTAGGGCCATAGGTTTCAAATTTCCTAAGAAAATCAAAAAACTTTGTTTTGGTGCAAAAAATGGCCTTTTTAGGGGTTTAATCAATGATCGAGGACAATTATAAGCAGCGCGGACTACGCGGTAAATTAGTCAGGAAATTGCGCCAAAAAGGCATCCTCGATGAGGCTGTCCTGGAGGCCATTGGCAAAGTCCCCCGACATGCCTTTTTCGACGATGCACTCCTTAGCCATGCATACGAAGACAAGGCATTCCCTATCGGAGAGGGGCAAACGATCTCCCAGCCATATACGGTGGCCTTCCAGACAGAAAAGCTCCTGGTAAAGCCCGGAGACAAGATCCTGGAGATCGGAACAGGGTCGGGGTATCAGGCGTGTATCCTGTTGGAGATGGGTGCCAAGGTTTATACCATCGAGTACAACCGCCGGTTATTCGAAAGAACGCGTGAATCTCTACCTCTGTTGGGATACAACCCCTACTTTTTCCATGGTGACGGATCCAAGGGGCTGCCGGTCCGCGCACCCTTCGACAAAATCCTTGTAACCGCGGGAGCGCCCGTAATTCCAGAAGCGTTGGTCCAGCAGCTCGCAAACAACGGAGTGCTCGTCGTGCCGGTCGGCAATCGCGAAAAGCAAATCATGCTCCGCCTTACGAAAAAGAACGACACCATTAAGAAAGAAGAATTTGATACGTTTGCATTTGTTCCCCTGCTGGGGAAAGAGGGATGGAAAGACTGATCGCTCCTACCCTGCAGCCAATATTTTCAACAGCACACCCCATGAGCAGAAAGAAGAAAACACCTAAGGAATCTCTGGTCAGTATGACCGAACTGGTGCTTCCTAACGACACCAACACGCTCAACAACCTGATGGGCGGCAGGCTGATGCATTGGATGGATATCGCGTCGGCTATTGCAGGACAAAAGCACTGCAACAGCATTGTGGTCACAGCCTCCGTCGACAATATTTCCTTTCGCTCCCCCATTCAACTCGGAGATGTGGTAACGCTGCGCGCCAAAGTCACACGGGCATTCAATTCCTCGGTTGAAATCCGGATTGACGTGGAGGCGGAAAACATCCCGGAAGGAAAAAAAGCCGCCAGCCATTCCGCCTACTTCACGTTTGTTGCCGTGGGCAAGAAGGGCCAACCTATTGAGGTGCCCGAAGTGGTTCCCGAGACGGAAGAAGAAAAGGAGCTGTATGACGGCGCCTTGCGTAGACGGCAGTTGCGCCTCATCCTGTCCGGGAGAATGAAACCGTCGGAAGCGAATGAATTGAAATCTATCTTTGATATCAAAGGGAACGGATGAACGAAGCGATTTTTGGAGCCTTGTTTCAGGAGGAAATTTATTCCATTCCTGTCTCCCCGGTGGTCGTTCTTGACACCCCCTGGAGCGACGTGGCAGCGGAGGACAAGACCTTGCTCTTCAAGATTCTCGGCGCGACCAAACTTTCTCCCGACGCGTTCAGGATTGTACATCAGCCCTCTTTTGATTTGTCACAGTGGAACGAGAAGCCTTCCAGGCTCCTTGCTTTTGTCAACCCTCCACCGGGCATGGCGCTTTATGAGCGGATCGAGGCGCCCGGAACAACGCTGATTATCTCCGAACCGCTGGCCGTTCTGGCGGCAAGCGAACCCAACAAGCGTAAACTCTGGAAGGCCCTGCAGGAGCTTTTTCCCGCCTGACGGGCACTTTTGGTAATATTTTGCCTTGTTCTATATTTGCGGGTCTTTTTGGTGTCCTGCATCAAAAAATGAACTAAACCTTAAACCTGATTCAATCCGTCATGCAAAACCTAGTCTACTATTTGCCTCTCTTCGGTGTCCTTGGACTGCTCTACGTTGTGTGGAAAAGTGCATGGGTTTCCAAGCAGGATCCTGGAACTGAAAAAATGCAGAAGATAGCCAGCCATATTGCCGAAGGCGCCATGGCCTTTCTCAAAGCAGAATATAAGGTACTTGTCATTTTCGTGGTTTGCGTGGCAGTCCTTCTGGCGTTCACGGCCAACAGTGAAACATCCTCTCCGCTGGTAGGCGTATCGTTTATCCTTGGGGCGTTCAGCTCAGCACTGGCCGGGTATATCGGAATGAAAGTGGCTACCAAAGCAAACGTGCGGACAACCAACGCAGCACGAACAAGCCTGGGACGCGCGCTTGAAGTGGCTTTCACCGGAGGCTCAGTCATGGGCATGGGCGTGGTGGGAATCGGTGTACTCGGATTGAGCACGCTGTTTATCATTTACTCTACCATGTTTGGGGTTGATTCACAGGCAAGCCTTAACCAGGTCATCACGATCATCACCGGCTTTTCATTCGGAGCATCCTCCATTGCATTGTTTGCGCGCGTAGGCGGTGGTATTTACACCAAAGCAGCCGACGTCGGCGCTGACCTGGTAGGAAAAGTAGAGGCAGGTATTCCCGAAGATCATCCGCTCAACCCGGCAACCATTGCCGACAACGTAGGTGACAACGTCGGGGATGTGGCCGGTATGGGCGCCGACCTCTTTGAATCGTATGTGGGATCCATCGTTGGTACGATGGTGTTGGGTGCCGCCTTCATGGTACCCGGCTTTAGTGACAATTTCAGTGGTTTGTCTGCCGTCCTGCTGCCGCTCGTGCTGGCAGGAGTTGGTATCGTCATGTCATTCATCGGCACTTTTTTCGTAAAAGTGCGCGAAGGCGGCGACCCTCAAAAAGCCCTGAATGCGGGGGAGATCGTTTCTTCCGTCATCATGATTGCCGCTTCGTGGTTCATTATCAAGTGGATGCTGCCTACCGAGTGGTGGTTCAAAGATCCGCTCTACGCTTGGGCTGATCCAGAAAAGGGAACGCTCTACACGTCTACAGGAATTTTTATTGCTACAATCATTGGCCTGGTGGCTGGTGTTCTTATCGGTTTGATCACCGAATACTATACAGCCATGGGAAAGAAGCCCGTGAACTCCATAGTACGCCAGTCCTCCACAGGTGCGGCAACCAATATTATTGCCGGCCTTGGTGTCGGGATGATGTCCACCCTGTGGCCCGTGCTGATCATCGCCGTGTCTATCATCGGCGCGTTCCATTTTGGCGGACTTTATGGAATAGCCATTGCTGCCGTCGGAATGCTCTCCAACCTTGGGATTCAGTTGGCTGTTGACGCCTACGGCCCCATCTCGGATAATGCCGGAGGGATTGCCGAAATGTCTGAACTTCCCAAGGAAGTGCGGGCCAGAACTGATAAACTGGATGCTGTAGGGAACACCACGGCTGCCATCGGAAAGGGTTTTGCTATTGCCTCCGCGGCGCTCACTGCTCTGGCTTTATTTGGAGCCTTCATGACTACAGCGCATGTCAAATCCATCGATGTATCGAAGGCAAACGTGATGGCCGGCCTGTTTATTGGTGGAATGCTTCCCTTCGTTTTCTCTGCCCTGGCGATGGGTGCAGTAGGAAGGGCTGCCATGTCGATGATCGAAGAAGTACGCCGTCAGTTCAATGATATACCCGCCCTGAAGGCCGCCCTCGCTGCCATGAAGAGAAACGGAGACACAGAAGTAAAAGACTGGTCAGCAGAAGATCAGAAGATATTCCAGGAAGCAGACGGAAAAGCGGAATACGGCAAATGCGTTGAAATCTCCACCCAGGCTGCCCTGCGGCAAATGGTGCTCCCCGGACTGATGGCAGTCATTGTGCCGCCCGTGGTGGCTTTTATGCCTGGATTCGGTGTTGAGTCACTAGGCGGCTTACTCGCCGGCGTTACCGTGACCGGCGTACTGATGGCTATTTTTCAATCCAACGCAGGCGGCGCATGGGACAACGCCAAGAAGAGTTTTGAAGAAGGGGTTGAAATCAACGGCCAGATGTACTATAAGAAATCAGAGCCGCACAAAGCAGCTGTGGTAGGTGATACCGTTGGTGATCCTTTCAAGGATACTTCAGGCCCATCGCTCAACATCCTGTTGAAGCTTATGTCGGTTGTAGCACTTGTTATTGCTCCGATGCTCGTCCCTCCTGTTGAGACAGCTACCAAGGCCACGAAGGATACCTACATCATGATGACTACACCGGCCGCCAATGCTGCACCGGTCGAGAAGGCAGATCCGGTAGTCCGTTAAACGTATCGATGAGAAAGAAAAAAGCTTCCCCAAAGGGAAGCTTTTTTTGTTAATTTGGCTTCAAATAATATCCGATGCGCCTGCTCCTTTACCTGGTTCTTTCGTGTACAATAAGCTATGCTCAGACCTCTGTAGTTGGAAAGTGGAAAACCATTGACGACAACACCGGTGAACCACGGTCCATCGTTGAAATCTTCGAGGAAGGGGGACTGGTTTCCGGAAAAGTGGTGCGGATCTTTCCTAGGCCCAACCTGGAGCCGGATCCCATCTGCAAGAAATGCAGCCCGGAGGACCCCCGGTTCAATAAGAAAGTCATCGGTATGGAGATTATCCGGGGGCTGAAGAAGTCCGGGGACGAGTATAGCGGTGGGGACATCCTGGACCCGGAGAACGGCCGGGTGTACCGCTCGCGGATCTGGGTGGAAGACGGGGTACTCAGGGTTCGGGGTTACTGGGGGCCATTTTATCGTACTCAAACATGGCTTCGGGCCGACTGAATCTCCCGATTGTCGGAAAATAACGACCTTTGGACGCCTTATTATACCACTCATTACACTTAAAAGGTTACCCTCGTGGCATATCGCGTATTTAAATCTGGCCAGGAAATGAACGAAAAAGACCTTTTTGAGAGGATTCAAAAGGGTGACGAAAAGGCCTTGGAAGTTATATATAAGAAGTACTACCGCATGATGACCAAGCTGGTCATCACCAACAGTGGTACCGAAGAGGAAGCCAGAGATGTATATCAGGATGCCCTGGTAGTTTTTTGGCAGAAGGCTTGTTCAGGGAAACTTGTACTCACCTCGAAAATGAGTACCTATATCTACAGCATTTGTCAGAACCTGTGGAGGAAGGAACTCGAGCGAAAGAAGAGGTTGTCGAACGAAGAAAAAGACTCCTCGGAAAGCATGGATTTGGATGGTCCGGAACGCGAGAAGATCATCGCCAAATGCCTGGACCAACTGGGGGAAACGTGCAGGAAGGTATTGATGTATTATTATTTTGAAGAGATGTCAATGCAGGATATAGCGGACAAACTGGGCTTTGCCAATACAGACACAGCCAAAACGAAGAAATACAAATGCAAGCAAAAGCTTGATGAATTGATAAAATCACAATACTCGGAGCGCGACTTTTTGGACTAACTCTATGACTAATTTTGAAAAAATAGACGACTACCTGTCGAATCGGTTATCCGAATCTGAAAGGTCAGCTTTTGAGAATCAACTCGCAGGAGATCCTGCGCTCAAAGAGGAGTTCGTCATCCAGCAACAAGTCGTGAAAGGCGTGCAGCAAGCACGGATCGCGGAGCTCAAAAACATGTTATCCCAGGTTCCTGTAGGCGGTTCCGGTTTCGGTGCCAGCCAGATCGCGGCCACCGCGTTATCTGTCGGGGTGGTCTTGTTTGGTTTGTACTATTTTATGCAACCAGACGAACCGCAGGCGGTGCAGCCTGAACCTATCCCTTCAGTTATCATTGAGCCGGTGAAACCAGCCGACGCTGCTCCAGCCGCGGATACGGAATCCGCAGTAAAGGCGGAGGTAAACGCAGAAGTCACGAAAGAACCTACCACCCGCGAACCCCGCCTCAGCAGGCCTGTTCAAAAGCCGGCCATCCAGGTAGTGGATCCATCTGCCGAGTTCAGGGAGACGGAAGAACCGGTTGGCGTCACGGCTCCGGAACGGACTGAAATCAGAGTTTCCAAGCTGGAAGTCATTACGGAGTCATCCGACAAGAAGCATTCGCTGCACTACAACTTCAGCCAGGGCAAACTGCTGCTCTACGGACCCTTTGATTCCAACTTGTATGAGATTTTGGAAATACACGGTGAAAGCCACGCAGTGTTTCTGTACTACAAGGAGAATTATTACCTCCTCGATGAAACTCAGGAGGCGATAACAGGGCTGCAGGCCATCCGGGACGGGAAGCTCCTTCAAAAGCTTCGGGAATATCGAGGACGATAGAAATCAAAATCCCCTGACATATCAGGGGATTTTTTATTTCAGCCGAAATCAGCAAGGCTTCTTATCTTTGCCCCCTATGGCAGGGGAATACAAGGTGAAAACCAAAAAGTTAGGAAGTTACCCGTTCGTCAGTGTTGTATTCAGCATCACCCTGGCCCTCTTCGTCATTGGGTTATTTGGCATCCTGGTTATTTATTCTCAGGAATTGGGAAGGTTAGTACGGGAAAATGTAAAGATCCAGGTGTACCTGAAAAGCACCGTTCAGAAAGAGGATCGCCGGGTGCTTGAAAAACAATTGACCCAATCCGATTTTATCCTGAAAGACTCCAGCAAGCAAACCCTGGTTTTTGTCTCCAAAGAAGAAGCGGCAAAACAGTTCATTGAAGATACTGGGGAAGATTTTAAAAAGTTTCTGGGCGAAAACCCCCTGCGCGACGCCTACCTTGTAACCATCGATCCCGAATTCCATGACAAGCAGAAGCTTGCCGAAATAAAAAGCCGGCTGGAAAAAATGAAAGGTGTATTTCAGGTCTATTATGTGGAAAGCCTTATTGAATCTGTCAACAAGAACATTGCAAAGATCGGGATGGTCCTCCTCGGCATTGCCTCGCTCCTCCTTCTCGTAGTAGTTCTGCTTATCAATAATACCGTGCGCCTGGCGCTTTTTTCCCAGCGGTTTCTGATTCGAAGCATGCAGCTGGTGGGCGCCACACGCTCGTTCATCCAATGGCCGTTTGTTTTTCGGGCCGTCCTCAACGGCGCTGTGAGCGGCCTCGTGGCCTGCGGCCTGCTGTGGTCGCTCCTCCGGTATGGACACCGACGAATCGAAGACCTCCAGCTCATCGAAAACAGCGACCGCATCCTCATTCTCCTGAGCAGTCTGCTTGGTCTCGGCATTTTTGTTGCCGTTGTCAGTACCTGGCGTGCCGTTCAAAAGTATCTGAAACTATCTCTCGACGAACTTTACTAACATGAGCAAACTCCCTTTTGGAAAAAAAAATTATCAATGGATGGTCGGTGGACTGTTGATTCTCGTGGTCGGCTTTATCATCATGACCTTAGACACCGAACCGCACGGATTTGGCGTGCTGGGCCTGACCATTGGCCCCATCATCGTTCTCGCCGGATTCGTTGTTGAAATCTTTGCGATCCTTCACCGGCCCACGAAGCAATAAACCGCATGTCAGTATTCCAGGCGATAGTCCTCGCAGTCATCGAAGGGATTACCGAGTTCCTGCCCATTTCTTCCACCGGTCACATGATCATCGGGTCAGCCGTCATGGGGATTTCGTCAGATACCTTTGTGAAGGCCTTTACGGTGGCTATCCAATTTGGCGCTATCCTGTCCGTTGTGGTTCTTTACTGGAAGCGGTTCTGGCAAACCTGGAAGTTTTACTGGCTCCTCCTCGTTGCTTTTGTCCCCGCCGCGGTATTTGGACTTTTGATGAACAATACCATCGACCGGCTGCTTGAACGGGTTGATGTGGTGGGTTGGATGCTCATTCTCGGGGGAATCATCCTCTTGTTTGTCGACCGGCTGTTTGCGGCCACGGCGACAACGGGGGGCACTTCTATCACCTATGGACAGGCGTTTCGGATTGGTCTCTTTCAATGCATCGCCATGGTCCCCGGTGTTTCGCGATCCGCCGCCACCATCATTGGCGGGCTGGGCCAGGGTCTCACCCGCAAGACCGCGGCTGAATTCTCGTTCTTCCTGGCCGTCCCCACCATGCTTGCCGCCACGGCCTACAAACTGTTATCTTTCTACCTGGACGGAAATACATTCGGCAGCGCTGAAATCACCCTGCTGCTCATTGGAAACGTTGTTGCCTTCGTGGTGGCCATGGGGGCTATCCGGTTTTTTATTGAGTTTCTTACTCGCTTCGGATTCAAGGTTTTTGGATACTACCGGATCGCCGTTGGGCTCATCATCCTCGTGCTCTACTATTATGGTGCGGAAATCAGCATGCTGTGATGGAAGAAAATGAGGAAAGGCTTTTGCTGGTCAACAAGCCGCTTGAATGGACTTCCTTTGACGTGGTGAACAAACTCCGTTCCATCCTTCGCATCAAGAAAATCGGTCATGCCGGCACGCTTGATCCGCTGGCAACCGGACTGCTCATTCTCTGCACTGGCAAGATGACCAAGAAGATTGACTCCTATCAAGGGCTTGAAAAGGAATACACCGGTACGCTTGTTCTTGGACAAACTACTCCCTCCTACGATCTGGAAACAGAACCCTCTCCTCCCGCCGACATTTCAGGAACAACGGAACAGGCAGTGCGCGATGCGACGCGCAGCTTTCTAGGCTCGATTCAACAAGTCCCCCCGGCTCACTCCTCTATAAAAATAGGAGGCAAGCGGGCGTATTCATTGGCTCGCGCCGGGCAGCATGTTGAGCTAAAAGCGCGGACGGTTGACATCAGGGAGTTTGAGATTACCGGCTGGGCCTCTCCAGAAGTTCGTTTCCGCGTTGTTTGCTCCAAGGGAACGTACATCCGAAGCCTGGCCCACGACCTGGGCAAGAAATTGGGAGTCGGCGCCTATTTGTCGCAACTTTGCAGGACGCGGATAGGGACCTATCACCTCAGCCAGGCAGCCACCCTGGAAGAAATAGCAGCGGCGGAATCCCTGCCGAAAAAGAATACAGAATAGAAGTCATTGTTGAATGCAGGGAATGAAAATATACCATACGCCAGAAGATTTTACCCGACTTGACTGTGCAGTGGTCACGAGCGGAACCTTTGACGGGGTCCACCTCGGCCATCAAAAAGTGCTCGCCCGACTCAAGGAAATAGCGGGACGGAATTCCGGTGAAACGGTAGTCATCACCTTTTGGCCCCATCCCCGGTTGGTGCTTCACCCGGAAGACCAAACGTTAAAACTCCTGAACACATTCGAAGAGAAGGCAGCGCTCATCAAGGAACAGGGCATTCAACACCTGGTACGGATCCCTTTTACAAAGGAGTTCTCCCAGCTATCGTCGGAAGATTTTGTGCGTCGGATTTTGATGGAGAAAATTGGCACACGCAAACTGGTGATTGGGTACGACCATCACTTTGGCAAGAACCGCGAAGGCAGTTTCAAACAACTTCAATCATCAGGACCCCGCTACGGGTTTGATGTAGAGGAAATTCCAGCGCAGGACATCGAACACATCACCGTAAGTTCGTCCGCGATACGGAAGGCACTTGACGCCGGCGATGTTTCTGGTGCCAACACACTTCTTGGAAGGTCGTATTCCATCACCGGCATGGTTGTAAAAGGAGACAGACTCGGACGTGTGATGGGGTACCCCACAGCAAATATTGATATTGATTCGCATTACAAACTGGTTCCTGCAGACGGAATTTATGCGGTAACTGTTGTTCATGCAGCTAAGCGATACGGGGGCATGCTCTACATTGGCTCCCGACCCACGCTGAATGCCGCCCAACGTTCCATTGAAGTGAATATCTTTGAATTCGATAAAGAAATATACGGTGAAATCCTGACGGTCTTCTTTGAGAAACTGATCCGGCCAGACTCCCGGTTCGACGACCTGGAAGCCCTGAAGAAGCAGCTTCATAAGGACAAGGAACTGGCACTGGAAGCACTTCGACCCTGATCGCCCGCAGAGCTCAACAAACAAGAATATGATTAATAAAGTAGTCAAGAACGCAGACGAGGCCATCCACGATATTCCGGATAATGCCACACTCATGCTTGGCGGATTCGGACTCAGCGGCATCCCGGAGAACTGCATCACCGCCCTCCTCCGGAAAGGTGTGAAGGGACTGACCTGTATTTCCAACAATGCAGGCGTGGACGGCTTTGGCATCGGCTTCCTGCTTAAAACACACCAGGTGAAGAAAATGATTTCCTCCTATGTAGGTGAGAATGAGGAGTTTGAAAGGCAACTACTCTCGGGTGAGCTGGAAGTTGAGTTGACCCCGCAAGGGACGCTGGCAGAGCGCATCCGGGCTGGAGGCGCCGGCATACCCGCCTTCTTTACACCCGCCGGTGTCGGCACCGAAGTTGCCGAAGGAAAAGAAACACGGACGTTTGAAGGAAAGGTCTATCTGATGGAGACCTGGTTGCGTTCCGATTTCTCGCTGGTGAAAGCGTGGAAAGGAGATCATGCCGGCAACCTGATCTTTAAGGGCACCGCGAGGAACTTCAATCCAATCATGGCTTCCGCCGGGCGCATCACCATTGCCGAAGTGGAGGAGTTGGTAGCCCCCGGTATGCTTGACCCAAACATGGTTCATACCCCGGGCATCTATGTTCACCGCATCTTCCAGGGAACAAACTACGAAAAGCGAATTGAGCAGCGTACAGTCAGTAAACCCTAGGTATTGAAGCTAGTATGAACCGGACCAACATCACTTAATTTCTGAACGAAATGCTCGATAAAATCGGAATTGCCAAACGAATCGCCCAGGAAGTAAAGGACGGAATGTACATCAACCTGGGGATTGGTATACCCACCCTGGTGGCCAACTACATCCCGGCACACCTTCACGTGGTGCTGCAGTCGGAGAACGGCTTGCTTGGTATAGGCCCTTTCCCAACCGAAGAAGAAGTGGACCCGGACCTGATCAATGCCGGAAAGCAGACCATCACCATGATGCCTGGGTCGGCGCTATTCAACTCTGCTGAAAGCTTTGCCATGATCCGGAGCGGAAAAGTGGATCTGACCATCCTGGGGGCCATGGAAGTTTCCGAGCAGGGTGACATTGCCAACTGGAAGGTCCCCGGCAAAATGGTGAAGGGAATGGGCGGGGCCATGGATCTGGTTGCCTCCGCCAAGAACATCATCGTCGCCATGCAGCATTGCAGCAGAGACGGTGCCTCCAAGCTGCTGAAGGAGTGTACGCTCCCTATAACGGGGCTGCGGTGTGTAAAACGCATTGTAACAGACATGGCCGTCCTTGAGATTATGGATGGCGGAGGCTTCCGGTTGGTGGAACGAGCACCTGGTGTGACCGTTGAGCAAATCAGAAAAGCTACATCGGGTCACTTGTTAATCGGGGAGAATGTCCCTGAAATGAAATTTTAATGCAAATTTAATATAGGGTCCAATGAAACAATCCACCATTCAGTTTACCATACAGCTTGACGACACCAACACACCCGAAAAAATTGAATGGGAGGCCACCGACAAGCCCGAGGAGGGGCTTTCAGAGACCAAAGCCATCAGCATTGCTTTGTGGGATCAACTCCAGAAGAATACCATGCGCATTGACCTCTGGGCCAAGGACATGCCTGTGGACGAAATGAAGCGGTTCTACATTGATTGTGTGGGGGGCCTGAGTCAAAGCGTCCTCACGTCCACCGGCGATGAGTTTATGGCCGCTGAAATGGACGCGCTTTGCGAACGTTTGGCCAAGCATGTTCGCGAATCCGGCAGGTAAACCCGATACCCGGTAACCGGCTGAGGGAGGGTCTGGTACCGGGCCAAAAATCCCGGTTAACAATCGTTTGTTTTCAGACAAATTCTTGTAGATTTAGCGCCTAAACCAACAATCATATGAACAAATTCTACAAATGGTCTCTGCTACCACTCCTTCTGGTAATGGTGTGTAGTACGAATCTTTTGGCCCAATCCACAACCGTTTCGGGATCTATTAAAGATGCCGCAGGGGAACCGCTAGCCGGAGTGAACATTGTAGTCAAAGGACGCGTCATAGGAACAATCACCGACATCCGTGGGCAATACAACCTCACAATAAGTCAGGCACCGCCTTTTACGTTGTCTTTCTCCTTTATCGGATTCAAAACACAGGAAGTGGAGCTCAAAGATGCATCTACGACCAAGTTTGATATCAGCATGGAGGAACAAAACCTGCTTGGTCAGGAAGTGGTTGTAGCCGCCTCGCGCATGGAGGAGAGCATTTTGAAATCTCCTGTGACCATTGAGAAAATGGACATCCTGGGTATTCGCGCCGCACCTACTCCAGACTATTATGATGGGTTGGCAAATATGAAAGGTGTTCAGGCGACCTCCGGTAGCTTGAACTTCACCGCCATCAACACCCGCAGTTTTGCAACGATCGCCAACGTGCGCTTCGTTCAGTGGGTTGACGGCATGGACACGCAGGCACCCCTCCTCAACTTCCCTACCGGTAACATCATCGGAATTGGCGAATTGGACGCGGAAAGTATGGAACTCATTCCCGGTGCAGGTTCTGCATTGTACGGACCCAATGCATTCAATGGAATCCTCATCATGAAGAGCAAGAGCCCGTTTGATTACCAGGGACTAAGTGCCCAGGTGAAGTACGGAATCACCAAACAAAGCGATGTTCAGAGTAACCCTCTTTCCCAGTACAGCATCCGCTATGCAAAAGCATTTAACAATAAGTTTGCATTCAAACTCAATGCCTCCCTCATGCAGGCAAAAGATTGGCTGGGTAACGACTACAAGACCGATCGTTTGAATCCTAACTCGACTACCGACCTGAGCGGTAAAAACAATTTTGACGGACTCAATCTCTACGGTGATGAAACCCAAATCAATCTACAATCGGTTCTTCCCAGTCTCGGCGTTATAACCCGTACGGGATTCCGCGAAGAGGATCTCGTAGATAGCCGCGAAGCAAAGAGCGTCAAGTTTGACGGTGCGTTGCACTACCGGATCACGGACAAGGTTGAAGTCCTTTACAACTACCGCTTTGGCGGCGGAAGCTCTGTGTACCAGGGAACGGAAAAATATGCGCTGCGCGACTTTACTCAGCAATTCCATAAAGTGGAAGTGCGCGGTGACAACTTCTTCCTTCGTGCCTACCAGACCGCAACCGATGCCGGCAAGTCTTATAACCTGACCGCCCTCGGAGGCTTCATGAACGAAACCATCAGTCCTTCTTCGACTGCATGGGTTCCCGATTATCTCCTTTCCATGCAGGGGTATACCCCTGGTGTTGCAGCTGGAAATCCGGCAGCAGCCAGGGCTTATGCGGACAGAAACCGTCCTCAGCCCGGAACCGTTGGGTTCACAGACCTGGTAAATTCCGTGAAAGCCAACTACTTCCAGAAGGTGCCAACCGGTAACTGGACTGACGCCAACGGAGGCGCCCATCCGGTACGTGGCGGAGCTTCTTTCATTGACAATTCCAAGCTGTACCATGTAGAGGGTAACTACAAATTCATGGATAAGATCAGCTGGGCAGACATACAGGTTGGTGGTAACTGGAGGCAGTATAACCTGTTTTCCAATGGCACGATTTTCAACGAGGCTCCGAATGACGGTGTGAACTTCAATCGCATTCCTATCAACGAATTCGGTATGTACGGTGTGGTGGCAAAGACCTTCGCAGAGAAGCTGAGGGCAACTGCCTCTTTCCGCTATGACAAGAATGAAAACTTCGAAGGTCAGGTAACTCCACGGCTTTCATTTGTATATGAATTAAATCCCGAAAACAACCTGCGCGCCTCGTTTCAAACCGGATTCCGGAATCCTGATACACAGGCACAATTCATCTACTTCCCGTCTTCTGGTGGGACATTGGTTGGAAGCACAAAAGCGAATGCAGAGCGTTACGGCATTCATAACGGCGGCGCTTACTCCAACACATCCTACCTGGCTTATGTGGCATCGGGCGGAAGTGTCAATGGCACGACCGGTGCACTTACCGGAGGCAACCAGGCACTGCTGCAAACCGCTACTGTTGCTTACGTTCAGCCTGAAAAACTCGTGTCAGGTGAAGTCGGTTACAAAGGACTTTTTGCCAAGAAGGTCCTCGTCGATCTCAATGGATTCTATACTCAGTATTCAGGATTCATCGGCGGTGCGCAGATTCGCAGCAAAGCAGCGACCACGCATCAGACACTACCACTCGCTGCAGGAACGCTGTTCTCGGCGTATTCCAACTCCACACGTGATGTCACATCATTTGGTATTGGTCTCGGCCTCTCTTACAACTTGCCGCGCGATTTCACAATCAACGGTAACTACAATTTTGCCAACTACGTCGCCAATGAAGACGTGGATTTCAGGGCAGGATTCAACACCCCGAAAAACCGCTTCTCCGTCGGAGTCGGCAACCGCAAAATCACCAAGAACATGGCTGTCAACGTCAACTACAGGTACCAGACAGATTTCCTATGGCAATCCTCTTATGGAGACTGGATGGTTCCAGCATTCGGCGTGATCGATGCTGCGGTCAGTTACAGGGTGTCGTCCATCAAGTCTGTATTCAAACTGGGAGGAACCAACCTTGGTGGAGGCGACTACCGCACCAACCTGGGCTCTCCTCTTGTAGGACAGCAGTACTACATCTCTATTACGTTTGATGAGTTCATGAACTAACCGCAGATAATTCTAACAATTACAGATATGAAAAAATTAAAATATCTTTATATAGCCCTGATAACCGCCATGCTGGTTGGTTCATGCAAGCAGGAGCTCGTTGTGCGTCAGCCGCCGGCAACGACGACACCGCCAACTCCCTCCAAGGGGACCTTGGACTTTACCAAATTCGTTTCTATTGGAAACGGACTTGTGGCAGGAATGCAGGCGCAGGCCCTCTTCAATGAAGGCCAGGCTAATTCCATGCCCCGGATTATTGCCAAGCAATTGGAGTCTGTAGGCGGACCTACTACGTTCAATCAGCCTGATATTGGTTCGGTAAACGGATTCAATCCCATCTCTTCTGTTTATGCCAGTCCCGTTGACCAGGTTCCGGCTTTCACTCTGGGAAGATTGATTCTGTTTGATCCGGACGGTCCGTCAGGTCCAAGAACGGCAGCGCCCTACCCTGCAAGATTTCCTGGTTCCACGGTAACTTGCCCAGCGTCTGTCACCACACCTCCTCTCCCAGCGCCCTATAACACGGCAGATTATCCTGCCGACTTTTCCGGGTCGAAAACAACGCTGAATAACTATGGTGTTCCTTTAATTTATCTTGTACAGACGTTGGCCGAAGCAACGGGAGGACCAAATGTTCCCAAGAACGCAAACCCGGCATACAGTGTATTGTTTTCACGATTTGCCGTTGTGAAGAGTCCTTCCGGAGCACCGGGTTCCGGGTCCACTATAATCGGTGATGCCAAGACTGCTGCTGGTACATTTTACCTGATCTGGCTGGGTTTTGAGGATGTGTTGCTATACGCTGCTACCGGCGCTGATGGTGTAACAGCTGGAACTTTTCCGATGACTGCTTCTGCATCATTTACGGGACAATATAACGCTGCCATTGGCGCTCTGTTGGCCGGTACTACGTTCAAGGGGGTTGTAGGGAATATTCCGGACTTCACCAGCCTTCCCTATTTCTATACCGTTCCATGGAATACAATTACGCTGGATGCAGCATCTGCGGCGTCAGCGACCACAAATCTTGCGGTTAATTATAATGCCTTCCTGGATGGTATGGTTGGTGCCAGTATTATTACAGCCGGGGAACGTGATAAACGCAAATTGACTTACATAGCGGGCAAAAATGGCGTCCTACTTTCTGACGACGCTGTTGCTCCTACAAGTCCCATTTCAACGCCTACGACCGGACTAACCGATCTATCTCCTTACATGACTGGCCCGTATACAGGATTGTTGCCGTTTAAGCTTGCTCGTCAGGCAACATCGACAGACTTGGTACCCCTGGCTGCCGGGTCAATCCTGGGCACTTGCTTTAGCGGAATTTCCACTGCCGTCTTCGGTGTAAGCTATCCTGTGTCTGATCAATATATTCTTACGCCTTCGGAAACTGCCGCCATTCTTACCAGGACCGGAGAATTTAATACAGCCATCGCTGCCGCCGTAGCCGGAAGCGGCGGTCGCCTTGTCCTCGCAGACGTCCGAAAAGGATATAGTGATTTCGTGACCGCTAAGGCAATGGTCTCTGATGGAGTTACCATTGTCCCCAGCTTTGCCCCTCCGGCGGGAGCATGGTCTGAAGATGGTATTCATCCGAATAACAGAGGAAATGCTTTCACGGCGAACATTTTTATCGAGGCTATAAACACGGGCTTCACAGGAACGGTAATCCCTAAAGCAAAGCTTTCGAGTTATACCGCGACAAAATTGCCGGCAAATCCCTAGCGGACACTGGCAATCCTAACCTTGAAAAGGTCGTCCGGAAACGGGCGGCCTTTTCTTTTTTGTTCTTCTAGAATAGCTCTTTGGCGATCATATAGATGGGATCTGATTTACCCATAGAATAAAAGTGCAGTGTGGGCACGCCAAACTTGATCAGTTCTTTCGACTGCTTCACGGCCCATTCAATTCCCACCTGCTTCACCGCCGCGTTGTCCACGCATTTCTCCACTTCGTCCGCCAGTTCCTCCGGCAAATCAATGTGAAATATTCGTGGCAGAATATTTCCCTGGCTTTTCGTGGTGATCGGCTTGATGCCCGGAATAATTGGTACCTGTATTCCTGCCTCACGGCAAAGGGTAACGAATTCAATGTACTTCTTGTTGTCAAAAAACATCTGGGTAACAATATACTCCGCCCCCAGATCCACTTTCTGCTTCAGGTACTTCAAATCGATTTTGAGGTTGGGCGCCGAGAAATGCTTTTCGGGGTATCCGGCCACACCCACGCAGAAATTCGTAGGCGATCCACTGACGAGGTCTTCATCCACGAACTTTCCCTGATTCATCAAGACAATCTGCTCCAACAACTCCGAAGCGTACTTGTGACCGTCGTGCTCGGGTAAGAACTTCGCCTCGGTCTTGATGGCGTCTCCCTGCAAGGCCAGCACGTTGTCAATTCCCAGAAAGTGCAGGTCGATGAGCGCATTTTCGGTTTCCTCCTTGCTGAACCCACCACAGATGATGTGCGGCACGGTGTCCACCTTGTAATGGTTCTGGATGGCGGCACAGATGCCCACGGTGCCGGGCCGCTTCCGCGTTGATATCTTCTCCAGGAGTCCATTCTCCTTCTTCTTGTACACATACTCCTCCCGGTGATAAGTGACATCAATGAACGGCGGCTTGAACTCCATCAGCGGATCCAGGTTGTCATACAGGGATCGGATGTTCTCTCCCTTCAGCGGAGGAAGTATCTCAATGCTGAAAAGGGTTTTGCCGTTGGCTTTTTTGATATGGTCTGTAACTTTCATGTGAAGGAAAGGTTCTGAGTGTTATAAGTTGTATACGTGGGAAAGGTGGTGAAAGTGCTACTGTATTCTACTATGAAGGTGCCTGATTAAGCCCAGGTCAAGGGCTTTGACCAATTCTGCTTTATGCTGGATTTGAGTCGCCTCCTCCGCGTTTAAGTATTTCAAGTCAATGGCCACATAAGCAATGCTCTTTACCTCATTGGCTGAGGCTGCGGATATGACCAGGAACCGAATAAACTCCTTCTTACTAAATCGTCCAAAGCCTTCTGCTATATTACTCATCGAAGATAGAGCCGCCCTCCTTATTTGATCCTTCAATGTAAAGTCATTTGACATCTGCCCAACATTTGTAGCCATATAAATCATTCTTACTAATTCCCTAGCCTCTTGCCAACACTTCAATTCCTCAAATCGCTCAATCTTTGCCATACACCCTTGTCGTGGGCGCAATCTTCAAAATTAACGAGCCAAAGCATCCTTGCTGTAACCCGGAAAACAGGATCAAGTAAGCGCCAACTTCAGAATCCACTCCCATCGCACCTTAGCACTTTTACACTTTAGCAACACATCTCATCCATAGGCCAACACCGGCGCCATCCACTTCTCCACTTCCTCAACCGTCATGCCTTTGCGGGTAGCATAGTCCTCCACCTGATCTTTCCCGATCTTGCCAAGTCCAAAGTACTTCGACTCCGGATGGGAAAAATAGTAGCCACTGACTGTAGAGGCAGGGAACATGGCAAATGATTCCGTCAAACTTATACCAGCATTTTTATCGGGACGAAGGAGGTCAAAAATAATTTTCTTCTCGGTATGGTCCGGACAAGCCGGGTAGCCTGGGGCCGGACGGATTCCAACATAGTCTTCCCGGATCATCTGATCGGGTGAGAGTTCCTCGCTTTTAGAATACCCCCACCATTCCTTACGGACCTTTTCGTGGAAGCACTCCGCCATGGCTTCTGCCAGCCGGTCAGCGAGTGCTTTGGCCATAATTTCCTTATAATCATCCTGTTGGGCCTTAAACGGCTCAATCAATTTTTCCAGCCCCACTCCGGCCGTAACCGCAAACATGCCCATGAAGTCGGTCTTGCCGCTGGCCTGGGGTGCCACAAAATCTGCCAGACAGAAATTGGGGAGTTGCTGGGCTTTTTTGCTTTGCTGACGCAAAAAATGAAGGGTGACAACCTCTGTTTCCATCGCCTTGTCGCGGTACAACACCACGTCATCGTGAGGAGTGCTTTGCGCAGCGTAGAATGCCACCACGCCATGAGCCTGCAGCTTTCTGCCTGCCACGATTACGTCCAGCATCTGCTGGGCATCGTCGTATAAGCGCTGCGCTTCTACTCCTACCTTGGCATCTTTCAAAATTCCAGGATAGCGTCCGTACAGCATCCAGGTCTGAAAAAATGGGGTCCAGTCAATGTATTTCCGGATTTCCTCCAGCGGATAATTCAGAAACTCTTTTCTTCCCAAGAAAGTCGGAACCGTGGCCGTGTAGTTCTCCCAATTTACCGGCACTTTGTTCGCCTGTGCATCTTTCAATGATATATAACTCTTCTCCTTTTGCCGACTCTCGTGATCTTTCCGCAGCTGCTCGTATTCTTTCTTTACACGGGCCCGAAGGGTGTTGCGCGTATCCGGATTCATCAGTTCGCTGGCAACCGGAACAGACCGGGAGGCATCCAGTACGTGGATGACGGGGCCATCATAAAACGGATCGATCTTAACGGCAGTATGGATTCTGGACGTGGTCGCCCCGCCGATAAGCAGGGGCAGGTTCATTTTCTCGTGCTGCATTTCGCGGGCAACGTGCACCATCTCATCCAGCGATGGGGTAATCAACCCACTAAGACCAATGATGTCTACCTTCTCGCGCCTCGCCGCTTCCAGAATCTTTTCAGACGGAACCATCACGCCGAGGTCGACGACGTCGTAATTATTGCAAGCCAAAACTACCCCCACGATATTCTTGCCGATATCGTGTACATCGCCCTTGACGGTGGCCATCAGAATACGGGCTGCTGGTTTCCCCACCTGGCCGCTGCGCCTCTTTTCCTCTTCCAGGAAGGGTGTAAGGTATGCAACCGCCTTCTTCATGACCCGGGCGCTCTTCACTACCTGCGGTAAAAACATTTTGCCCGCTCCAAACAGATCTCCTACCACATTCATCCCATCCATCAGCGGTCCCTCAATTACATGAAGGGGCTTGTCAAACTTATGCCGTACCTCTTCAACATCCTGGTCGATGAAGTCAATGATCCCCCGCACCAAAGCATGTGTGATACGCGCTTCGACCGCTTCGGCCCTCCAGGCATCATCCTGCTCCTTCTTTCTGGCTGAACCTTTTACAGTTTCTGCTAATTCAAGGAGGCGCTCTGTTGCATCGGCGTGCCGGTTGAGAAGAACGTCCTCAACCCTCTCCAGCAAGTCCGGAGGGATTTCATCGTACACAGCCAGCATGGTGGGGTTCACGATCCCCATCGTCATCCCGTTTCGGATAGCATGGTATAGAAATGCTGAATGCATCGCTTCGCGTACCAGCTGGTTTCCGCGAAAGCTAAACGACACGTTACTCACGCCGCCGCTTACCTGCGCATGTGGCAAATTCTCACGAATCCATTTGGTTGCGCGGAAGAAATCAATCGCATAGTTGCGGTGCTCTTCAATCCCCGTTGCAACTGGGAAAATATTTGGATCAAAAATGATGTCCTGGGGTGCAAAGCCCACCTCCCCTACGAGGATGTCGTACGCACGCTTGCAGATTTCAATTCGTCGTTCGTACGTATCGGCTTGCCCCGCTTCGTCAAAGGCCATCACGACGGCCGCTGCTCCGTACCGTTTCACCAGCCGTGCCTGCCGCACAAAATCCTCCTTGCCGGATTTCAAGCTGATGGAGTTAACGATACTTTTGCCCTGAAGGCACTTGAGGCCTGCTTCGATCACTTCCCACTTCGATGAGTCGACCATGACGGGAATCCGTGCTATCTCCGGCTCGGAAGCCATGAGGTTCAGGTATTTCACCATGGCCGCTTTCGAGTCAAGCATCCCCTCGTCCATGTTTACGTCGATCACCTGCGCTCCGCCGCGCACCTGATCGAGCGCGACTTCCAGCGCTTCATCGTATTTATCTTCTTTGATCAGCTTGAGGAATCGAGCCGATCCGGTGACGTTGGTACGTTCACCAATATTGACAAAATTAGAAGCAGCAGTGATGTGGACGGCCTCCAGCCCGCTGAGTTTCAAAATCGGCTCACGCATGAATAGGTACCTCCCTCGGTTTAAAATTCGCCGCCAGCTCCGCGATGACACGGATGTGCTCGGGGGTTGTGCCACAGCAGCCGCCAACCATATTGACCAGCCCTTCCTCCAGATACTCTCTGATCTGGAGCCCCATTTCCTCCGGGGTCTGGTCATACTGGCCAAATTCATTGGGCAGCCCGGCGTTTGGGTAGGCACTGGTAAAAAATGGGGCCTGCTCGTTCAATACCTGCAAGTATGGGCGCAGGGCCTTGGCACCTAGCGCACAATTCAGACCCACGCTCAACAGCGGCACGTGCGAAATCGAAATCAGGAATGCCTCGGTAGTTTGCCCGGATAGCGTTCTTCCGCTGGCGTCGGTAATTGTTCCGGAAACCATCACCGGCAAAGACTTGCCGGTCTCCTCAAATAATTCCTCTATGGCGAAAAGTGCAGCCTTTGCGTTTAATGTATCAATGATTGTCTCCAGCAAAAGCAGGTCAGCGCCGCCGTCCATCAATCCCTTTGCCTGCAATTTGAAAGCTTCCCGCAACTCATCAAAGGAGATGGCCCGGAATCCTGGATTGTTTACATCCGGTGAAAGAGAGGCTGTCTTGTTGGTTGGGCCCATGGCCCCTGCCACAAACCGTGGCTTTTGCGGCTCCCTGGCAGTCATCTCGTCGGCCGTTTCCCTGGCCAGCCTGGCCGATTCAAAATTGAGTTCATAGACAATTTCCTCCAGGTGATAGTCGGCCTGCGCAATACGGGTGGCGCTGAACGTATTCGTCTCCGCAATGTCGGCGCCTACCTCAAAGTATTGCCTATGGATATCCCGGATAATGTCGGGTCTGGTGAGGGAAAGAAGGTCATTATTCCCTTTGAGCGGATGGGAGTGATCCTTGAAGCGCTCTCCCCGAAAATCAGCCTCTTCCAGGGTATGACGCTGAATCATCGTACCCATGGCGCCGTCGAGCACCATGATTCGCTTGGTCAGGATTTCTTTAATGTTCACGCTTTCTGGCATTTTCGTTTTCGTCATCCAGAAAGAGCCGTACCGATTGGCCGCTTATCTTCTCCCGACATGCGTCAGGATGGGAGTTAGCACCCGCAGCGGCGGGTTGCTAAGACTTCACAGGGCCCAGTCCCTCGGTCTTTCTGGATAAGCACAGCAAAGAAACTCAATAAGTTGACAAAAATAAAAAATAAGGCTGTTTTTATGGTTGCCGTCAGCCCTTTATCCATGATTAAACGCTTATTTTGTAACTACCGATATGAAGCTTGCAGCAATTGACATCGGCTCCAATGCCATTCGCTTTCAGGTCTCCAGCGTCCTGGAGCGCGAAGACAAGATCCTGTTCAAAAAGCTCGAGTACGTCCGGTTTCCACTGCGGTTAGGACACGATGTGTTCGGAACCAACCGGATCAGCAAGGAAAGCATCGCAAAATTCAAGAAGCTGATGCGTACCTACAAGCTCCTCCTGGAGCTTTACGAAGTTGATCATTGGATGTTTTGCGCCACCTCTGCTATGCGTGAATCGGAAAACGGGCCGGCGCTCGTACGCGACATCAAGAATCAACTCGGCATCGACATCCATGTTATCGACGGCAAAATGGAAGCGCAGCTCATCAACAAGGCGATTTCGTCCTTTCTGGGGACCAAAACGTACCTCCACATCGATGTCGGGGGTGGTAGTACCGAGTTAAACCTGTTTGCCAACGGCACCAAAATCAAGACCCGCTCCTTCAAGGTGGGGTCGGTGCGTGTCCTCGAACACCACGATTCACCCCGGGTATGGTTGGAAATGGAAAAATGGGTAAAGACAAACGTGAAGCTCCGGTTTGGCAAGGTCACCGCCATCGGTACCGGAGGAAACATCAGCAAGATCTTTGAATTGGCAAAGGTAAAGACCGGAAAAACCATGTCCCAAAAGCAAATCGTAAAGATTTGCCGTATGATTGAGGAGCATACCATGGAGGAGCGGATTTATGAACTCCAGATGAACCCGGACCGGGCCGACGTCATTCTGCCAGCCAGTGATATCTACTTGAAAGTTATGACCTGGGCGCGCTCCAAGAGCATCCTGGTGCCTGAGGTGGGGCTAAAGGATGGGATTCTGCTTCACTTGCTTGAGAAGAACCGAATGAAAAAGAAGGTTACGTTTGTCAACGCCGAGGATCAATCCCAGGGAAATAAGACTACGCGGGTCCGGTAGCTAGGGGAATAGCTGAACGGCCTCAATCGTTTCCCGCGTCACGTTGTAGAATTCAGTGTGTATATCAAAGGGTAAATCTCCGTTCCGCGCCTTCTTTTCATAGCTGCCGTCTTCATTCATCGTATACGCGTTGACATTGTCGCGCAGGTTGTAGACCAGCACATTCATCAACTGCTTTTGAAGAATCTCCTGCTCCAACAACACCAATGATTCAATTCTTCGGTCAAAGCTCCGTACCATGGCGTCGGCGCTGCCAATATAGATTTTCGGTTTCCGGGCATTGTGGAAGTAGTATATCCGGGAGTGCTCCAGGTAATTGCCAACGATGGAAATTACCTCAATGTTTTCACTGAGTCCGGGTCTGCCTGGACGAAGGCAGCACATTCCCCGTACAATCAGCTTGATCGGTACTCCAGCCTGGCTGGCGGAATACAAGGCGTCAATGAATTCCTTATCCTGTATAGAGTTGAGCTTTATAACAATACCTGAAGGCAGGCCGTTACGCGCATTTTCTTCCTCGGCGCGAACCAGCCGGCAAAGTTCCGCCCGCATGTCGCGCGGGGATGTGATCAGGTTCCGGTAACTGGTCGGCTGAGAGTGACCGGTGATAACGTTGAAGAATTCAGATACGTCGCTGGCATACGTATCCTTCGTCGTCAATAGTCCGATGTCGGTGTATAAACGCGACGTAACCTCGTTGTAATTGCCGCTCGCGATGTGGACGTACCGATAGACCACGTCATCCGGTTCGCGCCGAACGATCAGTAACAGCTTCGTGTGTGTCTTGAGGGCCCCAAAGCCATAAATCACGAAACACCCTGCACGCTGGAGCTTTTGTGCTTCCCGCAGATTGTTCTCCTCGTCAAAACGCGCTTTTACCTCAAACAAGACCGATACGTGCTTGCCGTTCTCAGCCGCCTTCAGCAAGGCAGCGCTTACACGCGACTCTTTGGCCAGCCTGTAAATCGTGATCTTTATGGAGAGTACTAGCGGATCATCTGCCGCCTTCTCCAAAAGCTCTAAAACAGGCTCCATGGAATTGTATGGATGCTGAAGCATGATGTCCCGCTCCTTGAGCACTTCAAACAGGTCGCGGGTGCCCAGCTCCGGAAATGTAACCGGTTTGATAGATGGGCGCGCTTGAACCCGCCGATCCTTGAACTCCTTGTGCGAGATTATCTGGTTCAGCCCGGCAAAGTCGAGTAGGCTTTCACGGGGTACGGTGAAAATGTTCAACTCGTCAAGATCCCACTGGATCTTCAACAAGCGAACCATCCATGGATCCGCTCCGTCTACCACATCCATATGTACTACCCGGCCCGTCCTCCGCGTTTGCAATTTCCGTCTGAGCTCCTCGAGAAAGTTAGATTCAATATCCTCACTCTCCTCCAGGGTAAAGTCCCCGTTCCGACTGATACGGAAAAGGCTGACAGAAAGGACTTCCACGTTCCTGAAAAGGTGGTGTATGTTGTGACGGATGATGTCTTCGATCGGCACGAAAGAGATCATGCCGTCCATCTGAAGGATCTCGAAAAATCGCGCAATGTTGCTTGGAATCTGTATAAACGATGCCTTCTGATGCTGTATCGACTCGCCGGGAGCCTTTGTAACCACGCCAACCAAAAGCCGGTTGTTCTTCAGCGTGGGGAACGTATGGTAGCTGTCGAACATCATGGGCGTGAGCATCGGGTAGATCGTTCGCATGAAATACTGGTCGACCCTTTCCTTATCAGCGACCGACAGGAACTCATACTCACTCAGCCGGAATGCGTTTTCCTGGAAATGCGGCTTCAGCCCACTTACAAAATAGGAATGCTGGTCACTGAGGAATTTCTGAACTTCCTGAAAGAGGATTGTCCGGAACGGAAGCTCGCGCAATCCACTGTAATCATGGCGCTCCTTACCAAAATCCAGGTAGTTGTACAAGCTGCCCAGGCGGATGGTGCAGAATTCGTCGAGGTTGGAGGACGTAATGCAAAGGAATTTCATCCGGTCGAATATGCTGCGCGACGTGTTGTACGTCTGATCCAACACCCGGTAATTAAACTTCAGCCAACTCAGGTCGCGGCTGATGTAATTACTTTCCGCAATCTGTTGAATGACCCCTTGCTGTACTTCCGCTAGTACCTCGTCCTGTCCATCTTCCATAACGGCTTGCCTCAAATATCGATGTTCGCGTATTTGGCGTTCTTTTCAATAAACTCTCTTCGCGGTGCGACCTCGTCCCCCATCAGCATGGAAAACAGATGGTCTGCTTCAGCCCCCGATTCAATATTGACCAGTTTGAGGGTGCGCTTGTCCGGATCCATGGTGGTAGTCCACAATTGCTCAGGGTTCATTTCACCCAATCCCTTGTAGCGTTGAATGTTGACGCTATCCTCTTTCCCATCACGGGTCATTTCCTTGATTATCAAATCACGTTCCTGCTCCGTCCAGCAATACTTTTCTTCACGGCCTCTCTTCAGCAGGTATAATGGGGGTTGGGCGATGTACACATATCCCTGCTCAATGAGTTCCTTCATGTACCTGAAAAAGAAGGTTAGAATTAATGTCCGGATGTGGCTCCCGTCCACATCGGCATCGGTCATGATGACAATCTTATGATACCGCAGTTTGGTCAGATTGAGTGCCTTGTCATCATCTGCGGTGCCGAAGCTTACGCCCAGCGCGGTAATCATGTTCTTGATCTCTTCGTTGTCGTAAATTTTATGTTCTTGGGCTTTTTCCACGTTCAATATCTTTCCGCGCAAGGGCAGGATGGCCTGAAAATGCCGGTTTCTGCCCTGTTTGGCTGAACCGCCAGCTGAATCACCTTCCACCAGGTATAGTTCCGATGCAGCCGGGTCCGTACTTGCGCAATCGGCGAGTTTGCCGGGTAATCCGGTGCCGCTCAGCACGTTCTTGCGTTGGACCATCTCCCGTGCCTTTCTGGCCGCATGGCGGGCCTGGGCAGCCAGAATCACTTTATTTACAATCATCTTCGCATCCTTGGGATGCTCTTCCAAAAAGTTTTGAAGCGCTTCCCCTACGGCCTGATCGACAGCCCCCATTACCTCCGAGTTGCCAAGTTTCGTCTTCGTCTGCCCTTCAAACTGCGGCTCTGCGACTTTCACAGAGATGACCGCTGTCAATCCTTCCCGGAAATCGTCACCGTTGATTTCAATTTTCGCCTTTTCGAGTAGTCCCGACTTATCGGCATATGTCTTCAGGGTCCGCGTCAGCGCCCTTCGAAAACCTGCGACATGTGTCCCTCCTTCATGGGTGTTAATGTTGTTTACATACGAAACCAGGTTCTCACTAAACGAAGTGTTGTAGCTCATCGCTACCTGGACCGGCGTAGGGCCTTTATCGCTTTCAACGTAAATGGGCTCGGGAATCAGCTTTTCCCTGGTAGCATCCATATACTGAACAAATTCCCGTAGGCCGCCCTCGGAGAAGAAAGTGTCGGTCCGAGGCGCTCCCTGCTCGTCCTTTTCCCGAAGGTCTATCAGAATAATCTTGATGCCCGGGTTCAAAAAGGAAAGCTCCCGCAGCCTGACTGAGACCGTGACATAATTATATTCCAACACCTGAAAAATATCGCTGTCCGGTCTAAAGTCGATGGTGGTACCGGTTCTCGAAGAGTGGCCGGCCTCCCGAACAGGGTATAAGGGTACTCCTTTACTGTACTCTTGCTCGTAGATCTTGCCATCGCGGTAAACCGTTGCTTTTAGCATGATGGACAGGGCATTCACGCATGAAACGCCGACCCCGTGCAACCCGCCGGAGACCTTGTATGTATCCTTGTCAAACTTCCCGCCGGCATGAAGGACAGTCATTACCACCTCCAGAGCGGATCGCTTTTCCTTGATGTGCAAGTCGATCGGGATACCGCGGCCGTTGTCTTCAACCGTAACGGAATTGTCGGTATTGATTGTCACGCGGATTTCGTCACAAAACCCGGCCAGGGCTTCGTCGATGGAGTTGTCGACCACTTCCCACACCAGGTGGTGGAGACCCCTGACACTTACATCCCCGATGTACATGGCGGGTCTTTTCCGCACCGCCTCCAGACCCTCTAAAACCTGTATATTACTTGCTGAATATTCAGCGGCCTTCTTCAACTTTTCTGTAGTCATTTCAATTCGTTACGAGGGGTCAAAAATAAGGATTTTGACCATGAAAACAGCATTTTTAAGTCCGATCCAAGAAGTATTTTTTTGCCTTTACCCGGGCTAAAATCGACGCCAGAAATTCGCCTGAAAAGGCCCCATTTTTGAGTCAAAAAAGGGCCATTTTCCACATCGGAAAACAGCCGGTAAGCATGCGTGAATGAGCGGTGAGTTTAAATGAACCAAGAAGACTCCAAGCATGCAGGGAGGAAGCCCGGGATGAGCCCGGAAAAGACTGCTTTCAGCAAACGGTGAGGCCTGCCCAACACGTTCCGATCCGGCATTACAATCCCACCACGCGAAAGAAACTAATTGTCAGAAGGCAACACTTCATTCAAAGTCCCTTTGCCTTTCTTGTCTTTTTTCTTCGCTTTCCGGCCCTTGCCAATCTCCATCTTTCCGTTCCCGGCGTCCTCGGTCATCAACTTCAGCCTGGCTTTCTGCAACTCCGCTTTCTGGGCTTCATTCACAATCGGGTAGCGCAGGTCAAGCCTGTCAAACTGGCGTCGAATCATCGCGGCGATGGCCAACCGCGAATACCACTTGTCGTCGGCTGGAATAATAAACCACGGTGCGTATTTCGTTGAGGTTTCCCGGATGGCATCCTCGTATGCGTGCTGGTAATCATTCCAGAAGGCGCGTTCCTTCAAATCGGACAGTGAAAATTTCCAGTTCTTGGAGGGGTCATCGATCCGCTCCAGGAAACGTTTCTTCTGCTCCTTGCGGGAGACATTCAGGAAAAACTTCATGATGATGGTTCCATTTTCGGCCAGGTTCTTTTCAAAGCGCCGGATTTGCTTAAACCGCTTTTTCCAAAAGGCCTTGTCAATGCTCTTGATTGATTCCACGCCAGGGATATTCTCATTGAGGATGAATTCCGGATGGACCCGTGTCACCAACACGTTTTCATAGTGCGACCGGTTGTGAATGGCGATTTCCCCGCGAGCCGGCAATGCCAACTGATGCCTCCAGAAATAGTTGTGATCAAGCTCGTGGCTGTTCGGCGCTTTAAAACTGTACACTTTTACACCAAGTGGATTAAAACCCGACATGATGTGCTTGACTGCCCCATCTTTGCCGGCCGCATCCATTGCCTGAAAGATGATCAGGACAGAATAGCGGTTGTGTGCATACAATTTATCCTGGATCTCTGCCAGGTCCTTTCTGCCGTTCTCCAGAAGAAGTGCAGAATCCTTCTTATTCAACCCTTTTCCCTCGTATTTGGTGCTGTAGTCTTTCAACTTAACGTCCTTATCCGGAGGGACCAAAAGATCCTTTGAGCGGATCAACTTTTCATCCGTAAGCATAACCGTGAGTTTTTGTTGTCATCCAATGTACCAAGAAGCTGGTTGTCCATTCATGACAAACGTCATCTTATTTCGCCTAATTACACCGAAATTGTTTCTCCGATTTCCCTACCTTGAGACATGCAAGGAATTTCAAGGATTTTGGGGGTTTGTTCTCTCCTCCTATTCACCTTTTGGCAGCCTGGATTTTGTCAGTCTCAACAAAGCAAGGACGAAGCCGCAATCAAACAGGCGATCATGAAGGAAACGGAAGCATACCTCGGTGTTGACCAGAAAACATGGTTTTCAACCTGGATGCCCGTTACCTATGCCTACTGGTCGTTCTCTGATTCCACGGGCACTCAATTCATCGACGGATGGGAAAATATCCAAAAGACGTTTGATGCATATTTCAAAACTCAGCGGCCGTCTCGATCCCGGGTGACCCACCAGTGGCAGGATATTCGGGTGTATCAAAACGGAGCGTACATCCGGTTCCGGCAGCGCGAAGACAACAACAACCGGGTCATCGAAACCAGTCAGATCCGCGTCCTCGAGAAAAAAGACGGGCAATGGAAGTTGGTTTGCATGAGCGCCGTTGTTGACTGATCACGCGTTTTCATACTGGCCCGTCCGAAGCATCACCAGCGTGCATGCTTCCAGGTGGGGAATACCGGCTTCATCAAGTCTCTCATAGAGCGAAGGGTTTTCCGTGCCGGGATTAAAGATGACGCGCTTCGGTTTTAGGCCCACGATGTAATCATACAATGCCGGTTGTCTTTTGGGGCCGACGTAAAGTGTAACGGTATCCACTTCGTCAATGGATGGAGAAGTTCGAATATCCAGAATTTCCTTTCCCGCAACCTCCCCTTTACGAATACCCAGCGGCACAATTGTGTGACCGTAATCAGAAAGCATTTCGCCTGCCATAAACGCATAGCGAGATGGATTCGGTGTGGCTCCAATGATGATGGTTTTTCTACTCATGAACGTATTTGTTAATTAATGCCTCCGCGCAACGCTCGCCGTCGATTGCCGCGGACACAATCCCTCCGGCATATCCCGCTCCTTCTCCACACGGAAAAAGGCGGCACACCTGAGGGTGCTCCAGCGTATCCGGGTTACGTGGTATCCGAACCGGCGACGACGTGCGGCTCTCCACTCCCACCACCTGCGCTTCGTTTGTTACATACCCTTTCATCTTGACTCCAAAGTTCCTGAATCCGGTTTTTAGGCTCTCCGCAACAAAGGACGGCAGGACTTCGGCGAGATTCGCGGAAGTCAGCCCGGGCTGATACGAAGTGTCCAACAAGGTGGACGAGGCGTTTCCATTCACAAAATCAAGGAGCCGTTGGGCGGGAGCCCGTTGCGTCTTGCCACCTGCCTCCCAGGCCTTTTGCTCAATGTCCCGTTGGAAATAAACCCCGCCCAGAGGCCCATATTTGGCGTAGGAGCCCAGATCAGCCAGATCCACGGCCACGACTATTCCTGAATTCGAAAAGCGGGAATCTCTGCGGGAAGGGCTCATTCCGTTGACCACTATCTCACCGGGAGCCGTCGCTGCAGGTACGATAAACCCGCCCGGACACATACAAAAGGAAAATACACCGCGTTCTTTCCCGCGGGCCGGAACCTGCGACACGAGCGCATACGAGGACGCGGGCAGGTACGGATCACGAGGCCCGGTACAGTGATACTGGATAGAGTCAATCAACTTTTGCTCATGTTCCACCCTGACACCCACAGCAAAAGGTTTTGGCTCAATCAGAATCTGTTTCTTACTCAGCAGTTCAAAGACATCGCGCGCAGAATGCCCGGTAGCAAGGATGAAAGATTCCGCTGCAATCTGTTCACCGGTGGCCGTCACTACTGCCTGGAGTTGATCTCCAGCGATTACAAAATCAGTCACGTGCGTATTGAAAAGAATTTCACCGCCACATTCCAGAATTGTACTCCGGATCTGCTGGATCAGCTGCGGCAACCGGTTCGTGCCAATGTGCGGATGGGCGTCATAGAGTATTTCAGAAGGTGCACCATGGATGACAAGCGATTCAAGGATTTTCCGAACGTTACCCCGCTTTGTTGACCGGGTATAGAGTTTTCCATCCGAATATGTCCCTGCTCCTCCCTCTCCAAAGCAGTAGTTTGAATGGGGATTCACGACGTGATCCTTGTTTATCGCCACCAGGTCTCTCCGGCGCGCCTGCACGTCCTTGCCCCGCTCCAGTACGATCGGTTTGATTCCCGCTTCCAGCAGACGCAGCGCCGCAAACAGGCCGGCAGGCCCCGCCCCAATGATCACCACACGTTTGCCGAGGCTTACATCCCGTTCAGGCTTTTGGTACGTGATTGCATCGAGTGCTTGTTCACGGTTGATGACTTCGCCCTGCAGTCTTACAATCACTTTTCTGCTACGGGCATCGATGGATCGCTTGAGCGGCCGGAACTGCTGATCCGGCAGAAGATTCAATTTTTCGGCCGCAACCTGTTGAAAGGAATCTGTATCAAATGCTTCCTCCGGCGTCAGTACCAAATCGATTATCGTGTTCATCATGAAAGGTAGTTAACCTCAAAATGAGAATCAGGGAGTCGGCCCCTCATTTACCGGCGGCCGTCAAAGGAAAAGGAATATCCAAAATTGAGAATAAACCGGAAGCTCTGCGAAAAATTATTCTGGCTTATCCCATGGAATACGGAAGACAGCGATGGATCTACGTCAAACACGCGGTAGCCGATATCATACCCGATGCTCGCATCAATTGTGAAGCCGTCACCGTTGTTGCGCTGCATGAGTCTTGTGCCAAACATGATTCCGTATTCGGCCCGTTGTTCGGAAGCGCTCACGGTGATCAGAGTGCCGGGTGATTGTGGAAAATTTACGTTGTTGAAGTAGCCGATGTTGGTAAAGCGCACTTCATGGCCAAAGTACCACATCCCGGTGCGAAGCTCGTTATAGAACTTCTGCTTCAGCGCAAACGTGTACCCCCGCTGGTAGGTCTTTCCCTCAGGAACCTCGGAGTCGGCCGTAAAGAATGGGGAGCGAATGCCCTCGAATTCAAATTCATGGCCCAACCGCTCCTGGTTGTAAAACTCCACGCTCAGCGGCATCCTTCCAACAAACGAGAGCATGGGGTTTCCACCAATGATCACCCCCCGGTATTCCGGAAAGCGGGGCTGGAAATAGTAAAACCCTTTCCTCCGCGCCGGACGGGGTGGCGCCGAAAGAGTTGACTTGCTTCGATTTATCAAGGCATTAATTTCGCCGGCGAGTTCATTGTTTTCGTAAAAGGGCTTGTAGTATCCGGACAAGGATCCGTCCGGCTCATACAATTCCCAGGTACCTACGCGCAACTGGTTGTCCATTTGTCCTTTTGTCTGGAGCGTGCCGCTCGGATAGAACCCTTTATACATTCCTTTCCCCTCCCTGAAGTCGCACTCCCCCTCCGTTTTGCCGTCGGGAAAATAGTATTCCCATTTCCCCTCATTCTTGCTGTCGACAATCGTCCCTTTGGTCTTCAACTTTTTGTCTGGGTAATATTCACGGTACTCACCGGCCCCGTTGGTATACGTGATCTCGCTTACAATGGAGCCATCCTTTCTGGATGTACTCCAATAGCCGTCTTTCCTTCCTTCGACAAATTCCCCGCTTGAACTCACGGTGCCGTCTTCAAAATAGTAGATCCATTTTCCTACTTCGGCATCCCCGTCGTAGGATCCGGTAGAATTGATTTTTCCCGATGGGTAGTATGAAGTCCATGTCCCGGTCTTGCGGCCATTGACAAATTCTCCTTCGCTGTGAAGGGTTCCGTCCTCGGCAAAATAACGCCAGTGCCCTGCGTTTCTGGGTCCCACTTTTGGCCCCTCGCCATATACCTTTCCGGAATGGTAGTACTCCGTGAACCGGCCGTGGTCGTCCACGTATTCAATTTCTCCCCGACGGGAGCCGTCCTCAAAATAGGTATTCCATAAACCGGAACGTTTGTTGGCCACATAGTCGCCCCGCTCCTTGAGTTCCCCGCTCTCGTAATAAATCTTCCACTCCCCCTCCTTGTCCTTCTGGTTTATCATGCCCTCCATGCTCTTCACTCCGTTTTCAAAAAAGTATTCCCATTTACCATAGTTCGAGCTCTGCCGCAGAATCCCGCGCATCTTAAGGTTACTCGTCTCGTAGTAGAATTCCCAAACGCCGGTAGTCTCATTGTTGATGAACTGCCCCTTGGATTCGATGTTGCCGTTTAGGAAATAGGAAACGTACCTTCCCTGAAGCACATTCAGGACGGTGTCCTTTACTAGATAAATCTCTTTGATGTTCTTTTTGGCCACATCGTGGTAGGTATAGCGTACAATACCCTGGCTCCATCCCGGCCACGACACAGCACAAAACACGATCAACACAAGGCCCTTTCTCACGCGATTCAATTAGAGGGTAAATTTAACGATTTACCGGCAAAGCATCAGGACCTATGCAGGAGTTGGTCAATGGCAGGTTTACCCCATTCCGCCTGCTCCTGATCCGACCACAGCTCCGGAAAAAACATGATCTTTTGGAACCGGGGGGGCAGGTATTTCTGCCAGTTGGTTCCTCCGGTGGCCTTGATGTCTTCCGGGCTCTTATGGAGGTACCGGGAAGCTGATTTCATGTGGGAAAGAGGCCAGAAAACGTTGGCTAGCAAATCGTATTCGCGCATCCGCCGTATTACTTCCGGTCTTTCCCTGAACTGTGTTAAATATATCTGGCGCAGGTTGACGGGAGCAAAACGGTGTCCCCGCTTGATGAACTGCTCCATGTATTTTTGTTCAAACTGCTGCAGCGTGAGTGTTTTCTTCCCGGAAGCCAATTCGGTTGCGCCGCTGCGCCAGTATAATTTCTCCACCTGCTCGTTCATGTCTGTTACGCTGCACGTGGGGCGCAGGGAAGGATCCACGAGGTTGATCATGTCCGTGGAGGCTATCTCTATGAACCGGTACTGGGCCGACTGAAAGCCGCTCGCCGGCAGCAACGACATTCTGAATTTCAGAAACTGCTCCCGCTCCATGCCCTCCGACATCACATCAAAAGAACTCGTGAGGTTCTGGAAGTACCGGATGACCCGGTCAAGCCGTGCAACAAAAAAGAGTTCATCCAGATCGGATTTGCTAACCATTTGTTCGATCTCCCAAAGGATCAGGTTGAAATACAGCTCCGTGATCTGGTGGTAGATGATGAAAACCTTTTCATCCGGGAATTGTGTTTTCGGATTCTGAAGACTGAGCAGTGTATCTAGATGGATGTAATCCCAATACGTCAGATAGTCCGCATGGAGCAATCCGTCGAGGTAGGATGACATATCCTGTCCCATGACATCGTATTTTTGCCGGAGCTTGGCCAGTAAATCGCCCAAC
Organism: Cytophagales bacterium; assembly: GCA_034440075.1. GTDB lineage: Bacteria > Bacteroidota > Bacteroidia > Cytophagales > Cyclobacteriaceae > ELB16-189. The sequence goes on from JAWXBL010000032.1 coordinate 123,285, forward strand.
GAGGGGTCAAGGGAATTATCCATTCTTATCTGTAAATTTGAAGCAAATTAATAAAATGTATGTCAACCACATCGGCATCAACCACCACGGTTAAAAAATCTTTGAAACAAGATACGTACGAACAGCCTGACTTTTATCAGGTTGACAGTCTTCTCACCGAAGAGCACAAGCTCATTCGAAATTCAATTCGCGATTTTGTAAAACGTGAAATCAGTCCATACATCGAAGACTGGGCCCAGCGTGCGCACTTCCCTTACGAGATCGTCAGAAAATTTGGAGACATAGGCGCTTTTGGTCCTTCTATCCCGGAACAGTACGGCGGCGGCGGGCTCGATTATATATCCTACGGAATTATCATGCAGGAAATTGAACGCGGTGACTCCGGCATGCGCTCCACCGCTTCGGTCCAGGGCTCCCTGGTGATGTATCCGATCTATAAATTCGGTTCGGAAGAACAGCGCAAGAAATACCTTCCCAAACTTGCTTCCGGCGAATGGTTGGGATGCTTCGGCCTCACAGAGCCTGACCACGGGTCCAACCCTGGGGGGATGGTTACCAACTTCAAGGACAACGGCGATCACTACGTATTGAACGGAGCAAAGATGTGGATTTCGAATGCTCCTAAAGCGGACGTGGCGGTAGTCTGGGCAAAGAGTGAAGCTGGCCGGATTCATGGACTTATCGTCGAGCGGGGAATGGCCGGATTTACAACACCTGAAACGCATGGCAAGTGGTCATTGCGGGCCAGCACGACAGGCGAACTGGTTTTCGACAACGTGAAAGTTCCAAAAGAAAATCTCCTTCCCAACAAGAGCGGCCTTGGGGCCCCGTTGATGTGTCTTGATTCAGCGCGCTTCGGAATCGCCTGGGGAGCACTGGGCGCCGCTATGGACTGCTATGAATCGGCCAGGAAATACGCGGCTGAAAGGATTCAATTCGGCAAACCCATCGGTTCCTTTCAATTGATGCAGAAAAAACTCGCAGAGATGCTCACTGAGATCACCAAAGCGCAGCTGCTTAACTGGCGGCTGGGTACGCTGATGAATGAAGGCAAGGCTACGACGCCCATGATTTCCCTTGCGAAACGCAACAACGTGGCCCTCGCGCTGGAGATTGCGCGTGACGCACGTCAAATGCATGGAGGCATGGGCATCACCGGCGAATATCCAATCATGCGTCATATGATGAACCTCGAATCGGTCGTTACCTACGAAGGCACCCACGATATCCATTTGTTAATTCTTGGAAATGAAATCACAGGGATCCCCGCGTTTTCGTAGAATCTAACCTGTACATCTCATGAAAATAGTTACCGTTCTCGGGGCACGGCCGCAATTTATCAAGGCAGCCACGGTCTCCCGGGCCCTCGTGAAGGAGCGCATCACCGAAATCATTGTACATACGGGCCAGCATTTCGACAAGAACATGTCGGATATTTTTTTTAAGGAAATGGAAATACCAGCCGCCAACTACATGCTGGAAATCAACAGCCTGGGCCATGGCGCCATGACAGGCCGCATGATAGAAAAGATTGAGGAAGTACTTCTTAAAGAGAAGCCGGATTGTGTGCTCGTTTACGGCGACACGAACTCCACACTGGCGGGCGCGCTGGCAGCCACAAAGTTGCGGATTCCCGTCGCGCACGTGGAAGCAGGGCTGCGAAGTTTTAACATGGCCATGCCGGAAGAGATCAACCGGATTCTGACAGACCGCATCAGCAGCATCTTGTTCTGCCCAACATCCACGGCCGTGAAAAACCTGGCGAAGGAAGGTTTTTACAATTTCGACGGCCATGTGGAGCAACCCGGTGACGTCATGTACGATGCGGTGAAATATTACCGGAAGAAAGCATTGAGCACCTCCACGATCCTGGAAAAGGAATCACTCCGCAAAACGGATTTTGTGCTGGCGACCATTCACCGCGAAGAGAACACGAACAATTCGTCCCGTCTGAAATCCATCTGCGCCGCGTTGAATGAGATTCAGGAAACAGCAACCGTGGTTCTTCCGCTCCACCCACGCACAAAAAAATACATCCGATCACTGGGCATCGATCTGCGGGTGCGGGTTCTTGATCCGGTCGGTTATTTCGACATGCTGATGCTCCTCGATCGGTGTACCATGGTCCTAACCGACAGCGGCGGCCTGCAGAAAGAGGCCTACCTGTTTGGAAAATTCTGTGTGACGTTGCGCGACCAAACGGAATGGACAGAATTGGTGAAGGCAAAGGCCAATCTCCTGGTGGGGGCCGATGAAAAAAAGATTATCAACGCTTTCCGAAAAAACCGGCGTACGGTCGTAAAGACAAAGTCATTGTACGGCAAGGGGGACGCCGCCGGGAAAATCGCAAAGCGGCTGAAGCGAATCTAATTATCGATGTATACCTGCACACTGATGCGCTGCACCGGATTCCATGGATCATTGGTATAAACCGTGATCGCCTTTTGCTGCGTTCCCTCCCTATTCTGAGGCTTGAAAGAAATATGAATCTGCGTGGAGTCTCCCGGACGGATAGCCTTTTGCTTTGACTCAGCAGAAATACACGTGCAGTTTCCCATCAGCGCCTTAATCTGAAGTTCCTTTTTCCCTTTGTTCACCAACCTAACGTCCCGTTCGATGGAAGCCCCGGCCCGGTACTGCCCCAGGTCGACCACTTGTTCCCGAAGGATGGCCTGAGGCGCAAAAGCCTGTTCTTCCAGTGAAGGGATCGGGTAATATTCCTGAAGCGTTGTGTATAATGAAATGAATTTCTTGTCGCCCTCCGGGTCATCTGTTACGATCAACAGGTTGTCGGAGGCGAAGCCGAATTTCCCATAAGCGCGCCCATCGAACACGATCCGGATGACTCCCTTTTCGCGGGGCTTCAACACTGCGGGTGTCTCCACCAGCACATAATCCGGTTTTGCGACGGCGAGAAACCGCATGGGCGTGGTGCCCCCGTTCATGACAGGGAATTTCTTTTCGGTAGGCTGCCTGTTAATAAAAACAGTACCCATGTTGAATGATTTCGACTGGAGGAGCAGTTTTCCAACGGCTACCGGGAAGTCATCGGCCTCCAGGGGTTCCCCCGTCAGCACCTGCCCTTTGATCTGAAGGACGATCGGGTTCGGGTCGAGGTCGGTGAGAATGGTCAGTGACTTGTTGAAATACCCGGGCCTTCCGCGCGGGTCAAAGCTCGCCTTGATGAATCCCGTTTTACCGGATGGAACAGGCTGTTTGGACCACCCCGGCGTGGTACATCCGCAGGATGCATTGACCGACAAGATGGTCATCGGCCTGGCGCTGCTGTTGGTAAATACAAACTCGTGGTCAGCATTCCCGTTGCTTTCCAGGATATCCCCAAAATCATGGGTCTTCTCCCGGAATATCAGCGGCTCCACAGCCTGCGACCAAAGGAGGCAGGGAAAGAGGACTAACAAGATCAGCGCGAATGCTCTCATATAACAAATAATCACAAAAGTAAGGGGAATTGGGTTAACCCTGTTTTCTTTGCAGCACAAATGGCAAGAATTCTCACAGGCATTCAAAGCAGCGGAAGACCTCATTTGGGTAATCTGCTTGGCGCCATTATCCCTGGAATTGAGTTGTCGCGTCAAACCGGCAACGATTCCTTGTTCTTTATCGCTGACCTGCACTCGCTGACTACCATCCGGGACGCTGAAACACGGAAGCAGAATACACTGGCGGTTGCAGCTGCCTGGATCGCCTTCGGGTTCGACACCAAAAAGAACTTGCTTTACCGCCAGAGTCGGATTCAGGAAGTCTGTGAATTGACCTGGTACCTGAGTTGCTTCACCCCGTTTCCCATGCTGGCAAACGCGCACGCCTTTAAAGACAAGGCAGACCGGCTTTCGGATGTGAATGCCGGAGTATTCGTTTACCCTGTCCTCATGGCTTCGGATATCATCTTATACGACGCAAACATTGTTCCGGTGGGCAAAGATCAAAAGCAGCACCTGGAAATGACCCGTGATATTGCGTCGACGTTTAATACGCAGTATGGCGACACGTTTGTTGTGCCCGAAGCTCAAATCGACGACCGGGTCATGATTATTCCCGGAACAGATGGAAATAAGATGAGCAAGTCATCAAACAACACGCTTGATATCCTGCTCACCGAAAAGGAGTTGAAGAAACAGGTGATGTCGATTGTGACCGACAGTACCCCGATAGAAGCACCCAAGGATCCAAATACGGATACGGTGTTTGCGCTTTACAAGCTTGTGGCGTCACCGGATCAAATATCAGAACTGCAGAAGAAGTACCGGGCAGGAAATTTTGGGTACGGACACGCGAAGCAGGAGCTGCTGACTCTCCTCATTGAAAAATTCAAAAATGAGCGGGAGCGGTTTCAATACCTGATGGCCCACCCGGATGAAATCACAGCTACCCTGGAAGAGGGAGAACAACGGGCACGGAAAATCGCCCGGGAAGTGCTGGGGCGGGTCCGGACAAAACTTGGTTTTTCGGATTAACGGAGGCCGGGACTATTTCGCTGTCCAGACGACATCCTGCTTTTCACCGCCGATGCTAAGCACGATCCGCGGCGGACTTGGCAGCAAAGCAAGTTTGGTGCTTTTGCCTGGATAATCATCCATTTCAACAAACACTCCTTCGGTATTGGCTACCGAGTACTCATTTTTGTCATTGACCTGATACTTTTTTGCGATGTAGGCAATGGGGACCAGGACATCGCTATCGGGACAAAACTCGTCGTGAATATCTTGTAACGCATGTTCGAGGTCATCACCAAAAGTCTCCTGGAAATCGTCTTCGAGATCGTGCAACTTTTCTTCCAGGTCGTCATACGCAGGATTGCTGTAGTCGAGCTTCGTCAACTCCTGGCGGTGCTTAATGATTTCCAATAACGCAATGTCAAGGGCCTTAACGTCCATTTCTAAACATTTTCGCAAGATTAGAGAAATGCTGTCAGATATTAAAACAAACCTGCCGAATAGTTAAATTTGGCCCTTAATAACACAACATGGAACACGATTTCTTACCCATCAACGGGACCGATCACATCGAATTTTACGTGGGCAATGCAAAGCAGGCGGCCTTGTACTACCAGCATTGCTTTGGATTTAGTCAGGTTGCCTACGCCGGCCCGGAGACCGGAGTTAAGGACAAAGCTTCCTATGTGCTGCAGCAAGACAAGATCCGCATCGTACTCACGACCTCCCTTCAGCCCGGATCAGAAATTGCAGAGCACGTTGCAAAACATGGAGATGGAGTAAAAGTACTTGCCTTGTGGGTTGATGATGCCAAGAAAGCTTTTCAAGAAACAATAAGCAGGGGCGCAGAACCGGTATTTGTTCCTAAGACCATGACCGACGAACATGGCCAGGTAACGTTGTCAGCCATTCAGACCTACGGTGAGACCATTCACACCTTTGTGGAGCGGAAAAACTACCAAGGTGCCTTTCTTCCAGGCTACCAGCCCCTCCCGACTTCAGCTAGCGTGGAAGGCATCGGCCTGAAGTTCATAGACCATTGCGTGGGGAATGTGGAGCTTGGGAAAATGAATACCTGGGTTAATTTTTATGAAAAGGTCATGGGGTTCAAACTTCTCATCACCTTCGACGACAAGGACATCTCCACGGAGTACAGCGCGCTCATGTCGAAAGTAGTCGCCAACGGAAACGGCTATATCAAGTTTCCCATCAACGAACCGGCTTCCGGAAAAAAGAAATCACAGATTGAGGAATACCTCGATTTCTATAAGACTGCAGGCGTCCAGCATATTGCCATTGCTACCGATGATATTGTCTATACCGTTTCCGAACTGCGTCGACGCGGCGTTGAATTCCTTTACATCCCAGAGACCTATTATGAGGGCATCCTCGATCGCGTAGGGGAAATCAATGAAGACCTGGAAGATCTGAAAAAACAAAATATCCTCATCGACCGTGACGAAGAAGGATACCTCCTTCAAATATTCACCAAGCCGGTTCAGGACAGGCCTACCGTCTTCTTTGAGATTATCGAACGCAACGGCGCAAAATCGTTTGGAAAAGGGAACTTCAAGGCACTGTTTGAATCCATCGAGCGGGAACAGGCATTGCGTGGGAACTTATGACCTCCCTTATGACAGAACTTCAGAACGTGCAGCCGCGCGAAGTATTCCCCGGGTTTCAGGGCCGCTTTGTCCACTCCGATAACATGACGTTTGCCTACTGGGAGATCCGGAAAGGGGCAACTGTTCCCTTGCATTCGCATGTGCACGAGCAGGTCGCCAACATGCTGGAAGGAGAATTTGAGTTGGAGATAGATGGGCAGAAACACCGGCTGTCCCCCGGCTCCGTAGCAGTAATTCCTTCCAACGCCATGCATACGGGTATTGCCTTGAGCGACTGTAGGATACTCGACGTGTTCTCCCCCGTTCGGGAAGATTATAAGTAATCACAAGACCATGAAGAATTCGGATTTATTAACACAGGCCAAAGCACGTGCTAACGAATGGCTGGCGGGGTCCATCGACGATGCCTCCAAAAAGGATATCCGGGCACTCCTAGAAAACAAGGACACCCGGCCGTTGATCGACAGTTTTTATAAGAGCCTGGAATTTGGCACCGGCGGTTTGCGCGGACTAATGGGTGTCGGCTCCAACTGCATCAACCAGTACACGATCGGATCGGCCACACAGGGACTGGCAAACTATCTGAAGAAATCATTTCCTGATCAACCGATTCGCGTAGCGATCGCGTATGACAGCCGCAACAACAGCAAGTACTTTGCAGAGGTAACAGCCAATGTATTCTCTGCGAATGGATTTGAGGTGTATATCTTTCCCGAACTTCGGCCGACTCCCCTCCTCTCTTTCGCCATCCGCCATCTTAAGTGCCACTCGGGCGTAGTCATTACCGCTTCGCACAATCCGAAAGAATACAATGGGTACAAGGCCTATTGGAACGATGGAGCCCAGTTGATTCCGCCGCATGACGCAAATGTCATCGACGAGGTAAATGCCATCACCAGTTTTGATAAAATCAAATTCACTCCCGACTCCTCAAAAATAAAATCGATTGGCCCGGAGGTTGAAGAAGCATATTACGCGCTGGTGAAAAGTCATATCCCAAAGCAGGAATGCATCCATCGGCAAAGTCAAATATCCATTGTCTACTCCAGCCTGCACGGTGCCGGCATTACCATGGTGCCCGAATGCCTGAAGCGCCTTGGCTTTAAGAATGTCCACATCGTTAAAGAGCAGGAGGTTCCTGACGGAAATTTTCCCACGATTGCATCTCCCAATCCCGAAGAACGAGCTGCCATGGACATGGCCATAAAGAAGGCCACGGCGATCGGTGCCGATCTCGTGATGGCAACCGACCCGGATACGGACCGCGTAGGCATTGGCATCCGGAATCCCAAAGGAGATTTCTTTCTTCTCAACGGGAACCAGGCGTTAAGCCTGATGATGTGGTTTATCCTCAGGAATCTCAAGGACACGAAGAACGCCTACATCGCCAAGACCATCGTCACCACGGACTTAATCGATGTGATGGCAGAGCAGATGGGCGTCGAATGCATAAATACGCTTACCGGCTTCAAGTACATCGCAGAACTCATTCGCGAAAATGAGGGCAAGAAGAGATTTATTGCAGCTGGAGAAGAAAGTTACGGATACATGGTCGGAGATTTTGTGCGCGACAAAGATGCGGTGTCGGCGTGTGCTTTCTTTGCGGCGATGCTTGCCGTAGCAAGAGACGAAGGACAAACGCTCTACGCGTGGATGACCGAGATGTACAAGGAGTTTGGATTGTACCGGGAGGGGCTCGTCAACCTGGTGCGCACCGGCGCGGAAGGCGCTCAGCAGATTCAACACATGATGGACCGGTACCGGAGCCAACCGCCGGCGGTCATCGCTGGACAAAAAGTAATCCGTGTCCTCGACTACAAAATTGGTGAAGAGAAGAACCTCCTCAATGGCCACACGCGACCGATTCACCTGCCCAAATCAGATGTCCTGCAATTTCGCACCTGGGAGGGTGGGAAGATTTCGGTACGTCCATCCGGAACAGAACCAAAAATAAAGTTTTACATTAGCGTGAACTTGCGCCTCGACAACCCAGACTATATTGAGCTTGCAACCAAGCACCTGGACGATAAAATTAAAGCCATTGAAAAAGACCTCCTGCGATGAATCACACGATTGACTCCCTGCAAACCATTTTCATCCGCGACCTCGACAAACTCGCAGACGAAATCCGCCAGTATCCGGATGAAGCATCCGTCTGGAAACTATCCGGAGCGATAAATAATTCCGGCGGCAACCTTTGCCTCCACCTTTGCGGAAATCTCCAGCACTTTATTGGTACCGTGCTTGGCAAGAGCGGCTACGTCAGGAACAGAGATGCCGAGTTCGCTTCCCGCGATATCCCCCGGTCCACCCTGCTTCAATCCATCGACGAAACAAAAACAGCAATAAGCAAAGCGATGCCAACCCTGACTGCGGAACAACTGCAGGCACCGTATCCCCAGGAAGTTCTTGGTAAGTCCGTCACAACCATCTACTTTCTGATTCACCTTTCCGCCCATCTCGGATATCATTTGGGCCAGGTGAATTATCACCGCAGGCTGTTAGCCGTCTGACCGAGCCCTTTCCCCTTTCTATCTTATCTTTGTGGCGGCACATGAAGAAAGTCGCATTTTACACGCTGGGCTGCAAGCTGAATTACTCCGAAACGTCGACGATTTCAAGGAAATTCGAGGAAAAGGGATACCGGAAAGTCGATTTCTCCGATTCCCCGGATATCTTCATTATCAACACGTGCTCGGTCACCGAAAACGCCGACAAGAAGTGTCACAAGCTTGTACGTGAGGCTCGATCCATTTCCCCCGACGCATACGTCGCCATTATCGGCTGTTACGCCCAGCTGAAGCCGGAGGCCATCTCCACTATTCCCGGGGTGGATGCAGTGCTGGGAGCTTCTGAGAAATTCAGGCTCGTGGAACTGCTGGACGGATTCGTTCGCCCTCCCCAACCCATCGTGCTTTCACAGGAAGTCAAAGAAGCCACTGCGTTCAATTCCTCACATTCCCTTCACGACCGCACACGTACCTTCCTGAAGGTGCAGGATGGATGCGATTACTCCTGCAGTTTCTGCACCATCCCACTCGCCCGCGGCAACAGCCGTAGCGACACCATCGAGAATATTGTATTGACGGCCAAGGGCATTGCGCAGTCAGGCGTAAAAGAAATCGTGCTGACAGGCGTCAACACGGGGGACTTCGGCATTCAGGAGGGCGAACGAAAGGAAAAATTCATCGACCTGATAAAGGCATTGGATAACGTGGAGGGAATTGATCGCTTCCGCATCTCCTCAATCGAGCCCAACCTGCTTGGCGACGATGTTATTGACTTTGTTGCCTCCTCGAAACGCTTTGCCCCGCACTTTCATATTCCACTGCAGTCGGGTTCGAATAAAATTCTAAAAGCCATGCGCCGCCGGTACTTGCGCGAACTGTATGCCGGAAAGGTTAAAACCATAAAGTCAGCGATGCCGCATGCCTGCATCGGGGTGGATGTTATCGTCGGGTTCCCGGGAGAAACTCATGACGACTTTCTTGACACCTACAATTTTATCAACGGACTGGATATCTCCTACCTCCATGTATTCACCTATTCCGAGCGCGACAACACCCACGCTATTTCGTTGGCTGACGCCATCCCTTCGTCTGACCGGCACGACCGATCCCGGATGCTCCACATTCTTTCCGATAAGAAAAAGCGAAGCTTTTACGAGTCGCAAAAGAATACCGAGCGTGTAGTTTTGTTTGAGAATGATATTGAAGACGGGCACATGCACGGATTTACCGAAAACTACATTCGGGTGACAGCCCCCTACGACCCCATGCTGGTAAACGAACTGCAGCGCGTCCGGATTGAGGATATCAATGAAAAGGGCCTTGCAGTGGTGCGCGAAGTGGAGGAAATGGATCTACGGCACGCGGCGGTCAGCCGTGGATGATTCCATCCCGCATTTCCAGTTTGCGGTCGGCCATATTGGCGAATTCCTGATTGTGCGTTACGATGATGAACGTCTGCCCCATCTCGGAGCGAAGTTTAAAAAACAATTCATGCAAATCCATGGCATTCTTTGAATCCAGATTGCCGCTGGGCTCATCCGCCAGGATGATATCCGGTTCGTTCATCAGGGCGCGGGCGGCAGCGGTGCGTTGCTGCTCACCTCCTGAAAGTTCGGAAGGCTTATGATGCATACGGTCGCTCAGCCCGAGATCAGTCAGTAGTTTCAGGGCTCTCGCCTCCACCTCCTGATCGGATTTTTTCGACAGCAATCCGGGTATCATCACATTCTCCAGCGCAGAAAACTCCGGCAACAGATTGTGAAACTGAAACACAAATCCAATATGCCGGTTGCGGAAGCCGGCCAACTCCTTGTTCGATTGACCAAATACATCGATTCCGTGGATGCTGACCTTCCCTTCATCCGGGTCATCCAGTGTCCCTAGGATATGGAGCAATGTGCTCTTGCCCGCCCCGGAAGCACCTACAATTGACACGATTTCCCCTTTCTTTACCGAAAGATCCACCCCTTTGAGCACCTTCAGGGCGCCATACGACTTCTCAATACCTTTTGCCTCCAGCATGCCGCAAGTTCTTGAAATAAAGGTTTAAAAAAAGTAGATTGCTAGCAAAACTTACCCCGATATGAACATTCACGAATACCAGGCCAAGGACATTCTCAAGAAGTACGGCGTTGCCGTGCAGGGCGGCATCGTTGCCGACACGCCAGACAAAGCGGTGGCCGCTGCCAAGGAGTTGCAGTCCGAGACCGGTACGAAGTGGTTTGTTCTCAAGGCACAGATTCACGCCGGCGGACGCGGCAAGGGAACCGTTAAAGAAACTGGATCGAAAGGCGTTGTGCTTGCCAAGAGCATTGACGAAGTTTTTGAGAAGGCGAAAGCGATCCTCGGCGGCACACTGGTCACCCACCAGACCGGGCCTGTGGGAAAAGTGGTTAACAAGATCCTGATTGCTGAAGACGTATACTACCCTGGCGAATCCGAGCCCAAGGAATACTACATGAGCATCCTGTTGGACCGTTCCAAGAGCAAGCCGGTAATCATGGCTTCCACCGAAGGGGGGATGAACATTGAGGATGTAGCTGCTGAAACACCAGAAAAAATTATCAAGGAATGGGTCGATCCAGGCATCGGCTTACAGCCGTTCCAGGCCAGGAAGGTCGCTTTTGCGCTGGGGCTTGAGGGAAATGCGTTTAAGGAAATGGTTAAATTCATTCATGCCCTCTACGGCGCTTACATGAGTATTGACGCCTCCATGTTCGAAATCAACCCAGTGTTGAAGACATCGGATAATAAGATTCTGGCCGTTGACGGCAAAGTAAATCTGGACGACAACGCGTTGTACCGCCACAAGGAGCTTGCCGAATTACGGGATGTGAGTGAAGAAGATCCGCTGGAAGTAGAGGCGGGGAAATCCGGCCTGAACTATGTCAAGCTAGACGGAAATGTAGGCTGCATGGTCAACGGTGCCGGGCTGGCGATGGCCACCATGGACATCATCAAACTTTCCGGTGGGGAGCCGGCCAACTTCCTGGACGTAGGTGGCGGCGCCAATGCCGAGACCGTGGAGGCAGGCTTCCGCATTATCCTCAAGGATCCCAACGTGAAGGCCATCCTGATTAACATCTTCGGTGGTATTGTACGCTGCGACCGGGTGGCCAGCGGTGTAGTAGAAGCCTACAAGAAGGTTGGAAACATCCCTGTGCCCATCATTGTGCGGCTGCAGGGCACCAATGCGGAGGAGGGTGCCAAGATCATCCAGCAATCGGGGCTGAAAGTGTATTCCGCCATTGTTCTCAAGGACGCGGCGGAAAAAATCACGCAAGTTTTGGCGTAGAAGGGGGTTTCCTTATTGGTATAAAATTGATAAATTGGCAGAAATAAGGGCTTTTTGATGAAAAGACTCGTCTTAATTGTACTATTTGCCTTGATTCTGTTGCCGGAAGCTGTTTTTTCCCAAAGCTTCTTCGCGATGCGTCGGCAACGGTCACTGATGTTTGTTGGGGGGATAGGAACCGCTTCCTATCTGGGTGACCTGGCCAACGACGGGGATTACCTGCAGGCGAAGCCAACTGTAAATGTAGGGCTCCAGTATTACCTGAATCGCAAGCTAGGCGTCAGGGCTGATGTCACCTGGTTTCAGTTAAGCGGATCTGATGCGAAAGCAGGTGCTGAGGGAAGGGTTGGTAGAAACTTATCATTCAGTTCGAACAACTTTGAAATCAGCGCTGTTGCAATTTATAACCTCTATCCCCAGGGCCGTACCTTCTACCAGCGGCCAGCATTTAACTTCTACGTCTTTGCAGGCGTCGGCCTGTGCTATTTTAACCCTACCACGGAATACCAGGGGAAGACCTATTCCCTGCCACCCCTGCAAACCGAGCTCGTAAGCTACAGCACGTTTACACCCGTTATTCCGGGCGGACTTGGAGTTCGCTTTAAGTTAGGGCCGTATATGAACTTATCTTTTGAGGGTGGCTATCGCTTGACTTTCACCGACTACCTCGATGATGTGAGCACCGTTCATCACGATGCTTCCAAATTCTCCGATCCAATTGCAGCGGCACTATCGGATCGCCGTGGTGAATTAAGTCTGCCGCTGGCCGCAGACGGTGTTCGCCGAGGGAATCCAAATGCAAATGATGCCTATATTCTGTTCAGTGCCAAACTTGAGTATTACCTTCCGGTGAACTTCCTGCAAGGGAGCGGTGGGCCGAAGAAGGTTAAGACCAGGCGCAAGGCATTCTACCGTTACAACAAGGGTGGCGGACTGAGAAAATAAGTTTTACAAAGTCTCTATTTGGCGCTTCTTATCCAAGACTTCATACCGGGAGTAATTACTTTTATATTCCGGAACGAGCTCCTTCATCAAGGCCACCATTTTTAATTCGTTTCGATCATTTACAAGGTCCGTGAACAGTTCTACATACTTATTTATTTCCTCATACCGGAACTCCTGGACCCGTGCAACTAGTATTTTTTTGTGATGTGTCGGGATTGTGTTTTCTTGATTCGTTAACAACTCCTCAAACAACTTTTCCCCCTCCCGAAGACCCGTGAAATGAATTTCAATATCCCGCTCCGGTTCCAGGCCAGAGAGCAAAATCATCTTCTTTGCAAGGTCAAGAATTTTCATAGACTTCCCCATGTCAAAAATGTAAACCTCGCCACCTTGCCCCATCGTTCCTGCCTCCAATACAAGTTGACACGCCTCTGGGATAGTCATGAAATATCGAGTAATTTCAGGATGCGTTACGGTAACGGGACCACCATTTTCAATTTGCTTTTTGAATAACGGAATAACAGACCCGTTTGATCCAAGAACATTTCCGAAACGCGTTGTCACAAACGCAGTACGGTTAACCTTTTCGTCGCCTGAATAATTATTGAGCGCTTGAACGTAAATCTCGGCAATGCGCTTCGAGCAGCCCATCACATTGGTCGGATTTACTGCCTTGTCTGTCGAAATCATGACAAATTTCTGAACACCCAACGAGGCAGCAATATCAGCCAAAATTTTAGTACCTAAAATGTTACAGGCAACCGCTTCTGAGGGGTTGCTTTCCATCATCGGAACATGCTTGTAAGCAGCCGCATGATAAACTATGTTGGGTCTTTGAGAGATGAAAATCGCACGCATTCTTTCCTTGTTCGTAATATCTACAAGGAATATACTGACCTTAACAGGTGGAGACAGAGCGAGCAACTCACGTTCGAGCTCATAAAGTGCAGATTCAGCCTGATCAATAGCTATAATAGACTCAGGATGATATTGAATAACCTGCCTCACCAATTCACGTCCGATGGAGCCTGCGGCTCCGGTAATACAAATCCGCTTCCCTTTCAGATCACGCTCTACATTCTCGTTGTTGAGTCGAATTGATTCCCTGCCTAGCAGATCCTCAATATTTACCTCTTTGATTTGGTTAAAGCTCAATTCCCCTTTCACCCACCGATCAATGGGAGGGATGAGTCGAACGCGAACTCGATTTCGAAGACATAGGTCCACCAACTCATTTCTACGATCCAATCCGATGTCCTTCGCTGCAATAACCAATTCATCACAGGTCTGTTCATTCAGAAGAACTTCAAGGTCCGGCTTCCGGGCATTGTAAATTCGAACTCCATCCAATACTTTACCAATCTTATCGACATCATCTTCCAAGAATCCCAGAATTCTCATTCGTTTCGAAGACTGAATCACATGTCTAGCTATAATCCCGGTTTGACCTGCACCAAAAATAAGGACTCTCGTTCGTTTCAATAAGTGATCCCGATAATAGGAAAAAATGTATTTTACTAGAAGCCTGTAATTAAAAAGAAATAGGAAAGAAGATAGAAGGCTAATAAGGACCACCGAATACGGTACAACCCGATTACCCAGCGCATTCGATAAGAAAATATTAATGGCAACTACCAGAAAGAGGTTGAGGACAACCATATAGAATATACGCACGCCATCCTGAAGCCCAGTGTATCGAATGATGCCACGATAACTCCCGGTAATTAAAATCGAAACAAGGCCACATGAAGTATATATAATTATCCCCTCCCAGAAGTGGTAGCGGACAAGGTCATCGAGTGAAAAGTTGAACCGTAAGAGATATCCAAGAAATGCTGAAAAGGAAACTATGGACAGATCAATGAAAATGATCATCCATCGCGGTAAAATTCTTACGTTACGAACTAGCTTAATCCACCATTTCACTTGTCTCCTCTTTTGGGCCTCATCGTGTCCATAATCTTTTTTACGCCTAAGAGGATACCTCCTCCCAAAAGGAACTCAAGCCCTGATATAGGAATCGTGGGGTTTCCTCCCCCACCTGGATCCCCCGGTTGGCCCATCACCACCCACGAAACGAGGCACAGGACAAAGATCAACGTTACCCTTGTCCTCATCATTTCTTGATAATCTTAACCGGTTTGATAATATCACCCGACAATACATTCAAAATGTAGAATCCACTGGAATAGTTGGTCATATCAATCGTGCGGGTTCCCGGATTCATGAGGGACTGATCCTTTTCACTCGAAACTACTACATTTCCACGGACATCCACTAACACAATGGATTTCAAGTTGTCCTGCACCTTGTCAGAAAGCTTGAAATACAGCTTGTCAGCAACAGGGTTTGGATACGCCACAACATCCTGATCCATCTCATCACCGACCGCTGTAACCAGCTGCTCGCTGACAAACCGGAGGGAGAATCTGGAATCACCATAGGAAAGCGCGTTGGCGGTAACGCTAAAATCATACACAAATCCATCGGTTACCACGCGTTCCTGGTTTAAAAATTTATCTTCCAGATACACTTTGTAGCCGAGTGTGAGGGAGCTGAGTTCAGAGAAATTCAAGGAGTAGTTCCCTGCAACCACATCGATCACCTTTAGTTTTATCACCTTCGACTGTGGGGCTTTCCCCAGTTCCGCGATACTGTTTATTGCAAAGTCAGAGGAGGGGGTAGTCAAATAACTCGACAGGTTCATGTAATTATTCTGGCCAAGGGCCGACACATAATTGCCATTCCTGCGCTTGACAGCATCAAAGGGTGCGTCAATTGCATCCGTTGCCGTGTTTACAAACCGAATGACTGTCTCATCTTGCTGCGAGCCTGATGTTAGCTGAATCCGGATAATGTTGTCCACAGCAGCGGTGCGGAGGAATTGGAAAGAATTTCCAGTCTTATCGGCTTCATTAAAGTTGTGTGTCGTGCCGCCGCCATTTGACTGAGTCCAAAATGACTGCCCGATGCCCACTTCGCCGGTCCAGCCGCCAAATGGAGCGTTAGTTGGAACCCCGCTCACGTAGGAAGAGAACACATTATTTCCTGTCCGAATCCACATCGCATTGTTTACGTTTGTTTTGGTGACAAGGTCCCAGTCAATTGGCGATGGATAGGGATTGGGCACCAAATTAAAATTATTGTTCGTGTTGGAAATTGTAATGGGAATAGTCCCAGTTTCAATCGGTCCGCGGTAAGAGGCAGTGACTGCTCCATCGTTAAAATCATACGCTGCGTAACCGATACGGCTATTTAAGCCTATGGTCGATGTTGCAGCTCCTCCACCCGTAACGGCAACATAAGCCTGTGTGGCTGCATCGTATGTAAAAACAGATGGCCTTGTATTGTCAACAATATTGGTCCCCGTACTCGCATCGCTAAAGTCACCCGTTACTGAAATTGAATTCCTCCACAAACTTAAATTACCCGTCGTAATAGGCATAGAAAGGAAGCGGTAGTCACCCCCTGACTGACCGTGAATAAAACGCTCCACGGTGACCTGGCCGCTAAAATTACCCGGCGTTGGCAGCGCTGCAATCCGGCCACCTGCTGAAACCGACGAGGAGCTCACGATAAAAATACCTGAACCTGACCCATCGGCATCAAACACCCCAGAAGCATTCAATGTCAATACACCGTCAAGCCTCGCCGTACCATTGATGTTAGTTCCAGAATTATTTTGAGCGTTGATGTTGTTAAACGTAGTCGATGAAGAGCCGCTGATGGACTGCGAACCCGACCCTGTAAATGTGACAGTGCCTCCACCATTGTTAAAGGTTCCATTGTTGGTAAAATTCCCGGAAACCCCCAACACGCTCGCTGGCGCCGTCAGTATTGAGGAAATTGTCAGATTAGCAAACGTAGAACTTACGCTTCCGCCCACAGTCGTGGTTCCGTTGAAAACGGTGGTTCCGTTATTCGCATTGTAAGTCCCATTATTTGTCCAGCTCCCTGCGACATTCATCGTGCCGGAAGGCGCAGTCAATGTACTGCCGATGACTACGTTGTTGAATGAACTGGTGCTCGAGCCGGAAATCGCGGTTGTTCCACCAAACGTTACCGTCCCTGAACCGGCATTCAGCGTACCGTTGTTGACCAGATTGCCGTTGATGTTAAAGCTTGACGTTGGGGTGAGGCTGCCTGTGATCGTGATACCCCCAAAGGTTGGTGTTGTACCGCCGCTGATGGTAGTTGTTCCTGAAAATGTAAGTGCACTTGCAGTAAGAACCGACGCTGCATTACTCACCAGATTACCTTTCAAGTCAAGAGTCTGCCCGTTAGAGTTAAACGTACCGGCGCTGAATGTGAGTGCTCCATTGATTACCCCAGCTCCTACAAGTGTTTTCGTATTGGAACCGCTTATCGTCACATTATTAAAAGTCTGTGCTCCTGGAGTAATCGATTGGGTGCTTCCGTTAAAGTCCAACGTTCCACCATTATGCGCAAATGTTCCGCTGCTCTGCAGCCAGTCGCCTCCAACAAGGCTGGTGCCAGACGTTGCAGTGAGCGCTCCGGCAATTGTCACGTTGTTAAAATTCGTGGATGAGCTGCCACTGATGGCGGAAGTCCCGTCAAAAATCACCGTACCATTACCCTGAGTAAATGTTCCGTTGTTAGCCAAGTTGCCGGCCAGATTAATCGTGAATGAACTTACCCCTACATCAAACGTAACGCCTGAGTTGATTGTCAATGCACCATTAATATCGATGGCGGCAGTCAACGTTTTGGTGCCGCTTCCAGCCATTGTCAGATTAAAGAACGGCTGGCCTGCTGAATTTATACTCTGCGCGGCACCGGTGAAAGTCACCAGGCCCCCATTGGCAGTAAACGTTCCGGTGTTGCTCCAGGATCCAGCTACGTTAATGGGAAGATTCGCCCCCACATCCAGCGTGGACGTTATACTTAAGGTCCCATTGGCAGTAAGTGTTCCCAATAGCGTTTTGGTGCCCGATCCACCAAATACAACATTGTTAAACGCCTGACCATTGGGGTTAAGGTTTTGACTTGCACCATTGAAAGTAACCGTGCTGCTGTTTGCCGTGAACGTTCCCAAATTATTCCAGGTACCAGACACGTTGATGTTGGCATTGGGAGCGCTGAGCGTCGCACCTGAATTGACTGTGAGATTACCAAACTGGGTATTGTTGATCGCTGCGCCACCCATGGCGGTAGTCCCTGATCGGGCGAATGTCACCACCCCGGATGCCGCTATCGTAAAGAGTCCGCTGTTTACTGTGAAGTTAGCTCCCTTAGCCGTGACATTAAATGTGCTTGCACTTAACGTACCACTGTTGATGACCAGATCGCCGTTGATGGTAATTGTTTTGTCAAGCGTAACATTTCCTGCGGACGTAAGGTTATTCAATGCCGTACCGCTGGAGGGTAATTCAAGGCCTGTTGTTTGATCGCCTGTGTAAGTTACGTTATAACTCCCTGTAGTGTTTGGTGCTGCCGTTGTTATTGACCCGGTTGATGCCAGCGCAAATGTTGATCCATTGACCATTGTTATCCCGGAAGTATGGGTAAGCGTGCCTTGAAGCAAGTCAAGCGTACCATTAACTCGTGCCGCACTACCCCAGGTATATGTACCGCTGCCCCTGTTGAGGGTAATATTATTGAACTCCATGGTGCCACAGGAGGTACAAAAGGGAAACGCGGTAAGGGCACCAGAACCTAGAATAGTTAAGTTGGATGTTGTGCTTAGGCTGCTTATTCCCCCAGAACCACTGTTGGTTATATTACCTCCAACAGTAAGTGAGTTCCCATTTAATCGAAGGTCAGCGCTTGTAAATGCCAACGTTCCACCAGTTGCTATCGTCAGGTTGGACCCCAAAGTTATTGTGGCACTTCTTGAAATGGTGAAGTTATTTAGATTCTCGGTACCCGTCTTGAAGGTCAAGTTGCCTGTGATGGTTCCTGAACCGGAAAATGTAAGATTACTCGTTGCGTCCCCTCCTATTGTCCCGGCGGTCGCCACAAAATTGCTTTTTATATCCAGGGTATTTGAGTTACCAATGTTCAACGACCCTTGAGTTAGCGTGAGTATTCCAACAACACTGCTTGTGCCAATGATATTGTTAGTAACCCCTCCGCCACTGGAATTGTTTATCTCCAGATTGACCTGGACGCCGTTCAGGCCACCGCCAGCGCCCCATTCTGTTCCAAGATTTTGAGCAACAGAACCATTGTAAATTACATTGCTATTGGCCGTGTACGTCCGCGTTCCGGTGACCCTCACATTACCAATGCTAGTACCTGTATTTAGTCCGTCCGCCGAACCAACTTTCATCGCCCCTCCTGCCTCCAATGTAAAGATGCCGCCCTGAATAAATGGGCTGGTACCCATATCTACAGTAGCGCCTGTCTTAATGGTCCAATTAGTATCCTGCGTCAAGGTGCCACCAGCTGTATTAAAAGTCTGTACTGTGCTCCCGTTGAAGTTGACATTTACTGTAGGATTACTTGTTGCTCTCGATTGAAGCTTACCCGACACAGTAAAATTCTTCGAGACGTTAAAATTAAGCGTCACCCCAAGTCCGGTACTTATGAGCAACGACGGGTTTGTATTTGTCGATGTCAATGTGAAGTCGCCCCCCACATTGATGGTAGCATTTACATTGGTTACACCCAAAAATCTGCCGGTGCCAGACACAACAAAATTCCCGAGAATGGGAATTGTGCCAGTCGTATTGCTAAGGGTAACGAGGCCGGTGCCCGTATTACTGATGGTAAGGTTGCCGTTAATGGTCGCTTGGTGCAGACCCAATGAAGGGTTTACAGCGCCCTGACCGGCGCAATTCCACGTGAAATGACCAAAGGACTGATTTGTATTGCCAGGCGCTGTGGTTGTAACCCCCGTAATTTCTGCTGTGGCGTTTGCATCCCATGACGCTCCGTTAAAGGGTAAGGCAAGGCCGTTTACCGCGTGCGTATACTTGCCACCGGAATTGAATGTTGTTGACGAAAGACCGGTTCCGTAATTCACAGGAGTTGTGCTGTTGTTGATGTAGGTGCCATTAACAACAAGATTGGATCCAATAAAAAGAAGTACGAAATCCTCCTGTAGATCCAGATCAGTGCCTCCGCTATTTTGTAAACTCAATGTTCCCCCTGCATCAACGGTCAGTGTATTTCCAGGAGTAACCGCTACCTGATCAACTGTTGCAGTGAATCCTGACGGGATGTTGATATTATGATTCAGCGTAATCGATGTAGAATTTGCTGCTGTTGGTGGCGTACCACTATCCCAATTGGCGCCAACATTCCATGCGCCGGCAGCGATCGATGCAACAGCCTGGCCATAACCACTCTGCCAACAGAGTCCGACAACCAATAGAAGTAGTAGCAGTTTTCTCATCAATTCACTCAGATTACGCAAGGTTTCAAAGATAGCACAATAGGTGATAATATACCTAATTACGATGGATTCCCACTATTTGGCAGAAGTAACCCCTTTCCGGGAGAGTACATCCCGGATGACGCCGGTTACGGGTGCAACTGCCTGTAAATCGCTGGAGGGCAGGCACAACCCAGCAGCAAACAACCGCTCCGACGTGCCATCCAGATAGGCTGGATACTTCAGGTAAAATGGCTGCAGATGCATGGGTTTCCATAGTCGGCGGAACTCGATCGCCTTGGCGGTATCATGCTGCGTTATTTGATTGATTATCAGTGGATTAAATAGACCAGTCGTTAGCCAGCGATTCGACTTCAACCCCGCCGGTTCTTCGAGCCAGGAAACGGAAGGGAGCTGCCGCCGGTATGCCTCGAAGATGTCTCTTCTTGCCGTCACTTTTGGGTTCACTTTTTTCATGCCAAGCAGCCCCGCAGCCGCATTCAGGGGCCCCATCCTGTAGTTAAAACCAATGTCAGTATGCTCGTAATAGGGTTTTTCCTCCCGCGACTGGTTGGCCCAAAACATCGCTTTCCGATAGATATTCTCGTCCTGGGTGATCAGCGCTCCGCCCCCATAACTCGTCACAATCTTGTTATTGTTGAATGAGAAAATCCCGATTTCACCCAACCGGCCGGCCAAGACTCCCCGGTATTCTGAGCCAAGCGCTTCCGCTGCATCTTCGAGTATAGGAATTTCGTGTAGGGCACAAATTCCCTGAATCTCATCCATCATGGCCGGCATCCCGTAGCCATGAACAACGATCACACAGCGTGGCTTTTTACCTTTCTTCGTTTGATCCTGGATGGCTGATTCCAGCAACGATGGACTCATATTCCAGGTTTCCGGCTCGCTATCAATCAGCACCGGTTCGGCCCCCAGATAGATGATCGGATTAAGTGTGGCCACATAGGTAAACGTAGGGGCCAACACCGTATCCCCTGGTCCTACGCCGAGCGCCTTGAGCGCCAGGTGGATGGCAGCCGTACCGGAATTCAGTGCCACGACATAGTTTGCACCGGAGTAGGCCTTAATCGATGACTCAAAATCCTCCACCAATCGCATGACTGGCTCAGCCTCGTACCGGTGAAGAAAAGCACCAATCGCTTCGGAAGCAATAGGTGTTGCGGAAAGTGGAATTCGTTTCACCCCTAAAGATTGGGTTTTTTCCAGTAATAATCCTGATATATGAATCCAAGCATGAGGACGATCATCAAGAGCGGATTGACGATCATGCGGTGTACTTGTGACAAAAGTGGGGAAGATATCTCTGAAGTCCCCTCCAGAAAAAGTTTAAGTGCCAAATAAAGTGGAAGCAGCAAGAACAATTCTATTAGAAACAACCAGGTGCTTACTCGAATATAGCCCGACTTGTTAAAGACGGCAACAATGAGCAAGAGACAGGCGGTGTCATTGACAACTAATCGAAGGGTTTTGTTGAATATAAACTTATAGAACGGGGATATTATACCTACCAAATTCGAGTAATCGAGGCCCTGAAATAAGTATGTAAAGGCGAGCATTCCCAATGCAACAGCACCCAATAGGAAACGATAACTATTTATACTCTGAGCTTTCACGCGTTGATGATTTCATCCGGGTCCATTGATACCATAAAGCAAATACCACCAAGTAAAGAACTGCAGTAAAGAAATACTTGTGAAAGTAGTAAAAGAACACAGGCTGGTTGAGTGCTGCTTGATACAGGAGAATCACCCTCAACAGATTAGCGCCATGTAAAATGGCACAGCCGAAAATTGCATACACAATAATATTTTTTGTCCTGCCCCCAAAGGCCGCGAGAAAAGACACAAAAACAATAATCACATTGAGTCCATTGCATCCTTCAAAGACGCCAAGTACAATTCTGTCGCCGCTTCTAAGCCAAACAACTGGTTCATTGGCATCTGTAATTGAATTGACAGGAGCCTCGGAGGCATTTAAAAGGTGAGCGGCCTGACTGGTAACCCAAACCGTCATCGGGTCAGGCTCTGGCTTGTAATATTCCACGAACAAACCATAGAGGACATTGCCCAAAAGATAGGTTGCAACAAAGATTACCAGAAATTTCATTGCCGGCCTAAACTCCTTCCATGGTGCGCTATTTTTCATGAGCAGGGATTCCCACGATGATTTTGCCATCGGTAAAAGAACTCGTAACAACTGCCCCGGCGCCTACTTTGCATAGGCTTCCAAGTCTCAGGTTCTGAAGAATTCGGGCCCCTGTTCCAATCATGGACCCCGGTCCGATTTGCACATTTCCGGAAATGCTGCATCCTGGCATTACTGTAACAAACGCGCCCATCTTCACGTCGTGGCCGATGGTAGTTTGTAAATTGACGATTGTAAATTTTCCCAGGGATATGCCTGTAGTGAGGATAACACCCGCACTTAAAATACAGCCATTACCAAAAGTATTATTGCCATCTCCACGAAGGCACGTGGGGTGCACCAATGTAGGAAACTCAATAATTCTGTTATATATTTTTTCAACTACTCGCATTCGTGCCTGGGAATCTGCTATTGCAACTACAAGGTCAAGCGGACTATCAACTTTCGCAACTTCATCCATCCCTCCGATCACAGTCCAGTTATTCACTTTTTCGCCCTTTTTCAATCCATCGTCAAAGAATCCAAGCAGCTCCCATTTGTTTGAATGCATGTTTATCTGCTGAATCAGGAGTGCGGTTTCCCGGCCCAGCCCGCCGGCGCCGTATATAGCTATCTTTTTCATTCGCCCCTTAACGGTTTTTCCTGTAGCGAGATATCTTTCTTAAAAGACAAGATTACCACCATGGTTTTCATCAGGATTTTGAAATCCAGCCAAAAGGAAATTCCATCCACGTATTTGGCATCCATTTCAAATTTCTTTCTCCAGGATAATGTATGCCTTCCGCTTACCTGTGTCATGCCGGTAATCCCAGGTCGAATTGTTTGTCTGATTTTCTCTTCCGTGCGTATGAACTGCAAATATTCCATCGGCAATGGCCGTGGACCAACCAAAGACATTTCACCCCGGATAACATTTATAAGCTGCGGAAGTTCGTCTATGGATGAGGCCCGAAGTAAATCACCAAGCATAAACCGTCTGCGATTTGAATCTAGTGAATCCTGGATAGATAAGGTTCTGAATTTCCAGATAATAAAAGGTTTACCACCAAGTCCAATTCTAGACTGGTGAAAGAACGCTGGCCCGTTCAAAGTCAAAAAGTAAGTCAGGATCACCAACAGGATCAGCCATGAAAAAGCAAGAAGAATAATAATGGCCCCCATGATGTCAACTACTCGTTTCAAGTGTGTGCGATATGTCAAGAGTAAAGATGATCAGTTAAGTATTTCGTCAAAGGCTGCGACAATATTCGGGCGCATTATGGCGTCCCCCAATTTCGGCATAGACCATTTATCCAATTTTCTTCCATTATTCTGATTTTCTTAGGCATTCAGTGTTCTTAAAAATAGCAAAATCAATGCTTCAAAACGCATTGGCCCTCTTGATCCTCCTGTGCATGATCAATCGGGTTGAAAGATAAAAGACAACAAAAGCAAGTGAGGCGGCCAAAGGCAGGAAAAAATAAGAATTCAAGAAAGAGAACACCAAAACGCCGTTCAACAATAGTTGAGCCGCCATGTATAGAACTGAGATCAGCCGGTGCGGCCAGCCAAATTCATTGGCAAGGTATTGATAAAGATGCGTCCGGTGAGGTGTGAGGATATTCTTCTTATTTACTAATCTTAATACAATGGTGATTGTGGAGTCAAAACCGTAAACCAGGAACAAGATAACCCAGAGAAAGTTATCCGTCTGCAAGATGAGCATCAGGAGAAGCAGGATTTGAATGAAAGCGATCGTCACGCTTCCAACATCTCCGGCAAAACACACCGCCCGCATCCTAAAATTGAAAAAAAGAAAAACGATGACTGAAATAATCAGGGTGGTAATTAATTCACCATCCGCAAACTCTACCACGTACAAGTTGATGTAGGCGAATGTGGACAAATTGACAAGGGCGTACAAACCCGTAATTCCATTGATTCCATCCATAAAATTAAATGCATTAAGTGCTCCAACACATATCACCAGCGCCAAGGCCGCCAACCACCATGGCCAATCAAAGAGAGAGAGTTCATAAAACATCAGGGTGACTGCTGCAGTCTGGATCCCCACGCGGGCTGCAACAGGCCTCGGCTTCAAATCATCAAGAAGGCTTATGATCGCCACCATTGCCATCCCAAGCATAAACCAGCGAAGCGGAAATTGGGCCTTCATAAACCAAATTAGCGCGGCAATGACAAAAATAATCCCGCCACCGCGAACCGTTGGAATCTGATGGGAACTACGGACTCCCGGCTCGTCGATGATGTGAAATCGTCGGGCCACTCTAAAATAGAATACCTCAATTAACACAAGAAAGACACCAAGCCCCAGATAATATACGCTCATCTTACTCTAATTTGAGAAAGTAATCAACAACCGATTGCGAGGTCCAACCCGCAAATTGTCTTGCCTTGGCATCGGAATAGGTTAATGTAGTGGTGAGCTTATTCATTTTGGCTGTGGTCAGCGGAAATTTCCCGCCAAACTGATCACCTATTTTTGCAGCCAATCGGATATAAGATGCCGGGATGCGGAATGGGTCTGCCCTGTCTAACATCCGCGACAGCGAATGCTCCAATTCGTAAACGGTAGGATGGTATCCATCTGTTAGGTTATAAGTTCCTCCGATTTTCGCAACCGCAGGAATATAGTTGGCGACATCCTCGCCAAGCACAATGCTTTTTCTGGATGCTCCATCACCAATACCGATATATACCCTGCGTCTCAACATCGTTATCATGTCTCCCAAATTTCCAGGAGCATTCCTCCCAGCTACCAGAGGAAGGCGAAGGATACTCCATTTGATTTTCCTTTCATCACACCACCTGCTTATTAGCGATTCAGCCTGAATTTTGGTTACCGCATAAGGTGTGGTACCCAGCAATGGGCAATCCTCTGAAATCATTTCTCCGGATTCTTTGCCATAAACAGAAACGCTCGATATGAATACAACCTCCCGCGGAAGTTTCGGAACCCTTTCCAACCCCTTCAAAAGATTTTCACTGCCCCGAAGGTTGTCACGATAAAAAGCCTCCACCTCCCTCCTGGTTCCTGGAATACTGTGGGCCCTTCCTGCTGCGTGGATAACCAAATCATAAACCTCTTCAAATTTTGGAACTTCCAGACCAAGGTCAACTGCATATCGGTTTTTTCGGGACCTCCCCAACGTGACAACTTCATGGGTCTTTGCCAGGTGCGTTCGAATGAGGCTTCCAAGAAAGCCTGAAGCTCCGGTAAGCAGTGCGTTGTCAGGACTCATGGACCGATTTAAGTATACCGAGCATATTTCCAGCAAGGTAATCCTTGTCAAAAAACCTTGCGGCCACCACTTTGCCCCGCGCACCGATGGCTTCTGCCAGACCCGGATTATCCTTGAGGTAAACGAGTTTTTCCACCAGCATCTGCGGATCGTTTCCATCGACAGTAAATCCAACGTCATGATCTGCTAGAAAATCCTTAATCCAACCCTGGGTAGTCTGAATTACAGGAATTCCTGCTGCCATTGATTCAAATAGCTTGTTTGGAGAAGATGTATCGAATACGGGAATTGGCTTGAGCGGGATTACTGCAGCCAGCGCATGCTGTATGTAGCCAACCAACGTTGTTTTGGCCATCAATTCATACATCAAGACGTTTACCAGTTCTTCGTCAGAAACCCGGGCTTTCAATTCACTTTTTAGCGGACCATCACCGATGAGAACAATCCAAATATCTGATCTTTTATTTTTCAGCAAAATGGAAGCCGCGTCAAGCAAATAATGGGAGTGATTCACCTCTCCAAGATTTCCGAAATAAATCGCATACGCACCCACCGGTAAGTTTAGCGGCCTAGCAACCAGATCGGAAAACAAAGAGAGATTTGCTGCGTTGGTAATGCACTCAACCCGTACGGATGGAAATCTCTTCTGAATATCCCTTTGGATTCCGGGAGAAAGGCCGACAATAACGTGGGCACTGTTGTAGCAAATCTTTTCGAACAGGTAGGCAAGGGACACCGCCGTTGATCCTTTCAGGAGATTTAGTTTAACCGCCCCCTCTGGCCAAAGATCGCGTGCTTCGAAAGCAAATTTTCTTCCGCGAATCCACCTCGCTACAAGCCCTGGAATCCCCACAGTAATTGGGCCTGAAGACACAATGACCACATCAGCCTTCATCGTCAAGGCGTACCAGGAGGAAATGATGGCATACTGAATGAAGGTGCTTATTCGCTTAAATTTTGGCTGCTTATTGTCAATTCGGATGTTGATAATGCGAAGGTCAATCCCCTCGACGTTTTTTTTGCTTATCCAACCTCCTGGCACCAGATCAGACTTTGCGTACACGGAAGTAATTACGGTAACCTCATGTCCGGCAGCAATCCAATGGCGCGCAAATTCATACACGCGAGTCCCCCAGGCTCCCTCCGACGTCGCAAAATATTGATAAAAATATAAAATCCTCATGCATTGAATTTTCAGACACCAGACCCTTTTATCCAGACTAAAAAGCGTGAAGGCCAGGTTTTATCCATACACGGTCTCTCAATCAACACAAAATAGACCGCGCTGACAATGAGAACGACCGGGATCACCAAAATAAATTGAATCGCAAAATTTGCCCCATACCCCATGTCTTTTGAAAATAAATGGGCCGAAAAACTGGTCAGAAATGCAATCAAGGCGTAGTGCAGGAGGTAGATTGAATAGCACATCCCACCTATTACTACTATCCACCTGCTAGTAAAAAACCGGTTAATGAGCTTGCCCCTGAACAGGCATATAAAGCTAAGAAACAAACAAACGCCAAAAATCAGATCTTCCATGAAATAAAAGGGTTCGTTAAAAATTAACAACGATGTCATCACGCCGACACCAAGAATGTCGTACCAGAATGACTTTTTGCCCGGCTTTTCATTCCAATCAGAAAGAAAGATATCTGCGAACAAAAATCCAACAAGGAACTGATGCAGGTGCATAAAAATTGACTTGCGGAGGTGAAGCGTCTCTATCATTTCATAGTTAAGATTGTAATGCACCATGCCGCCAATAATCAGCAGCACCATGGTAAGCCGTCTCAACGTTGTATTTGAGATACTGAAGAGCGCTGCAAGAAACGGGGCAATTATATAAAATTGAACTTCCACTTCAAGACTCCATGCCACCGGATTGATCTTACTCCATTGGTCATACACGATATTATGCACGTAGAAAACACTGGCAAGAAAATTTGGGAATATTTCAATTATGCTTTCCTTTAAAAATAATAAATGGACTATCAACAACAGAATCAGCGAAATTAAGTAGGGAGGTTCAAGGCGCGTGAGCCGGCGTAGGTAATACCCTTTTAGGTTAACCGGCGAAGCCAGTTGCAGTCGCTGCCTTGCAAAAGGGAGTGCAAGAATAAATCCGCTTATAGCAAAAAAAACATTGACACCTATGCCGCCCTGCAACATGGCGGCGTAGGTATAGGAACTTTCAAAATAATCCTGATCAACCAGGGAATTTACCGACCGGCTTAGATGTGTGTTCAGGTGATAAAGCAGCACCGTAAAAATTGCGTAGAACCTAAAACCATCGACTTCCGGAAGAAAGTAATTCGAAGATGTCTTCCTTGACAGACGGGATGCAATTGATTTAGCTAAGCTGGACATTATACGTCTTCATCCATAAGTCAAGTGAATACAATCTAAAAAGCCTCTGGGCGTCTTCCGGGTTTTTTGTATTTGAAAAACAAAGTCAGCGTTTCGATCAGGCCCTTCTTCGCTACCACCATATCCAATGGCTTCTCTTCACCAACCCATTTTCTCAAACCAGGCATCATCTCATTACCAAGCCAACTGATTTGAGGTGTTTCAAATCCCCATTTTGATTTTCGATAGCAAATTTCAGGAGGGAGTTGGTTGACCATGGCTTTCCTAAGCGGGTATTTGTTCCAGCCACGATGATAGAGCAGTTTCTGATCCATCCTCAAAGCACATTCGATTACTTCGTGATCAAGCAACGGATATCGGCCTTCCACTGAAAACGCCATAAGGTTTCTATCGTCCCACTTTAAAAGCCTGGGTAATATAAGTCTGCGTATGTCAAAAATACGTCTTTCTTCAGGCGACAATTCAAAATACTTTTCCAGGTAGTTGTCCGCATTCACTTTCTTAAATTGAGAAGTAAATAAATCCGGATTCACTGCCCTTCGCTTCATGTATCTTCGCAACATAGGTGCAATCTGTCTGATCAGCGTCTCATTGCCGCCCTGCAACATTGCTCCTGCCAAATTATCAACTACCAATTTCCAGTTCATGGATCGTACATGTGAAAAGAGAAATGTAAAATACTGCTGCCAGTAGCCTCCAAGGATTTCGTCGCCACCTTGACCATTGAGTACGACCTTGATCTGGCAGGAGCCTATCAGCCGCGCCAGGTCAAATCCGGCATAGTGCGCAAAACTTCCAACCGGTTCGTCGTGGTGCCAGGCAAAATGCTTGGCTTCTTCGAGAAAATGGGTAATGTCAGGTGTGGTGTAATGCGCCACATATTTATCACCCTTCAACATGCGCTCTACGAAAGGAGTTTCGTCCATCTTGAATCCAGGGAAACTCACGGTAAAACTATGGAGTTGTTCGCCGCTGTAATTACCTGACATGCTCGAAAGAACAGAACTTGAATCAAGTCCGCCGCTTAACTGACAGCCCACCGGAACATCACTTCGCAAATGGATACCAACACTTCGGTTAAATACCTGCCTGAGTTCATCCGCTGCAGCATTAACATCTTTAATCACCGGCAGAATTTTTTCCGGATTCCAATAAGATTCAGGTTTTGCTATTTGTGCTGTGTCCAACTCGAATGTCGTATATGTGCCGGGTGGTACAGGCATTACAGATTTGAAAAAAGTCTTGTCATCTCTTTCGAAACCGGTCAACACATATTCTTTTATTACCTGATGATCCCCCATTGGAATAAATCCAGGGACGCATCTAAATTGCTTTATCTCTGATCCGAACGCGACGTAATTGTCGCCGACAAAATAATATAGAGGTTTGATTCCCATTCTGTCGCGCGACGCAATGAGCTTTCTTTTACGAACATCCCAAAGAATCAACCCCCACATGCCGCGCAGCTTAGCAAAGCACCCTGTGCCCCAATGCGCATAAGCAGCAAGAATAACCTCGGTATCTGAATTACTTTTGAAGGAATAACCTTCAGCCCTGAGTTGGTCCCTTAGTTCCAGGTAGTTATATATCTCCCCATTAAAGGTTATCCACAACTCGTTGTATGCCATGGGCTGGTGCCCGGTGGATTCAAGATCTATGATGGATAATCGCCGATGCCCCAGGCCTATTGTCCAATCGGTGTCCCCGGTAGAAAGTGTGCCGTCGGCGTCAAAAAATTCAAATCCAAAACCGTCCGGTCCCCGATGGGCGACGGCGTCTGTCATACCTTGGAGGACGCTGCGCGGGATCCCTTTCCTCCTTGCTAGTATCGCTGATATGCCGCACATATACTGCTAGTTAATCCGCAATCCCTCAACACCTGTATTCATATAGAAGCCCACGGGGACAAATTCCGGAAGATTTTTCTTAGACAAAGATCTGATTCCGTTAAAACCCAATTCTCCAAACCAGGTTTCAACTTCAGCTTCACTATGACGATGAATATAGAGTGGTGTGAAGCGGTCACGTGCGGCATGCATTGCCTCTCGCCAACTGTATTTCGCGCTGCCCCGTTGTCCTGTCTGCGTATTTTGATGGAAAATATATAAAGGTGCGATTGGTAGTAAGACAATTGTTTGCATCCATCCGGGCAATCTTGAACACCAGGGGCGAATCAAACGCTCTAAAATCATGATGAGTTTTCTCTTAACGCTTCGTTGCTCATTCAGGTAGCTGTAAACCCAGATATACAGGCGCCCTCCGATTCGTGGGAATCGTGAAAGTCCTTCCAGTGCTTTCCGTGTATTGAATGTGTGATGGATCACACCATGGCTATATACAAAATCAAACAATTGCTCCCGAAACGGCAAGTTAAATACAGAGGCCTGAACAATGTGTAAGAATGGCGATGCCCCGAAGTGCTTATAGGCAACGTCAACGCTGTAACCAAGGTCCACTCCAATCAGGCTGCAGCCAAATCGGTGTGACATATCAAATGCGGAGCCACCGGAGCCAATACCGACTTCCATTACCAATTTATTGCCAAGCGGATGGTCGCTGTGCTGGAGCGTCTCAAACAGGGAACTGTTGTAGACCTCTGCAGTTTGGCCCCAGTAAGCATCTTCATTAAACCCATAATCAGTCCATTCCTTTGAAAAAGATGCCAGAACAGACTTCTCTCCCGGAATGGAATTGTCACAAGCAAAGCCATAACCCGCATTAAACAGTTCACCACATTCACGGCTGAATTCCTGCTTAAACACATCAAGAAGCGGGTGGCCAAAAATGATAAGGCGCGGGACTCCTCCGTAGATAGGGTAAAATATTTTTTTTCTTTCATTGATAAGAACGCCGTAAATAATTTCTGATTCAAACTCTTTAGGATCAAGCCCTGCCAATATAAGTTGATTCTTTTGCTCCGCCGTTAGGTTCGTGCTGTCCTCCCTAAAAACATTAAGAGATAATTGCTGCCGATCGACAGGGCAGATTATAAATTTTTGCAGAAATGCTTTCACGTATTTTTTGAAATTAAATAGGGGCCCAACTCCATGTATTCAAGCCCTGAATTATGAAAGATGTGCATAGCCTCCTCTCCGGTTCTGGCGATGGGATAACCATGGAGGTTAAAGGAGGTATTAAGTACCACCCCCTTCCCGGATTTTTTTTCAAACTGATCAATTATTTCATACATGCCTCTGTTTTGCTCTTTTGTAAGCAATTGGGCCCGGCACGTCAAATCCGCATTATGAACAGCCGCAATCAGGTCTCTGAAATTCTCACGCGTATCGAAAGTCATCATCATGTACGGAGAATCAAGACCCTTCTCATTCTTGATATACGTATCGCTGCTTTCCTTTTTCATCATAGGAGCAAACGGCATCCAAAAATCCCGCTTCTTTACCATTTGGTTAATCACCCTTACTACATCCAGATTCCCCGGATCGGCAAGGATACTTCGATTGCCGAGCGCCCTCGCACCAAACTCCATAGGGCCCTTGCAACGGGCTACAGGGTGACCCTTCAGCAGGAGATCCGCAACTTCTTCACCCGGATGTTCCATCGCCCGATATGAATGGTTGAATTTTTTTATAGCGGCAGTCACTTCATCCGGTTCCAGGTCATCTCCAGAATAAAAATCCTCTAAGACGGGGACACACTCACGACTAATTTTCTCCGCAATATATTGGTAGTAAGCACCAAAAATAAGTGTTTCATCTCCGCAAGACGGGAACGCTTCAAAATACTCAACCTGGGGAAGTTCGCTTATAAGCTTATTTGCCTTTACATTCATAAAGACACCGCCAGCAACGAGCACTTTCTTAATTCCAGTTTTCCTGATTGCGTTGGCTGCCCATCTTGTCAACAAGTCTTCCGTAAAAATCTGCAGGCCGCCGCAAATGGCGTCGAATCGCTTTCCATTGAGTTTGTTAAACAAGTCTTTGCTGGCGTCACTGATCCTTGTAAATCCCTTTCTTTCAAAGGAAAGGCCCGTGCGATCCAGGCCCAGATAAGAAGAGTATATTGACTTAATCTCTTCTGAATAGGCTTGAGTGGCGTACGGAGCCATGCCCATCAATTTGTATTCGTGTTCGAGAGGAACAAATCCCATCCTGAAAGTAGTCCACGAATACAGCGCCCCCAGTGAATTATTCCATTGTGTGGTCGCAACCACCTTTTCGCCATCCGGTCCCATGACGCGTACACTCGCACATAAATCGTCGCCCGAACCATCGCATGTTAATACCAGGTACTTATCCATGGTGTTTTTCCGCAATCCATAATAGGCCGAGGCAGCATGAGAGCCATGATGATCGTAAAATTTCACAGCTGAAGTATTAAAACCCATTGCCTTCAACTGTCCCAGGACCTCCTTCTGGCCAAATCTCTTGTTTAGTTTAAGAACAAACGGCACAATAAAGCGCTGCCTGACAGCGCCGCCTAAACTATCCTGCCTTGCGTACGATTGAATGACATCTTCCCGTGAATGATATCGCGTGACCAACTGATGTGCCCCAAAAACAATATGTTTAATCTCACGAGCCTCTCTTCCCACACGTGCCAGACAGGCCTGAATAGATTTCTCAGGAAATCCCCAATAATTCTTTTCACCTGTCAGTCTTTCTTCCTGAACGGCATAAATAATTTTATCCGGCGTCCCAACCAAAGCACTGGCATTGTGTCCTGCATGGATAGCCAAGACATAATCGATAGCGGAGGATTCTTTCATTTCACCATTTCAAAATTCATACCCTAAACATAACTCTCAATTGCACTAATAAAAACTTTCGCGAAATTTTCAAGTGAGAACCTCTTCGATGTTTCCAGTCCATTCTTTATCAATTGCTGTCTGAAGTTCTCGTCCTTCATAAGACGCATGACTCCTTCAACAATTTCGTCCGTATTCTTTACGGGAACCAATATCCCATCGACTTCATGCGTGATGGAAGATGGAATTCCACCCACATTTGCGGCTATGACGGGGCACCCGAGTGCCCTCGCTTCAATCAACACCCGAGGGGTACCTTCACTGATCGATGGGAGTACCAGACAATGTCCCGATTCCATGATTTGTACATATTCCGGACCCCAGGTAAGAACGCCGTGAAAAGTGATACTATCCTTGAATTCTGACGACACATCAATCCCCATGATTCCGACCAATTCTTCAAACGTAGTTCCCACTATCGACAACTTGACATCGGCCCCACGCAACAGCAGTTCATGGAAACTGTCCAGCAAAAAAGGGAATCCTTTGACTTTATCGGGGCGACCCACAAAAACAATTCGAAATGGTTCTCCGGAATTTCGCTCTCGAATAGCGGCATACGATTTCACCTCAGCCGTGCGAACGCTGCCGGAGACCACTGTGACCGGGTTGAATTCGGAATACAAACGCGCCAGCTCTGCGCCATTTACAAGAAGTCGGTTCTTTTTCCGTTTGAACAACAAACGAAATCCCTGGTGCATGATGGCTGCTGCAAGCACCGCCCCCATCCTCCGAAGTCCCTTGTATTTAAGTGCGTTTCCTGCCCCTGCTCTGATATTTGCGCATACGTGAAAGAGGACCGGTTTCTGCATAAAAAACAATGGAATAAAGCTTACGATCGGTAGCTGTATAATAAGTATGTCATTTTCCTTTTCAATTCGCCTGAAAATCCGGATGGTTTTAATCGCGTTCAGCACACCACCCCAATATGAAAAAGGAAAGGGCAAAGAATAGGCTTTATGAGGAGCCAGCAAGAAATCAAAGTTCCTATCGGAAGGATTGCTGTACATGGCAATCGAAAAATCACCTTTCCACCTCCGTTGAATTTCCGACATCAATCTCCCATTGGCCCAATCAGTCTTAACCCTGCCCGTCTCGTCAAAGTGCCCCGTGCGAGCCGACACAAAACATATACTTTTACTTCCCTGCATGCGCACCCTCCCGCAGATCACACAATGGCATCATTTTTTTGAGATTAATACGGCAGATACTGAAAATTTCGATCGTCTCACATAGTATCCGTATATAAGTCCCATGCCAGCCATAAAGGTAGGACTGTACAAAATCTCACGGGTAAACAACGACCGCGAAATATATAACAGGATAAAAGAAATGAGTAAAATTCTTATTTTGTCCATGTTCTTCTTCTCCAGTGGAGCCATCCCTAATGGCCGTGGCAAAGCCCGTGTCATACCAATGAGAAAGAAAATGAAAAATGCGAGCGAAAAAATACCAGAAGCTCCAAAAATATAACCAAACAAAAAATGCGTGTCCATTTTCTTCTTCCCGAAACGAGCAACGCCAAGTCGGCGGGCCATCTCAGCATGCAATTCATCGTAACCTACACCGAGTAGCGGATTTTCCCATCCCACTCTCAGAGATTCTAAAATCAGAATTTTACGCCCCTCATCTGATGCAAAGCCCTCAACCGTTTGCTTTTGCTTTCTATCGTATATATCACTGGCGTAGTAATCGACAGACACATATGCGAAAAGCATCAACAGACCTCCGAGAAAAATTGTTCGCATCTCAAAGCCCGAGAAAACCATGTATGAAAAAAAAATGATGGCCAACCCAAGCCATCCCGACCGATTCGCTGACAGGAATATCCCAACAATAATAAAGAAAATGGAAATTACAATGATTAAAACTAAAATCCATTTTCGCATCCTCAGGTATCTCAGAAACAGATTTGTTCCGAAAAAAAGCCCGGGGAGAGTGTAAAGCGACTGGGCATTTTTGTTCCCAAGACCCTCCAGTACATTGATGCCTGACAACCGCTGAACCGCACCGTGGGATTCTCCTTCATAGACACCCATTACACCGATTACAACGGCGACAATCAAAAGACCCCAGCTCATCCATCTAAAATCCCTGTCTGTGTTTACTGCGCTCGCAAAAAAAAGAAACACCAGGATGGAGGTTCCCACTTTGCTAATTTCAAAAAGTGGATTCTTGTCTTGAAAACTGGCTATTGAAAACATAACAAAAAAGAGCAATAATGGTATCAATACACGCTGGGGAATTTTCAATTGAATCCTAGAGAAAATGAAGGCCACTGGGAGTAAAATCAAGAACGGGTGGACCAATAACCCAAACAACTGGATCCGGTATTGCGCGCTTATAGAAAAGACAAATAATAGAGAAAGGAAAAACCCCCACCGGCCCTCTCTTGAAAGCCGGTTCTGGTTTGCGTACAAATCAGTCGTCATTTTTTTTCTCTATTCAATACCACCGAACATACATACGCTCCCAGGGGAGTTAAGAGCAGGATGAGAACAAAGCCAATAAAATAAACTCGCGAGATCATTCTGCCGGGGAAAGTGCTTAAACCGAAAAAGAAGATTCTGACTGCCTTTACCCAGCGCCCCCTTGAGAATTCCCCTATTCCGTGCTTGTAAATGTCGTTCGTAATAAAGGAATCCACAAACTCATAGGCAGTCATCCCTGCCTTTGTCAGCAGGGCTGCATCCATCTCCACAATATTTCTATACTCATCCATCAGATACTTCAAATGGCCTGTCTTAGCCTGTAACGCCGATTGATTTTTGTCATGGACCCTGTATTGAAAAAGTTCCTTGTCAATATATATCGCATGAGGGGCTTCAGCAACCAATTTCCAATGAAACCACTTATCTGGATTGATAAGCCTGTTTGCATATCCACCCACCTTTTCGTAGTGGTCTTTTGAAAACATCGTCGCGCAAAAATTAAACGGATTCGCCATCGTTTTTAAGCACCGCTCCAATAAAACGGACGAGTCCACACGATAAACAGTACAACGTAATTGGGAGGAGAGTAACACATCGATATCCGATGAAGTCCATAATCTTTCGTCGGGTCCAACTCTTCCCATTTTAATGCCCTCTCCATCTATTATCTCCATGGATGATGTGACAGCAGTCAATGGGTAAGTTTCAAGAATTTTGCGGTAGGCAAGCATCGCGCCTTCCATCATGATGTCATCCGACGATAACATGACCATGTATTTCCCAACAGCCATTTCTGCTGCCTTGTTGAGGTTTGATGAAAATCCAAGGTTTGTCTTGTTCGTTTGAATCCGGATATTTCCATAGGTCTGCTGCAATGTTTCAATAATCCGGACTGAGCAGTCCGTGCTGGCATTATCAGAAATGACAATCTCAAGTTCTGGAAAATTATTTGTCAGAACACTGGCTATCGTTTTGCCGAGGTATCGCTCATAGTTGAAGTTGGGTACGCAAACAGTGATCAACATGGGAGGTTAAAATTGGAAGTAGATAAACTGAACAACTTGCTGCATATAAACAATTATGAGTAACACCATTACGGGTACACCTGCCAGCTTGACCCATTCTGCAGATGCCCGGAGCCTGGGCTGTTTGTAAAGAAAATAAAGAAAAGTCATTCCAAGAAGAATCATGATGGTATAAAACAGATATGATATATGCAATTGACCAAGGCCGGGGGCATAGCTGAAGGGGTTGATCATTTTCATGTATAGCTCACCTGTTCGCTCAACTGTTTTTGATCTGAATGGTATCCAACTCGCCATCATAAGGAAGAAAGTAACTATGCCTGATGCCATTGGGAACTTATCCGCTAACCGGATTACCACTCCGACCTTCCTGAATAGAAAAATCATGACTGCATGATATAATCCCCAAATTCCAAAATTCCAACCGGCCCCATGCCAAAATCCCATAAAAATCCAAGTAATAAATAGAGCCCCGGTGAACCCTCCGATCATATTACTGCGGGCAGCTTCCGGAATATAAAGTCCCCCTTCACTATGTCCTTTGAATTTGACTCCCAAGAGGGGCAAATAAAGGTAGTCCCGTATCCACGATGATAATGAGATGTGCCATCGCCTCCAGAATTCCCGCGGAGTTTTTGCAAAATACGGCCAGCTGAAATTATCTGGAAAATGGAAACCCATCATTTTTGCAGACCCTATAGCAATGTCGGAATATCCTGAGAAATCAAAATATATCTGAAAACCAAAAAGGATCGCCAGTATCCAGACATCCCAACCGCTCATGAAAGCAGTGTTCAGTTGAAATCCCTCATCTACTAGTAATGCCACGTTATCAGCCAATACC
The DNA here is from genome assembly GCA_034440075.1 of Cytophagales bacterium. Lineage (GTDB taxonomy): Bacteria > Bacteroidota > Bacteroidia > Cytophagales > Cyclobacteriaceae > ELB16-189. Next base: position 160,300 of record JAWXBL010000032.1, read on the forward strand.
ACCTTCTTGACTAATCCAACTAAAACCAAGTAGGCTCCACCATTCAGGTTAGACCATACAAAGGGTTGCTTTGTCTGAAATTGAGGGATCACTTCCGAGCCGCGCAAGATAGGGCCCGCCACCAACTGAGGCCAAAATGTTACATACGTCGCGAAGAGCGCAAAATCTTTCGTTGGCACCTGATTCCCGCGATACACGTCGATGGTGTAGCTGATGGTTTGAAAGGTATAGAACGAAATGCCTAATGGGAGGATAATGGTGACGGGGAGCGATGTCAATCCGGAGTATGAAAACCCAAAAATCGAACAGACAGCCTGAAGGTTATTGTCGATAAAGTATGCATACTTGAAGAATACCAACAAACCCAGATTCACAGACAGACTGACAATAAGCCACGCCTTCTTGCGGGCTTGCTGGGTTGTGGTCGCGATCTTTAGGGAGGCCAAATAGTCAACCAATGCTGATAAAATCATCAACAAGGCAAAATCCCACCTCCAAAGGCCATAAAAAATGATACTTAGAATTAGGAGCATCCACAATCTCCATCTTCCAGATAGACGGTAAGACAACGGAACACCGATCAACAGAAATAGCAAATATGACCAGCTATTAAAAACCATAAGATCTAGGGCTTCAAGAAATGCAAATCAAATATTGAATCCGCCAACAATTCATGTCCCCGATTCCTAAAATGGAAAATATCAAGTTTCCCAGTCGCATCCAATCCCCAATCATCAACGGAAACCACACGCTCAAGATCGGCAAAATAGATACCCTTATTTTTGTTTTCAAGTCGGGCAAGCTCGGCAAAGCACCGTTCGTAGGCTGTCAGGTTATACTCAAACTTCTCACCTGTTCGGGGATGGGGGGGTCTATATATCAATACCTTTACACCGTCTTCCGTACAGAGCCGAATCAACTCCCGGAGAAATGTCAAATTCAAAAGTTCAACCGATTCGCTCCCAACAAAAACATTGTCCTTGCTAAAGAATTTACGATAAACGAGGCCGGGCATCACCTTGATCGCCGACCGCACATTCCCTCGATACGTGTACAAATTCCAATGATCCGCCAGATAACCGTTAATTCCACTTTCAATTTGCTCCTGATTTGTTTGGCCAACCTTGGATTGGTTTACATTTCCAAACCGATTCAACTCCTCACCGTAGAAGGACTCCACCTCTGCCGTCAGCCTGCAATCTCTTAAATTCAGCTGTGCCAAATTCGAGACAAACGATTGGCGCATCGACGTTAATTGAAAGGACCGGTAAGTAGCTCCGATTATCAGCCAATCGGGCTTGCATCGTTCATGACGCAACGAAAGGTAATAAACGAGCATTTCCATGAAATTAATATTAGGGCTTGTCAATTGGGCAAATCGCAAGTTACTCTCGCTGTTCACTGCCAACTGATTCAAATAGTATACCGTAAGGTTGTGGCCTTCTTCATAGTAGTTTATGGAGTGAAGTTGTGAGTTCCCCATCAGAACAGCAACACGATTTCCTTGTTTCCGGAATTCCTGAATAGTTGGAACGACCAAATCAAAATTTCCATGAGTTTGGTTAATCGGCAGTGAATTCCATTGAACTTCGTGAGCTGTCGTAGCGATTCCCAGTCCCAGATCGCCCGGTTGAAAATTTCTCAGCCGAAATGCAACAAGGTTATAGAAGAGAACCCCGGCTACCATCAATATCAGGAAGATAATAAATCGCCTCATGCCCTGTGGAAAATACTCCGATTAAGAAACCCGGTAGTTTTGTTCAAAGTACAATTTTGCCTCAGGCGTGCCCAAGTCCCACATCTCCCTGGTATTTGAAATGCCGATATGAAGCCCGGCATCTATCATTTTCTGGTATACCGGAATAACATAATACTCACCCTTGGTCCGTTCTCCCTCCAATATAAGTTCGGATCCAAATCTAACGAGGTCCTTCCCATGCCTGAAGTAATATTGACCGGTGCTGGCCTGATCGGAAATGCGCACTTTCTCTGCCACTTCTTCTACTTCACCCATGGAATTCGACTTTGCAAAACTCCATCGATCCCCAGATAAATTCGCAACAGAAATCAGCCCGTCCCAGGATGAAGCGCATGCATCTGCATAAATATCACCCACTACCAGCGTATCTGATGCCACTACAAGAACATCCTCCTCGACATCAATTATCTCTCCGGCCTTCAACACCGTACTCAGCTGACCATCCGTTACCGAATCCAGGAGCTCAAAGGATACATTCTCTTTAACATGGTTTCTTATTAACTTCATCACTCCAAATCTTTCTTCGTGCTCCCGCAATAATACGAACACAAATTGAGATACCTGAAATTCCTTCAGGCCGTGCAATGCCCACAAAATCATGGGTCGATCCGCGACATGAATCAGCGGCTTCGGGAGATCAAATCCCGAATTCTCATAACGTGACCCCCTCCCAGCCATGGGGACTACAACTATCATATTATCGATCCTTACTTAGCGATTCAAGTAATTCCGGTGTTAACTCCGACCATGAAGTAAAACGAAATCCACGGTCATCGATATACAAATTGGCATTCGGTTTGCCAAAATAAACCTCGTCATACGGGATGTTGTACTCAACCAACCAGTCCAAGGTGACCTTGCCAATGTTACGCATTACCTTGCCCAGGTTCCCTTCCTGGGTCGCCATGTTCCTGGCGGTCTGAATAATAATATAATGCCCATCTTCCTTAAGCGCTTTGATTTTATCTACGGCACCAGGAAGAGGCTTTAATTCGCTATAGGTTTGGCCCTGCCTTTTGATTGGGCATACAGTCCCATCCAGATCAATTACTATTCTCATGAAACAATACTTCGTTTAAAATGACGATACCATTCAAATACATTGCCAACTGCCTCTCATGCTTTCCTTCATGATAAGCTACCATGGACAGGAACAACAATCCTTCTATAAATTTTATTTCCGAAACTTCGTAACCAATCCGCGAAAGCTCATGATCAAAATAAGCTGCCAACTGCTCGTAACAGTCGGGCCTGAACAACTCCAATTCATAACCCGTCTCCCCTTTTGAAACTTTGAAAAGATCAGCCATAATAAAATCATAAAGCCCCGTGACGCTATGGCGAAGCTTCGCCATGTCATATCTGGGGTCGCCATAAATGCCTCGTTTCCCAAATGACCCACGTGGATCTACAAGTCGTACAAGCTGGCCGTTCAAATCGTAAAGAATGTTTGAAAAACAATAGTCACCATGAATTACAGAGCCTTTTACCGATTTTGAGAGGTCATCTATCCTATTTTTAATATCGGACTCCATCGCGCTGTAGTTCAAATACTCCTTGTTGCCGATTCTTAGCCTGGCCTCATCTTTCAACTCCTTCCAAAAGGGTTTTCCAGCCAATTGATTGAGTCGTTCTTTCGTCTTATCCCAGTACATGCTTACAATGTCTGCTGCGCTAACATCACCCTTTTCTTTTTGAAACAGGCAATGGACCCTGATCAGTTGATCCAAAGCACTTTTCCATATGGACAAACTAACATCACCGAATACATACAATTCAGCAAGATTTGGATATCCGTAGAACTCCTGCTCTATAACCAAAGCTGATGATGAATCGTCACGTTTTGTTCGCGGTGAAAATATTTTCAAATGCGCCGGAAGTTCATTGTACCAATTCAGCTCATCAGCAAGCTTGGCTGGCTTTTGGCTGCTTTTGAATATCCTGCCGCTCAGCGGATCAATTTGAAGCGAATTAAAATACCGTGACTGCAACAACTCTCTTTTGGCCCTATTAAAATCACTGATGTGACCGAAATCATACCACTTGTTTACCTGAACAACTTTAATAGGATTCTCAGCCCCATAACTAGACAATAGAGCACTGATCTCCTTCGCTCCATCCCGAATACACTTCATCACCAGAGCCCTTACAAGTTCGGAGTTACTAAGGGAATAAACTCCGGCCAGCGCCCTCCACGAATCTTCACTTCTCTGCTGCTTATCCCAATAAGCATTAACCATCCCATCCTGCCCGGCTTCCACCAGGCACCAATCTTCTGGGTTTTCAAAATTTCCGACAAAAACAAAATCGTCAACAGGCGGCAATGGATCAATAACCAGGGTATCACCCAAAATAATGTGCACCCTGTTCTTTGGCTTGACCCAGGCGAGTCCGGCAAGCAAGGAATGAAGAATTGTGCCGCCAGCTTGTACAAAAGCGTAATGAATTGTAAATCTCCTGGCAAAAGCCCATTCGACGTAATTAAGGAGCCTGACATTATCAAAACGCAGCACAAGAATAACCTCCGTAATTTTCTTTGTCTCGAGGTCATCCAAAATCCACCCAATGACTGGCTTCCCGTTAACCGGGATCATGGCGTTCGACTTATTCGTAATTATGGGAAGGTGGCTATAGTTAATGTCGCCCCCGCAAAGGACAAGAGCAATCTTGTGCATGGTTCTTGATGTAGGCACCTCTGATGATCAATATGCTAAAAAATGATGCAAGCTAACAATTTTAAAAAAGAGTTTTCTACCAGGTTACATTTGTTCTTCAGTAATTATTATTGAAATTTTACACAAAATTGCCTAGCATAAACGACCAATACCTGATGGCGACCATTGTCCAAACAATCAAAAAATACAACTTTTTGATTGCTTCACTCTTCATCAACCTTTTCCTTTGTTTTCCTGCCTTGCTTAATCGGGGAATTTTCTGGGATGACTGGACACTTTACCACAATTCCCCGGCGATTATTATTAAAACCTTCTCCGAGTCTGGATATCCGTGGTTTGCTTATCCACATATTTACTTTTCAAGCTTCGAAAATAGTATCGCACTCTATCGAGTAATTGTGTTGGGCGCATCGCTGTTTACAACAATTCTGTTTTCAAAGCTACTGGAAATCTCCCAAGTGTTCAATAAGACCACAAATGGGTATCTGCTGATTCTTTTTGTGGTGATGCCATTTTTTGCCTGCAGATTTCTCATGATCAGTGTGTTTCATGGAATTTGCCTATCGATGTTCCTGGGGGGGCTCTATTTGTTTGCTGCCAAGAATGACAATTTATTCTTTCGCATTATTTCATTGGCATTATTCTTTCTATCATTCAGCCTTAATTCACTGCTGGTTTTTTATGGTGTAATTTTTCTCTGCATTCTTAATAAATACGGATTAAAACAATCGAACCTTCGGATTCTTTCCAAACACATTGATTTCATTATTCTTCCCATAGTATTCTGGGTTTCGCAATCTCTTGCAGGCCATCCGTCAGGGCTTTACATGGAGGATTTGGATTACAATCAAATACATTTCAATGTACTCACAAAATTGCCAGCCAAATATGCGATGTTTGTTAACGATAGCCTCCTTGGCATAGTCTCTGAATATACGAAGTATTCATATCCCTATTTTTCCATTCTGCTTATTCTTGGTATCACCATCGTTTTTTTCCGAAATCGTAGGCAGAAAAGACGTATTAATATCTCATCCAATTTAAAATCAATTCCACTTCTCGTCATTGCAGTTATTTTATTGACTTTGAGTGTGGCCGCATATTTAATGGTGAGGAAAATACCTTCCTTTTATGGTTTTGAAAACAGACACCAGGTTTTGTTGCCAATTTCGGCAAGCTTCCTTATCATCTCCATGTCCATAATTTTTATTAAGGAAAACATGAGGGTTTATGTACTGATTTTTATTATTGGAATAAGTTTTTACCTGAACCTGTACTATCAATATAGATATCTTATTGGCTGGATGAAAAATGAATCTATTGTCTACAATTTCAAATCCAGCGATACCATTCGAAATAGCAGCACATTTATCGTTTATGACCACGTTCCAATGCTTAGCGCAACTAATCGGGAATTGACCCACTATGAATATTCCGGAATGAGCAAAGTGGCATTCAATAATCAGGAAAAGCTTTATATTACTCAAACTATTTTGTCGAATAAAGAGATAACAGCATTGGCATACATCAACCGATATTTTAAACATAATATTCAGGAATCGTATAATATAAAAGACTATGCATTTTCAGATCAGGCCATTGTCATCCACGTTCGGCAGGGAAAAAAGAATCTAGAAAGTATACAAGCACTTTTCAGGTGCCTCTATCTTTATTATTTTGACCATAATATCTTCCTTTTGGAAATTGGTGATTACCTTACCATTGAAACAGATTCCAATCAGGTCCCAATTAATTAATTTCAGAATAATTTATGCTCAAAATAGGTCTTATTGGCTATGGATACTGGGGTCCAAATCTTGTAAGAAACTTTATGTCACAGAAAAATGGAAAGATAACATTCGTTACGGATCCCAGGCCAGAAAGACTTGAATTGGTAAAAACCTCCTACCCCACCATCACCACAAGCACCGATACGCAAGGCTTACTTACGAATAAAGATGTCGATGCCATTGTCATCTCGACTCCTGTTTTTACACACTTTGACTTGGCTAAAAAAGCTCTTAGTCATGGCAAACATGTACTTATTGAAAAGCCCATGACATCAACCGTAAAGGAAGCTGAAGAGTTGATTGATTTAGCGAATAAAAATGGGCTTACGCTAATGGTTGACCATACATTTCTTTATACAGGGGCGGTTCAAAAGCTCAAGCAATTAATTTCTGAAGGCTCAATTGGTAAAATAAGATATTTTGATTCTACCAGAATCAACCTAGGGCTTTTTCAACCGGACATCAATGTATTATGGGACCTTGCACCCCACGATATTTCAATACTCAACTACCTTATTGATGAGATACCCCATAGCGTAAATGCTACCGGAGTATCTCACACGAATAATAAAATTGAAAACATTGCTTACCTCACGGTTAATTATCAATCGCAATTTATTGCACACTTTAATTGCTCTTGGACTTCACCTGTGAAGATCAGAATGATGTTACTTGGGGGTGACAAGAAAATGATCGTTTATAATGACATGGAGCCAACCGAAAAGATCAAGATATATGACACAGGATATGACGAAAAAACTGATGAGGAAAAGATAAAGATGTATTTCGAGTACAGGTTTGGGGATGTCTTTATTCCAATGATTGACTCAAAAGAAGCTCTATTTGGCATGGCCTATGATTTCATCAATTCCATTTCCAATAAAACCCAACCCTTATCCAATGCGGAGCTTGGCCTGGAGGTGATCAAGATCCTTGAAGCCGCACAGCAGTCAATAAAACAAAATGGAAGGGAAATCATATTGAAATAATTATGACTGTATTAAATATTGACGAACCACGCAAAACGATCAGCAATGTAAAGGTTGGTAGCAACGTAACGATATTTAATTTCGTTAACGCCTACGGTTGCACCATTGATGATAATACTAAAATTGGTCCTTTTGTTGAAATCCAAAAGGGAGCATCCATTGGAAGAAATTGTAAAATATCAAGTCATAGTTTTATATGCGAGGGAGTTCATATCGAGGATAATGTTTTCGTCGGCCATGGTGTGATGTTTACAAATGATCGATCTCCAAGAGCCACCAATCCTGATGGAAGCCCTCAAACAGAGGCTGACTGGAAAATGGTTGAAACATTTGTAAAGAATGGAGCTTCCATAGGAAGTAATGCTACCATCTTGTGCGGTATCACGATTGGGCAAAACGCAATGATCGGTGCGGGTGCTGTTGTAACTAAAGATGTGCCAGCTCATTCGGTTGTTGTTGGAAATCCTGCAAGAATCATCAAGTGACCATGAGTGGGGATGAGTCTTGCTTAAGAGTATTTGAAACTGCAAAAGATCATTTAAAGCCTGAGGGTACTTTCATGTCCATTGACCCTGCGTACACAGAACATCAATACATCATAGCAAAGTTTTTAATATCAACCGATCGGGGTAAATCCATTCGCACCCAGACGAGATGGATAACCTACAAAGTGGATATTTCAGTAATAGGCGATTTTCAATTCATCATAATTTAGAAAACGTTCCATGGAGTCATATAATATTTTTCTGTAAACTAGATTGACTATTTATGATAAACTGTCTCGATTTATCTTTACAACATATATTACTCAAAAAAGAGATATTTGATGCATTTGAAAAAGTGTATGATAAAACCGCTTTTTCAGGTGGTTCATTTGTAGAAGAGTTTGAGGAAATATTTAGTGCATATGTAGGTTGTAAGCATACTGTTGGAGTAAACAATGGTACATCAGCACTGCATCTATCCATGCTCGCACTTAACATTGGCCCTGGAGATGAGGTGATTGTGCCTGCAAATACATTTATTGCCACTGCATGGGGGGTTTCCCATTCAGGGGCAACCCCGGTATTTGTTGACTGTACATCAGATACCTGGGAAATAGACGCTACAAAAATTGAATCAGCAATCACGTCTAAAACAAAGGCTGTGATAGGAGTTCATCTTTACGGGCAGCCCTTTGATTTAGACGAGGTAAAAGTCCTTTGTGATAAACACAACATATTTCTTGTTGAAGATGCTGCCCAAGCGCAAGGGGCTCGTTATAAGGGAAATAATGTCGGGAGCCATGGCGAAATTACTTGTTACAGTTATTATCCGGGGAAAAACTTAGGTGCCTGCGGTGAAGCCGGAGGGATCACTACCAACAACAAAAGTTATTATAGACATCTTCAAAGTCTTAGGAACCACGGAAGCAAAGATCGGTACTATCATGATGAATTAGGGTTCAATATGCGTATGAGTGGACTAGAAGCCGTTTCTCTGTCAGTAAAACTTAAATATCTTGAAGGCTGGAACAATCGGCGAAGACAAATTGCAAAAATCTACCTCAACGGGATAAGGAACCCAAAGATCAAAATGCAACTGCAGCCGGTATGGGCCGAATCGGTTTATCATTTGTTTGTAGTTACTTGCGACGAAAAAGAAGCATTTGTCAGACATCTTATGGACAACGAAATCAATCCAGGTTTCCATTACCCGGTGCCTTGTCATTTGCAGAAGGCCTACTCCCATTTTGGTTATATGAGAGGAGATTTTCCAAATTCAGAGTACTTGGCTAATCATTGCATTTCATTACCCATGTTTGCTGAATTGTCCGACAATGAGGTTTCCAAGGTAATTGAAACAGTAAACAGCTTTACTTAGTATGAACAGAAAATTCAATTGTTATATCTGTGGATCCACAAATGGGGGAAAAATATTTTCTTTCAAAGAATACCCAGCCTATATACTACCCGTACCATTAAAGATTGCCCCAACTATTGCCAAAGCTGAGCTGCCGCTCTATTTGTGCCAATCCTGTGGGCACATGCAAATACCTCAACCTGATTCCCGGATACAAGAATTAATCTACGAGAATTATTACAACTTTTATGTTGTGGACAGTAGCGAAGCACTAGTGCCTCATTATCGCACTCCCTTTATTGATTTTCTCAGTAAACTTGTCATTGAACGTCATCTAAGTAAAGGGGACTTACTTGAAATCGGATGCTCCTCTGGGGAAAAAGTTGAATTACTTGCGTCTTTTAGTCAAAGTTATACCGGAATTGACCCATCGGGTAGAATTAACTTAGCAATTAACAAATTTCCACAACACAGTTTCATCCAAGGATATTTTCCTGATGCGATTCCAAACAAGAAATTTGACGTTGTGGTTTCTCAATTTAATCTTGAACACATTCAGGATGTAAGAAGCTTCTTATCTAAAATACATCAAGCCACTAATGAGAATGGGATACTGATCGTTCAAGTTCCCGATTGCGGACATTATTTGAGAACGGAACAGCCAAATTTTCTGGCCCATGAACATATACAGTACTTTATCAAAGAAACGCTTACGATCCTACTAAGGACAACTGGATTTTCCCCTATCGCATGGGGCGAGGAAGGAGCAAGCCTAATTGCTGCCGCAATAAGAACTGCTCCGCATGAAGCTGAACTATTGACCGCACAATCCAATATTCAAAAAGCAAAAGCCCAGACAAATATCTTCAACAATTATCCTGATATACCGGAAGCTCCATTAATCTTTTATGGTGTCGGCCCGCAACTATACTGGCTACTGAGCTACTACAAAGGTGACCTTTCCAAATGTGATATTATTGATGATAATCCAAATTATGAGAATCAAGGCTTACCAGGATACTCAAATATCATAAAGAGGGCAAGCAAGGAACTTTTTCAAAATAACAAACCAATAATCCTCAGCCTAAATAAGATTTATCATGAGAGGGTGATCGAGAGGATCAAATCTCTTGCTGTGAAATGTTCGATATATTATTTGAAACAAAATTCATTTACAATCCTTAACCACAAACCAAGATGAAGTCTATTAAGTCTGTCAATATAAAACCTGGAAGTGATTCATCGAATGAGGTTAAAGACATTGTTACAAAAGAGGGAACGGTAATTCTAAGGAATTTAATCACCAAATCTCATGCTCAAAAACTTGAGCATCAACTTGTTACCGCGCTAGCAGAAGACAACGTAAAGTATGGAGATGGTTATATTTATAATGGAATGGTGCATGCGCTCATGAATCGCGGGAGTGAATTTATTAACTTAATATCACTCCCATCTCTTCTTTCTATTTACCGCGCAATTCTAGGTCATGGTTGTATTATTCATGCTTACAACTCCTCTTCAATGCCTCCAAACAAAACAAATTACTCTAGGGCTATTCATGTTGATTCACCTCGGCTAATTCCTGGATATATTACCAATATCGGGTTTACATTGGCATTGAATCCGTTTACAAATGAGAATGGTGCAATGGAAATATATCCTGATTCATTCAATATGCTCCATGCGCCTGCCGAGTATATTTTTGATAAAGAAAAAGTGATCCTTGATAATGTCGAGGTTGGAGATGCAATTCTATTTAACGCGAGATGTTGGCATCGAGGAGGGAACAATACCACCCAACAATGGCGTCATGGAGTTACAATGAATATCTGTCGAAATTATATGCGACAACAATTTGACTACTGTAAAATGCTCAGTGATCATACACTTAAGCAATTGCCAGAGGATGTACGTAAATTTCTTGGTTATAATGTAAGAATGCCGGAAAATATGGAGGAATTTTTACTCCCGCCAGACGAAAGAAAATATAAGCCTGCACAGGAGTGAGACAAGTATTCAAAAGGCCTGTGGTTCGGCAATTAACTCAAAATGATGATGTCGTTCTTGAATTCTTTTTAAATGAATTGAGCACAAACGACCCTACTGTAATGGGCTATCACTATCCATTCTATAGAAACGTGTTGCATGCATGTCAAATAGGAGAACCTTTTTATCTTGGCTTATTCTTAGATTCAATGTTAAGTGCAGTCCTACCTGGCTTTATAAAAACCACAAACCTAGGTACAGCCTATTGCTCAATGCCATTCTTTGGACCAAATGCAGGCGTCCTTTGTAAAAATGAAATAAAGGAATTGGCCCACGGAGAATTGCTCAAATTCTTGGCCGCTGAATTAACGCGAAAATATTCTCTGCTTTCAGCGTCCTTTTATACTCCATTTCTTTTTAAAGACTATAATCTATATGAAGAAAACTTGCCTGGATCAATTTTCGTTCAAAAGACCACCCAGTTCTTTACTATTTCGAACAAAGTTTGGACTACTAAGATTAAATACGACCTAAGAAGATCAGAAAGATTAGGCATAGTGGTAACGGAGGAGATAACTGACAGCAACGTTCAGGAATTATACACGATCTATTTACAAAACTGCTTGGACCAAAATATTCCCCAAAAACCATTGAATTGCATTCTTGCATTGAGCAATGCGGCAAAAAATCATCAAGGTGTTGAATTCTATTTTGCATTTCAAGGTGAAAACATGATTGGCGGACTAATTGTGCTTTACTCAAAAAAGACCCTTAGCTACTACCTTCCATGTTCACTCGAAACTGCCCGATCCTTACAACCAGTGACTTGCCTGATCGATTTTGCATTCCAAAAAGCTAGAAGTAAAAAGATTGATTATTGGAACTGGGAATCCTCACCTTCAAAGGAATCAGGTGTTTATAAATTCAAAAATAAGTGGGGATCAATCGAAACCGATTATCGAATCTACGTAAAACCGTTTGTTGATATCGAATATTTGTCAACTATAGGCAAAACAAAATTAGCAGAATCGTTTCCGCATTTTTTTGTCTTTCCATTTGAATCTCTCTAATTATGGCCATAGATAAGGTGTTCCGAAAGGGTATAATTTTTCTCACAGCAAATGATAGAAAAATCAACATACTTGAGAAACTTCTTTTAGAAGGCGAAACAATAAATGCATTGATTTTCCCATTCAAGGCCAAGAACGAAAACAAAATAGTCAAACTCATTTCTTTCGCTGTAAAAACGAGAATTCCATACTATCGGCCAAAGCTTAGGGACCTTGAAAAATCAATTAACGAGATTGGGTCAAGCGAATTCCTTATCACAGCAGGTTATCCGTACATACTCCCTCCGTTGATCCTTAGTATCTGTAAATTTAACATTAATGTTCATCCTACCTTGCTTCCGCGCTATAGAGGACCAAACATAGAATGGTATATTATTGCAAATGGAGAAGAGCAAACCGGTGTTACCATTCATTATCTAAACGATAAAGCAGACATTGGCGATATTATTGAACAAAAGGCAGTCAACTTGACTAAGTTTGATACGGTTTATAGTCTCCTCAGAAAAACTTCAAATATTGAACCTAAACTTTTAGTTTCAGCAATTAGCAAGCTAAGAAATGGTCATTCAGGAACCCCTCAAAACGAAAAACTGGCTACTACATACCCAAAACTCAGAACCCCGGAAGACTCATTACTAAATCCCAGCAAATCCTTGCTGAAGTTATATGATTTTATCCGCGCTTGCGATGCTGAAAAATTTCCTGCCTTTTTTTTTGTAGATGGTCAGAAGGTCGGAATCAAACTTTTTCGAATTGATAAACCAGTAGATGAACAGGATCAAATATGAAAATAATAGTATCGGTGATTGTACCAGTTTACAATGAAAGCATTGGTGTACTTCTTGCTCACAAGGCGCTAACCAGCGAGCTTTCAAAGCATAATGAAGCATTCGAAATTATCTTTGTTGACGATGGTAGTACAGATGATTCATTCTTTCACTTAAAAAATATCGCTGAAAAGGATACTAAAATCAAGGTATTGAAATTATCCACAAATTGCGGATCTCACATGGCTATAAGGGCTGGTCTATTGCATGCAAGCGGTGATTGCGCTGGATTCATTGCATGCGATTTGCAAGAGCCTCCCGAATTAATTTACAAAATGAAAAGCAAACTTTCCGAACAGCATAATATTGTTTGGGCAGTTCGTAACTCCCGAAAAGATAGCCTCAGAACGAAAATTCATTCAACTATTTTCTACTGGCTTGCCAGAACAATGGTGACAAAAGATATTCCCCCTTCAGGTGCTACCATGTTTGTTTTATCTTCTAAGGCTGTGAAAGCGCTGAATATGTACAGCGAACGCAATATGACCCTGTTGGGTCTTTTTAGTTCAACCGGTTTTAAAACAACGCTTGTCCATTACGAAGGGACAAACAGAATCTTGGGAAAAAGCAAATGGACTCTTGCTAAAAAACTAAAGTTAACCATTGACTTTTTTGTTGCCTCTTCAAATACTCCTATACGAATGGTGAGCATCGTAGGAATAGGATTCTCTTTGCTTGGCTTTGGCTGGACAGCATATATATTGCTAAGGGAAATGTTTGTTGGTGACCTTGCTTCAGGTTGGCCCGCTTTGCTTTCTGTTATTCTAATAGGTTTCGGGATTACAAATATCTCATTGGGTATTATTGCTGAGTATTTATGGAGGACTCTTGATGAAGCAAGGGGCAGACCGCGCTATATAGTCGAAGAAGCTTTAAACTTCAATATCGATAAAACTAACTGATTCTCATTACTTAAAATTGGTTGAAGCCATATAAGTACTCGCCATGAATCAGATAATTATGCTTTGGTGTCGATGAAAACTTTTATAAACTTTCGATCAGGCCTAAATTAATTTTAATTGGCATTTCACTTCAATTATGAACAAAATAACCAATAGCACAATCTTGATTACTGGGGGCGCTGGTTTTATTGGATCCTACGTTGCAGAGAAATTACTGATCCATCAGCCAAAACAAATAATCATTCTCGACAACTTGATCAGGGGTAGCCTTGAAAACATGAAGAACTTCATTAACAACCCTTCCGTTAAGTTTGTTGAGGGGGACATCAGAAATGATGAAATATTGGAGAAATGTATTGTCTCTGCCGATTATGTATTTCATATGGCCGCGCTCCGCATCAATGCGTGCGCAGCGGATCCGAAGGAAGGTTTTGAGGTCATGGTCAGGGCCACTTTTAATCTTGCCAGTTTTTGTGTAAAGCACCAAGTAAAAAAGGTGATATATTCATCCACCGCATCGGTCTATGGATTAGCCCAGCATTTTCCAACACCGGAAACAGATCACCCTTACAATAATCAAACCTTCTATGGGGGTGCTAAAATATGGGGTGAACAACTCTTCCGATCCTTTAAATTCATGTATGGGCTAGATTATGTGGCGCTCCGATACTTTAATGTTTATGGTTCGCGAATGGACACTGACGGCAAATACACAGAGGTCATGATTAAGTGGCTCAATTGTATAAGGGAGAACAAAGCGCCAGCAATTTTTGGCGATGGAAATGATAGCATGGATTTCGTTCATGTAAGTGATATCGCGAAAGCCAATGTATTAGCACTCTTAAGTGAAGCCACAGACGAAGCATTCAACATTGGCAATCAGGTCGAGACGAGCCTTCTTCAACTGCTCGACGCTCTCTTAAAAGTGAACAAGTGCCAACTCAGGCCAGACTTTTTTCCCACAAATTCGATCAATCCCGTGAATCGAAGAATTGCCGATATAACCAAAGCTAAAAAGAAAATCGGCTACAGCTCATCAATTACGCTCGCAGAGGGCCTTCAGGAACTATCGAACTGGTATTTTGGCAAAATAAAATCACAATCATGATCATGATCAATGCCAATTGCCCGCTTTGCCATTCAGACAACAACAATATCCTGTTTGACCTTTCCCATCCAACGGCACACAAGGATTTAGGTTTGCCTGGCATTGTGAAGAAATGTCTAAATTGCGGGCTGTTGTACAAGTCGTTTGAGCATAAAGTCGAGGACCTGTATGCTGACAAATACGCCTCTTCGTCTATCGACCTGAAAGAGGATCACAAAGGCAACATATCTCATTTCTTCCAATCCATTTTAGAGTCAGCATTTAAAAGGCTAAGAACCCCAGCAGGCACGCTGCTGGATGTCGGCTCAGGAACAAGCCTTATGCTACAGGCCGCCATTAATTTGGGGTACGATGCTACCGGTGTTGAACTTTCTGAAAGACTCGCTGAAAACGCAAAAAAACAGGGCTATAAAGTAATTAACACCAACATCAGTAGTATCTCAACCGCTGAAAAATTCGATACCATCACCATGATGGATATCATCGAACATCTTGAAAACCCGTTGGTCGTACTGAATGCTATCAAGAACTTACTGAGTAATCGGGGCGAGGTAATCGTATATACTCCCAATCATGATTCGCTGATCGTAAAGATCTCATATTGGTTGTACAAAGTAGGAGTCAAATCACCCATCGAAAATATTTTCGCTTGCACTCATACTTGCTTTTTTACAACCAAAACATTAAATATGACACTGGAGCAGGCCGGTTATAAAGTGATTGAAAGTAAACATTTTAATTATGACGTATACCGGCCAGGACAAAGAGTAACCTTGGTTGCTAAACTAGCAATCAACATGATTGAGAAAATCGGCAGCATTTTTGGTTTGAATGGATTCAGGGTCGTAATGTATGCGCAACGGTTAAAATAGAAAAAGAGTGATACCCATATCAAAGCCATATATAACGAAGGATGAGGCTCAGGCCGCATACGATACCATTCTCACCGGATGGATCACACAAGGACCGCGGGTCGCCGAGTTTGAAGAGAAGTTTGCGCGCTACACGGGCTCACGTTATGCCGTAGCTGTGTCCAACTGCACAACGGGACTTCACCTGGCGATGATCATGGCAGGCGTTGGCCCGGGGGATGAAGTCATTTGTCCTTCGATGAGCTACATCGCTACTGCGAACAGCATCATGTACGTCGACGCTATCCCCGTTTTTGCAGAAGTGGACCCTGTGACTTACAATTTGGATGTTGCCGATGTCGAAAAAAGAATTTCATCAAAAACGAAGGCCATACTGCTTGTCCACCAAATCGGATTGCCTGGAGACATTGATGCCTTTAAGACGCTCTGCAAAAAGCACAATCTCCGATTGATCGAAGATGCGGCTTGCGCTGTGGGATCCGCTTATCACGGACGTAAAATCGGAAGCCACTCCGACCTGGTCTGTTTTTCTTTCCATCCGAGAAAAGTAATCTCAACGGGCGATGGTGGAATGATCACTACCAATCGTGAGGATTATTACCAACGGTTGAAGTTATTGCGCCAGCATGGAATGTCCGTCAATGATCGGGTCCGGCATGAATCAAAAACTATTGTTTTTGAAGATCACTTGGAGGTGGCCTACAATTACAGGCTGACCGATATTCAGGCAGCTGTTGGGATCAAACAACTCGAAAAACTTGACTGGATCATATCAAAAAGAAAGGAGATTGCCCATCAATACCTGGACGCCTTGAAAGATATAGATTGTATCCGCCTGCCCAGGGAGTATGAAAATGTTATTTTTAACTGGCAGTCATTCAGTATTTATCTGAGGAAACATTGCCCCATCAACCGCAACGACCTCATGCAGAAAATGCTGGATGAAGGAATCTCAACAAGACGGGGAATTATGACGGCACATCGCGAAATAGCGTATCAGGAGGAATGCAAAAACGTTAGATTGCCAATATGTGAAGATGCGTGTGACAGAAGCATTATAATTCCATTATTTGTACCTATGGAAGATGACGAAATCAAAAAAGTCATTGCTTCCTTCCGAAAACACATCCTAAGAAAGTCCGAATAGCCTCATCGTATTCCAGTGCGCTCCCACAACTTCAAATATTCTCGCTCGAGCAAGCGGCCATTTGCCTTGAAATCAAAGCAAGATTGAGCATGTTTTTTTCCATTCATGGTCAACTGCTCCTGCATGGAAGAGTTATCAAGCAACTTCTTAAGATGGATAGCCATACCCTCCGGATCGCCTGCTTTCACGACCACGGCGTTCTTCCCATTTTCCACTATCGTGCTCTTACCAGAGTGACCTCCGGTAATCACCAGCGGAGTCCCTACGGCGAGGACCTCAAACGCCTGTCGACCCATAGCGCCCAGCCGATTGCAGACAACTGCTACATCGGCAGATTCAATAACATCCAGAATATTTTCTAAGTAACCCGGAAAAATTACTTCGTTACCTATCTGGTTCTGTCTTAGCTTAGACTCAAATTTGGCAGCTTCTTCAGGAAATAGTTTTCCTAGCATGCCGCGCAAGAGTCCTCCTGACTTCATCGGTAAAGGTCCTGCCATTACAAACTTATGTCCACTCGCTCCAAAGTTTTTCTTGAAATACCCAACCATATCTACGAAGTCCCATGCACCCTTTGTCCTTGTAAAAAGTCCAATAAACAATATCATCTTTTCATCCAGACTTATACCAAGACTTTGTCGGATTCTGGCTGCATTGCCAGCATCGCGCCGAACTCCTAATACGTCCATGGAATTGAATATGACAACTTTGGATTTGAAATCGTCAAATTCGTCAGCTTCATCTTCAGAAATCGCTATGAGTAAAGATGCATAAGTTCGTATGATCCTTTTTGAAATCCACTTGAACAATCTGATGTGTGTCGCCTGGTAGGTGCTCCTGAGGTGCTGCACAATTGGAATGCCCAGGTGTCTGAGCCGAAGTCCCACCCCAATGAGGGCTTTATCGTTCAGGTGGATAATATCAGGCCGAAACTTTCTTACAAGCGGAACAATTGATTTATTTCTGACAAGAGCAAGCACGTTCTTAAGAGCACCGGGCCTATACCACTTCGGTCCAGGTGCCGTCCAGAATCCATGCACTTTGCAAAAGGAGACCTTGTACCCTTCCTTACCCAATACCTCGGCGAGTGGACCAGGCCCACCAACAATAACGTGCAACTCAAATTTTGATTTATCCAGGCCCTTGAGCAAGTATACTAAACTTTTGGCCGACCCCGTCAGAAGGCCATCCTGATGGATAATAAGTATTCGAATCTTCATCTCATCCCCTGCTTTCGGAATGGATCCTCTTCAACCTGCTGATGTTACCCAGAAATGCGACGATTGACCAAAGCGTAAAATCATTGCGCTCACTTTTATAAAAGTTTCTCCAGGTATCTTCAATTTTATCCGGGTCCAAATAGTTAAATCCTTCCTGATTTCTGTCCTCGATGATACTTCTTGTCCGCTCCTTCATGTCTTTTCTTAACCAAACATTTAATGGGATTTTGAATCCAATTTTTGGTCGGCTGGAGAAACCTTTTGGAAGAAATGGTTCCATAGCATCCATTAATATCTTCTTGGTACCCAACTTGGCGTAAGATGCAGTTCCTTCTTTGCCGACAATCTCCTTACTGCTTAACCCCACCTTGAATTCTGAGGGGAAGCTATATGCAAGCTCGGCAACTTCGTGATCAATAAATGGATATCGCACCTCCAGCGAATGGGACATGGATATCGCATCACTGTCACGGAGTATCATGGATGACATAAACCCCTGCATTTCAAGTTGCAAGGACTTCTCCAGGAAATCTGTGTTTGAACTACAATCATAATCCATTTGCTTATCCAACCATGACTTCCACGATTCTCCTTGACGGACAGAATTCTTTAAAATGCCGCTCGTCGTTTCTGGAAAATTTAATATCCTGGAAAGGACATAGTTTCTGTGCGCATCGGAGGACTCTGTGCGATAAATAACTTTAAGTAAGAAAGATGCAACTGTTGCATTCGATGAGAGAGGCAACATGGCGCCTGCCATGCCATTGATCATTCTGTGTACAATAGAATAATTCTTACTCTTCCAATAAGCCCTGGCATGTCTTGAATACCCGGCAAACAATTCATCCGAACCCAATCCGCTTAATGCAACCGTCATATCTTTTACCGCATACTTACTCACAAAAAACGTGTTTAGTCCGTCTATAGTAGGCTGGTCACTGGCACTGAAGTAATTATCCAGTTCACCAAGCACCATAGCACCATTGACATTTACTGCGGTATGCTTTGCCTTGAAAAAGTTCGCAAGCTCCCTGGCATGTACCGATTCGTCTGTAGCGAAAGATGACCCCTCAAATCCTATTGAAAAAGTATTAGCTTCAATACCATGCCTATTCATCAAGTAAAGCAGTGTAGCAGAGTCAAGCCCCCCGCTGAGGAACAACCCCAACGGCCTGTCACTAATCATCTCCATCTTAACGGAAGCATCCAATTTTTCGAGAATCAGTC
The DNA here is from genome assembly GCA_034440075.1 of Cytophagales bacterium. GTDB lineage: Bacteria > Bacteroidota > Bacteroidia > Cytophagales > Cyclobacteriaceae > ELB16-189. The sequence goes on from JAWXBL010000032.1 coordinate 179,714, forward strand.
TCTTTGCATCCTCATAATCTCCTTCAAATCTTGACTTTTCCAATGACCAATACTTTGTAATGCTAAGCTTGTTGTTCTCAAGCGTTAAGTAATGCCCTGGCATGAGGGCACTTACCGATTCCATGATTGTCCGGGGCTGAAGAATATGACCAAATGTAAAATATTGAGCCACCGCTTCCTGATCTACAGACCATTCAATCCTTCCGCTGCTCAGCAATGCTTTTACTTCAGAGGCAAAAATAAATTCACTTCCAGTTGAGCAGTAATAGAAGGGTTTGATTCCAAATCGGTCACGGGCAGCAAACAATGACTTATCGACTGTGTCCCAAACAGCAAAGGCATACATACCATTGAAGTGTTCCAGACATGAAGGGCCATATCGCACGTATGCACTCAAAACCACTTCCGTGTCTGAATCAGAGCTAAAGGTATCCCCTTCCCGCTGCAATTTTGTCCGGAGCCATTTAAAATTGTAGCATTCACCATTATACACTATCCAATATCGACCGCAGCGTGATTGCATCGGTTGGTGACCCCGAGCTGATGTATCAATTATGGCGAGCCTGGTCATTCCTATGGCTGCACCGGGCTCACTAAAAATCCCACGATCGTCAGGTCCACGGTGGTGCATCATCCTGTTCATGCGCTCAACGACTTCACGCGTTGTATCCGGCCCAATGCTCCCTGCAATTCCACACATTTCTAAATCAATTTACTTACTAAACTATTTCCTAATCGCTCTCCAGCATGGCCATCCAGTTTGAAATAGGCTTGCTTTACAAATTCTTTGGCATGTATGGCAATTTCACCATCGTCATTGCGGAGCGCCCGCTCCAACTGACTCATCAATTGGCCCGGTTCCGACACATGGTACGTGGCTCCCTCCCGAATAAAAATTGTTTCTTCTGAATACTCCCCCATCAAATCAACGGTAACTACAGGTCTCGCAACAATCATTGCCTGCATTACCGAGGTTGAAGCACCCGAAATCACAACGTCAGAAACTGATATCCAATCAATAATGGAATACCTATTGGCAATGTCATCGAAAGAAAAAACCCACAACTTCTTCCTTTTAAGCTTCAGTATTTCATCATAAAAATGCAACTGATCTTTTTTATGAAGTTTAAAGATGAAGTTAATTTCCTTGTCAGCTTGAATAACCATTTCGCGCACAGCCTTCAAAATCACGTGGTGATGCTTCAAAGAAGTAGTATGACCCGGCCCTGACAGCGAAATCAAGACAACCTTGCTTCCAGGGGATATTTTTAATCTTGATTTCAATGCCAAGACATTATTATGCACATCTTTCAACATTGAGTCCATATAGGGGGACCCAATTGTTTCAACATGATCAATGGGTATACCTCGCTTTACAAAAATATTTTGTGTTGCCTCCCCATAAACATAATAATGCGAACAGATGTGAATACTCTCAATATACTCATCAGAGAGCAGGCCATGCATGCAGTAGAAGGAAGGCACATTTGCATTATTGGAACAAAGCGCCATCGTTCTTCCAAACGGGGTGTGATCATTAAATGTTAGCACGCCCCGAATCTTTTGGTTCCTCATGATCTGAGTAAACAATCGCTCAGCGTGCACTACTTTTGAAAAGCTATGAAGAATAATCTCTTTGACCGAGGCACAAGTCGCTGTTGGAATGCTTTGTTCGCCTTTGAGCTCATTCAAGAAATCATTGAGGATTTCGTTGCCTCTGAGCGGAAAAACCCCATCAGAAACCATTGCCACCAACCCAAATTCCGAATAGAGCGACCAAACGTATTCTATCTTGTCCGTTACCAATAATACCCGAAGTCCTTTCAACTTCCTGGCAAATGCCTTAAACTGATTAACATGATTAGGCTCTGAAAGCACAATGACAAGGTCCCACCGGTATGACCTAAAATTTACCCAAAGCAATGAGAGTTTTCCAAACAAATAACTAATGCCTCTTTTCAAAAGTAGTTTAAGAGTTAATTTGTTATCAATAGATAGCCGATCACCAAATAACAGGTAAATGAGGAGGGCATTAATATGGAAATGTTTGTGATACCGATTACCTGCATCCATTTTTCCGCGCACATAGCGGTAAACACTATCAAAACTATTTTCCCAGGGTTTATTCATTTATAGTCAATTCACAAATATATATGTTTACGCGGAGTGATCGGCCTCACTTCACACGGGAATTAAGGATGAGTAATTATGAAGCGGAATTTAACTTAACCCAAATATTCACGAAGTGTATCTTTGATGGATTGCCACAGTGAACCTTCAGCGCGGATCATTAATACCGATCCGATCAGCCAGATTAACGAAGCAGCTAGAATGTAATACAGTACCGGCATTGGCGGCAACAAGTGACTCCCAGCAATTGCCGCTAAGGCAATAAGGGAAACCATCAGCATTTTTTGCCACTCAAAACTCAGTTTATACGACTTGTTGGAGAAATGAAATGCCCAGGCGGCGCTTACTACCAGCGGCAATACGGAGCTAATGGCCAGCCCCACTTCATCAAGAATCGGTATGAGAACTAAAGCCATACCTATGTTAAGTACAGCGGCAGTCAGATTGATCAGAAGTATGATCTTTGTTTTCTTTTGATAGAATATTTCCTGTGAAACGATCAGATAGAACACGGTGGGTAGAAACCCCATGGTAAGTATTCTTACAGAAATATCAGCGGTGTGATATCTGGCATCAGTAAGCAATACAATTGCTGGCGTTGCGAATAAATATATTCCCATGAAAAGCATGGCACTTACTACCCAAATCTTACTGACTGCCCTAGCTATTTTCTGGCCTATTTCACTTCCACCCTCTGTTCTTAGGGAGAAGTAGATCGGGCTATAGGCCGTTCCCAGCGCATTCGAAAAAACCAGCAGCGGCTGCGTCAATTTGAAAGCGATGCCAAAAAGGCCGACTGCAGCTAACGAACTTTGCATCGATAGTATACTCCTTCCGAATAATGGAGCCAGATTACCTATGACCTGATACGGCAAGAGCGGAAGGGTGTATGTCAAAGAATCTTTAAACATTCTATTGTCAAATACAAAAACCAAATCCTTCCGGAGATAATGTTGCGCCTGGATATAGAAAATAGCACTCGTCACCACTGTTGCTATAACCATACCCAACGCCCCCATATTCATGATTACAACCAGGACAACGGCAACAGCAATTCCTATCATGGCAGAAACGACATTCAACAAGGCATTGTAGCCGGACTGCTCCCTTACCTGAAGTAACCTTTTTTGAATATCTGAACTTGTATTCAGGAAGGAAGAGAGCATGATTAAAATAAAGAAAGGATAAAATGGAAGGCCAGGGACCAGATCATTTAAGAGTATATAACCAAGCCCTAAGAATAAAACCCCAAGAATCAAAGAGATGACTGTTGAACCAATATATATTGTAGATATGTAGACCCGCTCATCTTTCCTTCCTTTGTAATCAAAATAAAATACAGATATTGCTCCGGGTATACCCAGTCTTATAACAGACAAAGCGAAAGCGCCAACACTCATCGCAAGGTCCACAATTCCAAAATCTTCAGGCGCTAAAAAGGCTGTGTATATCGGCAACAGGAAGAATCCAACAATTTTTGGAATCACCTGACCCATTCCATAATTCAGCGTCGCCGATGATATCCGTTTAAACAAAGGATTCTTATTGAAAATAGTTAACCATTCAGAAATTTCTCCAGGATTTTTAATCCCTTCGCGCCGCTCTTCTCAGGATGAAACTGTGTTGCCCAGCAGTTTTGTTTGTTCAGTACAGAGGCAAATTTGAAATCCCCAAAGGAGGTAAGGCCCATAATTTCGGATGCATTATCTGGCGCAACATAATATGAATGAACAAAATACAAATAATCAAACTCAGTGGTGTAATGAAGCATGGTATCCCCCCAATCAACGCCGTCGGGCTTTATCACCTTATTCCAATTCATATGTGGAATTTTCACGGCATTCCCGTCGCTGAGCGCATTTTCAGGTAGCCGCAGTACTTTTCCTTCAAGTATCCCGATACCGGGAGTTTCTGAAATCTCCGTACCGACCTTCATCAATAATTGCATGCCAAGGCAAATACCGAGTAGTGGTTTTCCCGTGGCATAGAACTTTCTGATTCCTGATGACAGACCTCGTTGATTCAGTTCCTTCATTCCATCAGGAAAGGCGCCAACACCAGGAAGCACCAGCCGGTCGGACGATTTTAGTTGATCTGCCCTTGCAGCAACTGACACTGTCGCCCCGCAATGTTCAAGGGCCCTGCAGATACTAAGCAGGTTGTTTATGCCGTAGTCAATAACCGTAACTCTAGGATTCATCTAGCCGCACCTTTATACCGTTCATTCGCGCTTGCCTTTTGATTTCATCAACAGTTACCTTCTTGAAGTGGAGCTGTCTGGCTATTGCAATCCCGTCAGCAAATTTACTTGCTTTCACAAAGTCATCCGCCTCTCCAAACCCGCCACTTAATACTACAGGTACATCAACGGTCTCAAAGACGCTCCTGGCAAGATCCAAATCAAACCCTTTGGCCGTCCCATCCTGATCAATTGATGTTAGTAATATCTCGCCTGCACCCCGGTCAACCGCTTCGGTAATCCAATCAACAACATCCCGTTCAGTTTGCTCACGCGCCGAATCATAACATACCTTCCATTCACCTTGCCTTCTTCGCTTGGCCTGTACACTTAAGACCATGCATTGACTGCCGAACTTCGTGGCAATCTCATCAATTAAAGAAGGGTTTTTTACAGCCCCTGTATTCACAGCAATTTTATCGGCGCCGCTCCGAAGCATTTCATATGCATCCTCCAGCGTCCGGATGCCCCCACCTACCGTGAGCGGCACAAAAACATCACGTGTTGTTGCTGCTACCAGTTCCTTCATAGAACTCCGGCTGTACAGACTGGCGACAGCATCAATATAAATCAATTCATCGATCCCTTGCTTGTAGTAATCGAGAAAGAAAGGACTTGGGTCTCCAAGTAACCTCCATCCTTCCAGATGAATTCCCTTGATGAGTTTATTCAGTTTGATGTCAAGCCTGGCGATGATACGCTTCATACATTAACATGTAGGATATTTCAACCGCCAACTATCTCCAGACTTCTCCCAAAGGTGTGGTGACCTTGCTTTGTCAATCACTTCCCAATAACGAGCCTCCGAAATCCCCATATATTCGAGGACTTCCTGGAAGTACATTTTCGGAAACTCTCCATCATACTTGTTCACCAGGTCAACTGCCTCCTCCCGGCTAATGAAGCCGTCACGGATGTCCCGATTTGCGTCGTTCATCGCCCGCCCCTGACCAAACTTGATAAACATGGTGTAATAGTGCTGGCCGTCAATTCGATCATCGAGGCTTGCAAATTTAGAATAGGTTCCTTCACTTCTTCCATCAGGATTGGACTCGAATCCTGTATTTTCCTTGGCGTAATAATAATTCTCCTGCGGCGACCAATTTTTGTAGTAACTAAAGTAATGTACTTCTACATTCCTTGACCGTATTTGGTCCTCGAGCAGCGGTTTGTAATAAAACATTTCCTTGTCCTGTATTCCATACTTTCCCAGCTCACTCACATGAATTCCTCCAAAGTAGAGGTCGTCCTCACTTGATTTGACACTGAAATGCTTGATGTCCATAAGCGGGCTCAGGTTTTCTTCAAACCGATTGTGCGCTTCTGCCTGGTTTTCACCATACATAATCAAAGGCACATCGTATTGAAGTGCTGCACGAGGCGCCACATTTTTCTGACCAATAATAAAAGGCTGGAAAGGATTGACGAGATTTTCAAACGCAAGCTTTGTGAGCATCCGGTGAACCTTCCCGTTGGGTGTAACCTTGAGATTGTCCAGCCCGGAATCAATCATGTGATTCAGGTTCCTCCAGCCTACGTTTGTGTACATGTGGGGTGCCCACGTTACTGTAAGGGGATTCATGTTATACGTGTGCTTCAGCATGTAAGCCACGTAGATGCTGTCCTTCCCGCCAGACGCCGGTACAATTACGTCGAATCTTCCGTCCGATCTTCTGAATCTATTACAAAGATCCATCAACTCTTTTTCCCTTTGATTCCAGTCAATTTTGGTATTCTTGTATTCAAACCATCTGCAGGTATCACAGATTCCATCGTCTCCAAACCCTACGGTATCAATGTCACTATTCTGTTTCTTGAATTCGCGCTGTGTGCTTGGCCGCTGATTTGATATGACGCATTTCTTGCAAAAGATTACCTGTTTAGGCAATCCATGAAGAACTTGTTTTGCTACTTTCTCCATTTTTCTATTTCCTTTCTTTTATTCTTTTCATGGCCATGAATTCGGCGAATTCAAAATCCAGCATCTCGTTGATATCAATAGACCGTTCTGGCGGCATGACAAATCCCCTGCAGTCGGGGCCGATGATTTGGTTTTCTCTGATGGACTCCATCCGCGTCACGTAGACAGAGCAATTTCTTACGTAGACCACCGGCAACTCTCCGGCGGTCATTCGATTGTTCTCCTCTTCGAAGAATGGAAGCAAGCGGTTATTGTCATCCATGTGTTTCATTTTCACCGGGTGAATCATGTGATCCAACTTAACAACACTTACAGCCGAATCCGATTTTGACTCAAGCAGCAAATTTACCGTATTATCTATATCCGTGGGAATCGTGAAAGGAGAAGAAGGTTGCAAAATAACAACTACGTCAAAGGTCTTGTCAAATTCCGATTGGAAATACCGCAACGTGTGATGTACGAAATCGATTGCAGGAGATGTATCGGAGCTTAGTTCATCAGGTCTTCGGATACACACCAGCTTTTTGTATTGAACAGAAGCTAATTCAATGATTTGATCATGATTTGTTGAAAGGGCCACATCAGTCAATACTTTCGATTGAAGTGCCGCCTCCACGACGTGAGCAAACAAAGGCTTTCCTGCAAAGGGTCTGAAATTCTTGTCAGGCACTCTTTTGGAGCCCTTCCTCGCCGGAATAATGCCTAAAATTCTGCTCATACTTTAAAAAAGGAAATTACCTTCTCCGCGATAAAATGCTCCGATTTTTGAAATGACTCAAAAGTATTTCCACCAATATGAGGCGTAATCACCAGGTTGTCATGATGATTTGCATATTCTATAAGCGCATTACCGGACATCGACATTTTTTCATCCTGGAGAACATCAAGGGCTGCAGCCCCAATTATTCCATTATTTAATGCCGCCAGAAGGGCTTCTTCATCAACAATGCCTCCTCTGGAAGTATTAATAACGATGCAATTCCTTTTTACTTTGCTGAAGAATGCCCCGTTGATGATATGCTTCGTTGATTCGTCAAGGGATAAATGGATAGAAATTATGTCAGACTGCCTGGCTAATTCTTCCAGAGAGTCAAGAACAATTATTCCAGGCAATTTTCGATTAACCTTATCAAATCCTATTACCCTGGCGCCAAGCGCCAGAAAATAGGAACCAACAATTTCACCAAGCCTCCCCAGCCCAACAATTCCTACCGTCTTTTCAAAAATCTCATTTCCCCTGAACAAATCGCGGTTCCAAACTCCCTTCCTAACACTTTCCATAGCCCGGTGCGGGTGTCGACATAGGAGCAAAGCTAACAGCATGGTATGTTCCGCAGTCGCCCGAACGTTTTTCAGGAACTCAGTTTCACCTTTCAGACTAATAATGGAAATTCCAGCTTTGTCACATGCTGCTTTATCAATGTGATCTGTTCCTGTAACCGGTGTGGCGATTACTTTACACCTTAGGTTAGCAGGGATATCTTTTTCGGTAATGCGCAGGCCCAGTCTGAACCAAAACACATCACAGTTTTGCAATGATGAAGAAACCTGATTCTGAGAGCAAGCTGTCATTTCAACAAGAAAAAACTGCTGCAGCTTTAGTACAACCTCAGGACTAAAATCATTACCCTCCGCAATCCTGATTGTATGCTTCTTCAATAGGTTATCCTTTTACTGATACGTGGCGTGATTGTCTCAAGAAGGTCCGAAATCCTTTTACCCGCTTTCCCGTCTCCATAAATAGTCTCTGATTTGCATTTCCCGTTACTGATCTGCTTAATCGCCCCTTCGTAGATGTCATTCATCCCGTAACCAACATCAAGCACATTGGCTCCCCGCTCCCTCCCTTCTTGCCTGCTGCCAATATTTACCGTGGGGACACCCAGAAAAGAACACTCTCTGATTCCTACACTTGAATTCCCAACCAAACATTTTGCATTCAAAATGAGCTTTAAAAAATCATCAGGTTCAAAATTTTTGAAGAAATGAAATTTCCTTGTGTCGTCAAGTTCTCTGAATTCCCTGATACCCTTCGAAGTCCCGTCAGATCCGGCATCCACATTGGGCCAAAACAACAAGACAGGATATGGCAACTTATTCAATGCGTTCAGCGTCTCAGTAATCTGCAACCTGCTCTCCGCATATTCTGTGGTAACAGGATGTTGCATTACCACCAGGTAGCCTCCAGATAAATCCTTTTCAATTCCAACACCTCCGTACTTTGAATAGGGGTTAAAATCCAGATGTGGGCTTGAAAGAACACTTGCCGCAAGATCAATTGATGGGCAGCCGGTATTGAATACAGCCGACTGATCCTCACCCATTTTAATTACCCGCTCCATCGCACCTTTCGTGGACACAAAATGGTAATCTGCCAGTTTTGTAATAGCGTGTCGTACCTTCTCATCAATACTTCCAGTAACTTCTCCACCCTGAATATGAACCAGGGGTATGTTCATATACGTCGCCGCAATGGCTGTAGCCATGGTTTCAAAACGGTCAGCTATGGTGACCACGACCTCCGGTTTGATGTTATCAAATACAGTCGATAACTCCAGGATTCCCAGTCCGGTAGTTTTTGCCGCAGCCATCAAATTTTCACCCTCGAGAACATTAAATACTTTGGACCGTACTTCAAAACCATCCTTCTCCATATAGTTGACTGCAGAACCATACCGATCAAGGTTGGCTGAAGCGGCAACAACCAATTGAAGCTCCAGGTTGGGGTTACGAGTTATTTCAGTTAAAGCCGATTTTATCCTGCTATAACTTGGTCTCGCGGTTATCACCACACAAACTTTTCTCTTAGTCATCAGTTTGCAAGGTCCGTTTCGTTCAAAAAAGAATTACGATTCACGTCACGGGTGATTGTCTTTCCAAGCACCCTTTGATAATCGCCTGCGGCAATTCCCATGCCGGCAGGCTTTTTTGATTCCAGGTCGCCGACGACCATTTTGTGACCCATTTTTAAATCCTTATTTACAGCCAGCGATTTGCCAAACATGGATTTTATTTCGCCATATCTCTCCAGGCGATTTTTATCAACAGGGCTTCGCAGTGCTTTCTCGATCTGTCGGATGCCCTCAGACAGTCGTTTTATATCATCAATTACGATGGATGAGCTTGTATCCGGCCCGAACATGCGTTTATCGAAAACAGCATGAAACTCGACAGCAGAAGCTCCCAATGCAGCTGCAGCAAGACAAGCAAAAATATCTCCCGAATGGTCCGAAAATCCAACCGGGCACTGAAATCTGGTCCTCATTTCCGATAGGGCATTGAGTCCCCACTCTTCAGGGCTTGTCGGATAGGAACTTGTACATTGTAATATTGAATACGGACTCCCGGCTTTTTTAAGTATGGAAGTAGCCACTTCAAGTTCCGCATATGAACTTAGCCCGGAGGACAGAATCACTTCTTTTCTCGTTTCAGAAATTCTGTCGAGCAGAAGAGAATTTGTTAGTTCCCCCGATCCAATTTTATATCGCTGAACACCAATCTGCTCCAGAAGATCAAATGCTGCAATTGAAAAGGGGCTGGCTAAAAACTCAAGGCCATGATCTTCACAGCTGCGCTTGAGTCCAGCCCATTCTTCAACATCAAATTGCATCCGTTTCCAATAGTCAAACCGGGTGAGGTCTTCCCGTGAAAAATTAATTCTAAATTTTTCAAATGCACTGCTTTCCGCCTCGGCAATATGTACTTGAAACTTGGCTGCGTCAACACCTGTTTTAGCAAGCGCCTCTATGTAGCTGTGTGCCAGACCCAGGCTGCCTTCGTGAGCCTGGCCGATTTCGGCAATAAGCACAACCGAACCATCTTCCCCTGTCATAGAATTCAACCTTCTGTGTAAGAGTCTGCACCGTCCTTCTTGCCAAACCCATAGCCATAGCCATAGCCATAACCATAACCATAGCCATAGCCATAACCATAGCCATAACCATAGCCAGGACCAGACTTGTAAATGTCATTAAGTAGAATACTCACGTTGGTAAACTTTCCCGATTGGTGGTACTCGTTGATGCTCTTTACAAACGCTTTGGGAGTAAAATTCTGTCTCATCACGAATACTGTGTGATCAACAAATTTCGCGATTACAAACGCTTCCGTAACGAGAGCCAACGGGGGCGTATCAATCAATATATAATCGTACCTCTTTTTTGCCTCAGCAATGAAATCCTCAAATCGCTTGGTTAACAGAAGTTCAGAAGGATTTGGTGGAACAGGACCCCCGCTAACAAGATCCATATTTTCGATCTTGGTACGCTGCACCACCTCATCAAAAGAAGACAAATTCGAAAGATAGCTGCTCAGACCTTTTTCATTTGTCAAATCGAAATCTGAAAATATCCTTGGGCGCCGCATGTCGGCTCCAACGATGAGGGCCTTCTTACCAGACAAAGCAAATACAGAAGCCAGATTGATCGTCGTAAATGTTTTTCCTTCTCCACTAATGGAACTACTCACCATGAATATTTTGTTGCCCTCATTCTTGGTGAAGAAATTCAAGTTAGACCGAAGAGCCCGAAAGGATTCCGAAACTCCCGACCGTGGTCTTTCCTTTACAATTAGATTTGATTGTAGTTGATTATGGCCAATCCCACCAATAAACGGAATGCTTGTTAATTTGACAATATCTTCATGTGATTGAATCTTGTTGTTCAATACTTCCAGCAACACAAAAATCAGAAACGGAATCAACAGCCCCAAGGAACCGCCAATCAGATAGTTATTGGTGATTTTTGGCGAAATGGCTCCACCTCCCATGGGTGGATTCACGGTGATGATATCCGAGACGTTTGACGCTTTGGATATGCCTGCTTCAGACATTTTCTGCATGAGAAACAAGTACAGTGTTTCCAGCAACGAATAATTTCGTTGTATTGAAATCAACTGTCTCTCAGCCAGGGGCAAGTACCCAATCTGCTTTTCAGCTATCGCTATCTGCTTGTCAAGAAAATCAAGTTTGATCTTGTCAGTTGATTTTAAGCTTTCCATTGCCTCCAAAACTTCCCTTTTCAGTTCAGTCAACCGGCTGACCTTGTTCGTAATGAGTGGATTGGGAGGCCGTTCCCGATCCAGAAAAAGTTTGAGATCCAATTGGAGATCCACAATTTTTGTTATTAAGCCTGTCAGAACGGGGTCGGTAACACCCAGACTGCTAGGCAAAATGACCTGGTCGAGATTCTTACTTTCGGTGATGTACTTGCTCAGATAGTCATAGTAGTTGTTTTTAACCAATAACTCAGCTTTCTGAATTTCAAGTCCTTCGATGCGGCTGTAAACACGCTGCGCATCGACCCCCAAATTACCGGATGTACGGTTATCTTTTTTGAATTGCTGCAGCTGGCCCTCAAATAATTTTAGTGAGTCGGAGATTTTAACCAATTGATCCTTAATGAATTCAACCGTTCGGTTGGCGGTCTGATTTTTCTTATCCAAATCATACTGTTGATAACTATCCACAAGCCCATTCAGGAAGTCGATTTCTTTTGATGGATTAGGCCCATTCACAATAATGTTAAGTACACCAGATCCTTCTTCCGCCCATTCAACATTCAGTCTTCCCACATAATCGGCCGTAACCTGTAAGGGGTCCTTAACCACCAGAAGGAAAGGCACTCCAACATAAGGATTGATATCTCGACTCCTGTTCTTTTCGATCCACATTTTGTATCCGCCAAAAACAACCGTATCTCCGAGCAGATACTCCTCTCTTAATTCTTTTTCTCCTTCAAATAATTCAAGAGAATATCTTCGTTCATCCAATAACTTGAAAATGTACTTACCTCCGTTGGGAGAGATGATTCGTTTTAGTTTCGCTTTAACTGGAATGTAATCATATGCTTCGACTGTCAGGAAGTACCCTTCACGGTAAAACGAGATCTCAAAATCCAGTTCATCAACCACCTTCCGAATAAGGGGGTAAGAACGAAGGATATAAGGCTCATTGAGGTAATTCTTATAGGGATCAATTATCGCATTCTTGTACAAGAGCTCCGCGCCATTTGTTTCTTCAGTTTCGCGGATAATTATTGACGTGGAAACTGGATAGATTGGAAGGGTATAACGGTTCTTGTAAAAAGCAACGGACATCCCAACCACCAGACTCAACAGCACAAGATACCAGTACCTAAGCGCCCTATATGCTACTCGCTTAAAATCAACCAGACTTTTTTGCTCTGTCTCGCGCTGCCCAAAACCATCAAATGAATTCTGATCCGCCATCACAGCCTTATTTTGTATAGCTCAATACGATAATCAACAAAGACAGGGACGATATCAGAAGCGAAAGGTTCTGTCCAAAATATTGTCTGTAGGGACGTTGCCGCAAGGCAGGAACAATAAATACATCGTTTTGATACACATAATAATAGGGCGATTTAATAAAATTTTCATCCAATAGATTCACATATATTACCTCGGTTTGGCTTCCCTTTTGCCGGATCAACTTCACAGAGGTTTTATCTGCCAGATCAGTCAATCCGCCCGCCATGCCAATTGCTTCCAACAAAGTCACCCGGTTGTTGTTAATGTGTACAACACCCTCCTGCTTTACTTCACCGAGAAACGTTGCGCGATAATTCAAAAGTCGAACCTTCACAATTGGAGACTCCAAATATTGATCTGCAATACTTTGCAGGTTGTCCTGAATTTGAAAAACAGTGAATCCGGCTACTTTCACCTTCCCGACAACCGGAAAGGGAATCTCACCATTCTCATCCACAAGGTCGCCAAGTAAAAGCGCACCACCCACAATGACATTGGCCCCTGTGGCAGCCTGATTTGCCAAAAAATCGTACTCTTTTGGGCTGAGGCTTTCAAACCGAACAGAAATGAGATCGTTTGTTTGAATTCTGTAATCAAATTTTTCCACAACATATTCTCTAAAAACAGAATCAGTGACCATGTTGGTTCTATTTACGTCCCCTTTCTGCATCAACTGATATTTGCGATTTGTTACGCAGGACGATACCAAACTCCCAAGTAGCAACACCAAGAAAATCTTCCTCGAATACCCATCAAACAAGGTTCGGAGCTTCAAAAAGAGGGCATTTTGCATTGGGTTTGTCATTCAGCAAGCTCGAAAATTAGCAAAACCTTTTTACATTACTAAAAAATACGTTCTCATGAAGACACTTAGGGTCATCGGGCCCCTCCTGATCACGATCGGATTGCTATATTTCCTCAACCGCGGCTGGACCTCTCCACCCATTCCCCCTCTCGGCCAATTCCTCGACCCCTTCCACGGGTTCTGGCAAAACGCAGAAACCGGAAAGCCGGAGAATCGTGACCTGAGCATCCCCGGATTGAGTGCAGCGGTAACCGTCATATACGACAGCGCCCGGATACCACACCTGTTCGCCCAAAACGATGAAGACCTCTACTTTGCCCAGGGCTATATCACCGCCATCGACCGCCTCTGGCAGATGGAGTTTCAAACACACGCCGCCGCCGGACGGGTTTCTGAAATCATTGGACCAGCCGCCCTCGACTATGACAGAAGGCAACGCCGGCTGGGCATGGTCTTCGGTGCCCAAAACGGGTTGGCGTCTATGGAGAAAGATCCCATCAGTAAATCCATCGTAGATGCCTACACCGCGGGAATCAATGCCTACATCCAGAAACTCTCGTACGAAGATTTTCCACTGGAATTCAAATTGCTCGGCTATGCCCCGGAGCCATGGTCCAATCTCAAGTCCGCCCTCCTTCTAAAAAGCATGGCGCAGACCCTCAATATGTCTGACAAAGACCTCGAGATGACTAACGCGCTCAAGCTCTTTGGAAAAGAAACACTGGACATCTTGTATCCGGATCAGGAGAAAGTCGGCGACCCCATCGTTGACCAGCCCGGAAGATGGAACTTCAAAACGGTGCTGCCTTTGGATTCTGTTCCGATGGCAACACCCAAAGAACTGATTGCCTACCAACCCCTGGAGAAATCATCGCACGATGTCGGCAGCAACAACTGGGCAGCAAGTGGAAAGAAGACGGCAAGCGGGTCGCCTATCCTTTGCAGCGATCCGCACCTGAACCTAAGCCTGCCGTCCATCTGGTATGCCATCCATTTGAACTCCCCTACCGTCAATACGATGGGCGTGTCGCTTCCCGGATCACCGGCCGTCATCATTGGATTCAATGACTCCATTGCCTGGGGCATGACCAACGCGCAGCGCGACCTGGTGGACTGGTATCAGATTGAATTCAAAGACAAGACAATGAACGAATACCTCACGGATGGGACGTGGAAGCCCTCCAGAAAAGTGGTGGAAAAATTCGAAGTGAAGGGGAACAAAGTCTTTTATGACACGGTCACGTACACCCATCACGGGCCCGTCACATTCGACGCGAATTTCCATGGGCAGAGTGAACGGGCACACTTTGCCTTTCGATGGATCGCCCACGACCCGTCTCAGGAAGTGATCACCTTCTATAAAATGAACAGGGCAAAGAATCACGCCGGATATATGGACGCGCTGGATTATTATTCAAGTCCCGCACAAAACTTCGTGTTCGCCTCTGTCCAGGGAGACATTGCAATGCGTATTCAGGGTAAATATCCTGCCCGAAGAAAAAACGAAGGGCGGTTTGTTCTTGATGGGACGAGAACATCCACGGAATGGAAGGCCTTCATTCCAAACGAGCAAAATGTGATGGACAAGAACCCGGCGCGGGGATTTGTCAGTTCCGCGAACCAATACCCCGTGGATGCAACGTATCCCTATTACGTCACAGGCAGTTCGTTTGAAGCATACCGCAACCGCCGAATCAACCAGGTGCTCACCGGGTCGGAAAACATTACTCCTCCCGACATGATGCGCTTGCAGAACGATAATTTCAGTGTGAAAGCTGCGGAGAGCCTTCCTGTATTCCTTCCGCATCTGGACGTTGTGAAAATGAATGATACCGAAAAATATGCTTACAATGCCCTCATCACCTGGGACCTGAACAACCGTGTTGATTCAGAGGCTGCCGCGTACTACGAAGCATGGTGGAGGGCGTTGTTCCCCATGATTTGGGATGAAATGGACAGCGCACACATTGCCATGCAGGATCCAACCACATTCACAACCATTCAATTAATAAAGGAGAAGCCCGACTTTAGTTTTTTTGACATGGTGGCTACACCCGGAAAGGAAACAGCAACCGACCTGCTGCGGAAATCTTTTTCGGCAGGAGTTGCAGCCATCGAGGCATGGAAAGTGAAGAAAGGAATGCAGCCGCAATGGGGTGCATACAAGGATGCCGTCATCAACCATCTGCTCCGTCAGGAAGCGCTCAGTACGTATGTCACGCACGGCGGAAATCGGGAAAGTGTAAATGCACACAGCCGCACCCATGGCCCCTCCTGGCGAATGGTAGTAAGTCTTGAAAAGTCAGGCGTAAAGGCATGGGGCGTTTACCCCGGTGGCCAAAGCGGCAATCCGGGAAGTCCGTATTACCATAACATGATCGAACCCTGGTCGATGGCGAGATATTATACATTACATTTTACGAGCTCTCCTCAGGCGCTTTCAGGTTTTCAGATTTCTTCCACACAATTATCACCTTCCAAATGAACTTCCTCAAGCAAGCCGTTTTCACTGCCGCCCTCTGTTTGATTCTCCAGTATTTTCTTCCCTGGTGGACCCTGGTGATCGGGGCGTTTGCCGGAGGATATTGGTTCGGGAATAAAGGGTTCATCTCCTTCCTTGCCGGATTTGTTGGCGTTGGCCTGCTCTGGTTTCTGACGGCCCTGTACATCGACGTGCAAACACAGTCTATTCTCACCGAAAAGATTGCCCGACTCTTTCCTACGAAGACGCCCGCGCTCCTCTTTTTACTTACATCCCTTGTTGGAGGACTGCCCGCAGGCTTTGCTGCCCTGACCGGATCAATACTCAAGTCCTCGCGTTGAAAACGCTGGCGACTTTTCTGGCATTCTTAATAGCCGGATGCGCCCCGGCCCAATCAACAGAAGGATTTTTGAAGATTAACGGAACTTCTCTTTTTGTCAAGAGCTTCGGCAAGGGGCCTCCGCTTCTTGTCATTCACGGTGGTCCCGGACTCAACCATTCCTATTTTCTTCCCCACCTGGAGGCGCTGGCCACTGACTTTCATGTCATCCTTTACGACCAGCGGGCAAGCGGAGCCTCGGCGATTCCAGGGCAAGACTCCCTTCGAATGGAGTTCTTTGTTCATGACATCGATGCGATCAGAAACTATTTTGGCTATGAGAAGGTCAATCTCCTGGCACATTCCTGGGGTGCAATTCTGGCCATGCAATATGGCCTTGATTTTCCGCAGCATGTTGACCGTATGATTCTCTGTAATCCCGTCGCGCTCAGTCGTGAGTTTGATGGCATCACCGCCTCCAACCAAAAGCAGCGGATGACGCGGGCAGACAGTGTTGACCGCGCTTCGATTCTACAGAGCAAAGCATTCAAGGAGGGCAATGCGTCGGCGATGGAAAAACTGATGATGATGTCGTTCCGGCACTCCTTTTACGATGCGAAAAATCTTGCGAAACTGGGACTGGGACTGCAGCAACAATTCACACAGGCGAGCAAGGCGCTTTACGGGGGACTGGGCAAGGATCTGGCGCGATACAATTACTACGACAGCTTGTCAACTATGACCTTTCCGCTGATGGTGCTTTATGGCGAAGCCGATGTGCTCCCTCTACGTGCTGTTCAAAGGATAGAGGAACGCAATCCGGCTGCGCGCCTGGTTCCATTTTCAAAAAGCGGTCATTTTATTTTTATTGAAGAGCCGGCCAGGTTTAGAAAGGAACTGGTTGGATTCGTTAAGTAGCGCACGTTTACACTATTCATTCTTCAACCGATCGCGGTAATTGGAGAAAATGCGTGACTTCGAGATAAATCCCACATACTTGTCTTCGTGCAGAACGGGGATGTTCCACACGCCGGTCTTATCAAATTTTTCCATCACAGACCCCATTCCCTCATTCAGCTCAGCGGTCACCACGGGCTTTCGCATTAGCTGATTGACCAGTGTAGTGTCATACAAATCTGTTTGGAACATAATCTCCCGGATGTCCTCCAGCGTAATGATACCGACCAGCTTATCCTCGAGGTCAAGCACCGGAAAGATATTTCGCTTCGACCTGGCAACGGCTTCGACCAGGGTCCGGAGATCGGTGTGTAGCCGGACGCTCACGAAATCTTTTTCGATGA
Organism: Cytophagales bacterium; assembly: GCA_034440075.1. Lineage (GTDB taxonomy): Bacteria > Bacteroidota > Bacteroidia > Cytophagales > Cyclobacteriaceae > ELB16-189. The sequence continues at coordinate 197,181 of JAWXBL010000032.1, forward strand.
ATCCGGCAAGGGTTAGGCCGGACAACACATGGGCGTCCTTATCGATGGAAATGGATACGGCTCCCTCTTTGAGCTTGGCGTCGTCCAGCGAATCCGTCATGTAGCGTGACATTGCCGTGCTCAACGCCGACACAATCATGAGCGGAATGATGAGTTCGTACCCCCCGGTGATCTCAGCAATTAGAAAGATCGCCGTCAGCGGGGAGTGGAAAATTCCCGTCAGCACGCCTGCCATGGCCACGAGGCAAAAATGCGAAGGCGGAAGGAAGGTCAGGCCGGATAAGTTAATCAGGAGCGCGAACGAGAATCCAAGGCAGGCTCCCACAAAAAGGGAGGGCGCAAAATTCCCACCATTGCCTCCGGCATTGAGTGTGAATGAAACGGCAAAAACCTTTACAAATCCAATGAGGAGAATGGCCAGCGCCAGTACCCACTGTGTCTGAGTAAAGAAGCCTTCCAGCGGACTGCCAAGAAAAAGCCTTTCCGGGTTGATGAGGGCCATGGACTTAATGGCTACATATCCTTCTCCCAGCAAAGCAGGAAAAGTATAAATCAGTGAGCCCAGCAAGGCGCCACCAACTAGCAGTCGGGCCAGGTCGTTTTTAAAAACTTTCTTAAAAAACCGGTCACTCCGGATGGTCACCCGGATGTAGTAAACGGAAATAAGGCCGCAGGCAGCTCCTAACAAAATGTAATAGGGCAGGTTATGGTAATCAAAGTCGCTGAGGTTCTTGAATGAAAGAAGGATGGCTTCATTCAGGATAATCTTTGAACACAATGCTCCGGTTGCCCCAGCAATTAGCAGCGGCACAAACGCAGTGATGCTTATGTCCACCAGCAAGACCTCCAGGGCAAACAATACCCCGGCAATGGGTGCGTTAAACGCCGTCGCGATTCCGGCAGCGGCGCCGCATGCCAGGAGCAACGTCCTGTCGCGGTAGCCGACGGGAAAAAAGGAGGCGAACGTTGCGCCAATGGCCGAGCCTGTCTGAACAATGGGTGACTCGAGTCCGGCCGAGCCTCCCATGCCAACGGTCATTACACTGGTGGCAACGTGCGCATACACCTCTTTCCTGGGAAGAAAAGATGACTTCTTTGCGATCGCTAGCAGCACATGGGATGTGCCCTTGGCAAGGTCGCCGTTTAGAAGGAAGCGGATGAACAGGTAGGTGAACAAGATCCCTACCGTGGGTGACACGAAATAGATCCATGGATGGTCCTGCGCAACCGATGCTAGAGATTCCAGTAGGTAGTGTACGGAGACTTTCAGGAGCACCGCCGTGAGCCCGGCCCACAGCCCGACGATGATTGCTCCAACCATTAGAAACTGGCGGTTGGATAATTTCCTGAACAGCCAGGTGGGGCCGATTTTTGCTACCTGTATGGATTTGGCCTGGATGTTCACAATTGAGGTTAGTTAAAAAAAATAGGAAACTAGTCTGTTGCACAGGTTTTCAATTCGCAACTCAAATGAACTCGGAATTCTCGAAGTTAAAAGAATTGAACCAAATTATCTCAGGGCGGTAGTCAATTAATCCCTCGGATGGGGCTGTACTTAATTTTCTCCTTTTTCGCCCCCGCGTTGCTCCGTTAGGAAATCTAAGAACAATAATAGAACCGACAGCAGGATGCCTTGTAATTCAGCTTGTACCGAAATTGATTCGTCGGTTGAAAAACACATTTTGAAAAGGTCATGGTATCATTACCGCCATATCTTATATTTGCGCCTCTTTCAGGAGAAGTGGGTGAGTGGCTGAAACCAACAGTTTGCTAAACTGTCGTACGGGTTAAACTGTACCGGGGGTTCGAATCCCCCCTTCTCCGCTTCACCGCTGACCGGGCCGGGGCGGTGCTAGTGGTTTGGTCCGGTAGCTCAATTGGATAGAGCATCAGCCTTCTAAGCTGACGGTTCGGGGTTCGATTCCCTGCCGGATCACCAGGAGTTGATTAACTTGTTGATCCGAATAGTAGTGCTATATTCGCGGCTTCAAATTCAGTTCGGGGTGTAGCGTAGCCCGGTATCGCGTCTGGTTTGGGACCAGAAGGTCGTCAGTTCGAATCTGGCCACCCCGACAGAAAGCTCTGCAATTTATTGTGGGGCTTTTTTGTTGTAAAAGGAACAGCAGAGGCGCGGAGACGCAGGGAATAGATCCAGACAAGAGAAGGGTAACCGCAGAGGCGCGGAGACGCAGAGAATCTCCTAGAAATACTAACCGCAGAGGCGCGGAGACGCAGAGAACAGATCAATTGTGGAGAAGGAACCGCGGGGGCGCGGAGACGTTGAGAATCGCAGGATCTCCAAGAACTACTAACCGCAGAGGCGCGGAGACGCAGGGAATAGATCCAGACAAGAGAAGGGTAACCGCAGAGGCGCGGAGACGCAGAGAACAGATCAATTGTGGAGAAGGAACCGCGGGGGCGCGGAGACGCAGAGAATCTCCTAGAAATACTAACCGCAGAGGCGCGGAGACGCAGAGAACAAACCTTTCTCAGCGCCTCGGCGTCTCAGCGGTTCAATAATTCAAAAATTATTAACATACCTCCCATATCCATTTTTCAACAATGGCACGTTGAAATTGATCAATAGCCCTAATTTCTTTCCGGACAATTTCAAATAGCTGATGATTTGAGCTTGGTGAACCGGCAGGATTACTTCCACCGCTTTTAGTTCAATTATGATTTCCCCTTCAACCATTATATCAATAACATAGTCCTTATTAAGGACTTCACCCTTGTAGACCAGTGGAATCAATACCAAAGGCCTTATTGAAACGCCCCTCATTCTTAATTCTTTCTCGAGGCATTGCTGATAGACGGATTCCAATAGGCCTGGCCCCATTTCTTTATGAACCTCGATGGCGGCGTCAAGAATCTCTGCACTTAGCTCGCTGTATCGTTGCTTATCCATCTACAACCGTTTTTTGCAAGTAAGTAAGAAAACCCGCCTGAAGGTTTTATAGAGGTGTAAGGAATACCTGATGTAATCGGGGGAGAAAGTAACCGCAGAGGCGCGGAGAACAGATTCGGCCTCGGAAAACGTAACCGCAGAGACGGGGAGACGCAGAGAATAGATCCGTTGTTGGAGAAAAGGAACCGCAGAGACGCAGAGGCGCAGAGAAAACATCAATTGTGGAGAGGGAACCGCAGAGGCGCAGAGACGCAGAGAATAGATCCGTTGTTGGAGAAAAGGGACCGCAGAGACGGGGAGACGCAGAGAATAGATCCGTTGTTGGAGAAAAGGAACCGCAGAGGCGCAGAGAAAACATCAATTGTGGAGAAGGAACCGCAGAGGCGGAGAGAACATATCCGTTCTTGGAAAAAAGTAACCGCGGAGACGGAGAGAAAAAAAAGAATCACTGCATCTTTAATCCTGGTTGTACCAATAGCAAATCCTCGGCGTCTCAGCGTCTCAGCGGTCTTTTTACCGTTCTGCCTCTTTGCCTACTTCCCCTTCGCCATCCAATGCAGTGCCAGCGCCGGTGCCAACATGAAAAACACCAGGACGATCCGAATGTGAACGAAGAAATCAAGCACCGCCTCCCCCAGCTCCCCCTCTTCCAGATGAAACAAGCTGCTCACCCAGGGAGCAAACGTATCCCAAAGGGCCAATGTCATCACGGCGAAGAAAATGGTAAACACAATGCTGATCAGCAGGGTCCGCAAGAGAAAATTGCGAAAGAAAATAATGTTTTCACGGCTCATGGTTGCGTTGGTTTATGGTGGAAGTCCCAGCTGTCTAAACTGCCCAACGAATTTACGTCAATCCCAGGCGCGGTCAAACTTAATCCGCCCGTCGACAGGCTTCGTAATTTCACATCATCCCCGTACCTTTACCGCTCATGAACTGGTTCCGAGAATTTGGTTGGATTGAAGTTGTGTTGGTCGGGGCTTTCATCGCCTTCTACGGAGCTTATCTTGCCCGGATTATCCGGATCAGCCGATCGCTGAACTCCCCCTTTTCTGCCGTATTCGCAAAACTTTTCCTGCGGATTGCATTTTTCGCGCTTCTCCTCATTGCCTACCTGGGGCCCTCTTTCGGGGAAGCCAAACGGGAAGTGCAGTCGGTGGGTAAAGACATCATGATCTGCGTGGATCTGTCCAAATCCATGGACGCCTTTGACATTCAGCCCAGCCGGCTGGAGAAGATAAAATTTGAGCTGAAGAAGGTCGTCGAGGCCTTCAACAGCGACCGTCTCGGCATTATCATATTCTCCTCCGAGGCCTTTATGCAGTGTCCACTTACGTACGATCAGAATGCGCTCAACCTCTTCATCGAAACCATGAATACCGGATTGGTGCCGTCATCAGGAACCGACTTCGGCCCTCCGCTCCGCATGGCCCAGCAAAAACTGGACAATCCCGACGGCGCCACCCGCACCGATCAAAAGTCAAAAGTCATTGTGCTGATCAGCGACGGCGAAGACTTTGGCGATGACACGGAGGAGATCGCCAAGGAAATTGCAGATAAGGATATCAAATTATTTACCCTTGGAATCGGCACCGAACAGGGCAGCCAGATCTATGCCGGCCGCAGCTACAAAACCGATAAGCAGGGCAATCCCGTTGTATCCAAACTCAATCCTTCTGCGTTAAAGAAACTGGCAAACCTCACGGGAGGGCAGTATTTTGAAATCAACGACTCCGGCAACGATGTGGCACGGCTAATCAACACCATCAGCAAAATTGAGGGCGAAATACGCGATGCACGGCTCGTTGATGTTTCGGCGAATCGCTATTTTTACTTCCTGCTTGCTGCACTCGTCCTTCTTGGGCTGGATGCCTTGCTCAGTGTTCGAACTGTAACGATATGAAGTACCTGATTTTTGTTCTCCTCTTATTCGTCGTTGATCCGGCCAAAATCGGTCAGGTAAATGATGCCAAGGCAAAGGCCAAGCAGGCCTTTCAGCGCGGTGAATACAAAGAGGCCGCAGAACAGTACCGCACGCTGACCGATTCTCTGGGAGTCAAAGAGGACGAAGTCATGATGAACATGGCCCACTCCTATTTTCACCTCAACGATACGCTCCAGGCGACAAACACTTACCTTCCGTTAACGAACAGCACCAACAAAAATTTTAAATCGGTGAGCTACCAGCAACTCGGCGTCCTTGCCAACCGGCAGGGAAAATTTGAAGAGGCGCTTACTTATTTCAAAAGCGCCCTGAAGGCCGATCCTTTCAATGAAGAGGCCCGGTATAACTATGAAATGGTGAAGAAGAAGCTGGAGGAACAGAAAAAGAAGCAGGACCAGCAGCAGAAAGACGATCAGAACCAGGATAAGAAAGATCAGAAAGACAAAAAGGATCAAAAAGAAAACAAAGACCAGGAGAAGAAAGATCAGGAGAAGAAAGACCAGGAAAAGAAGGATCAGGATAAAAAAGATCAGGAACAAAAGAACAAGGAGCAGCAGGACAAAGAGGACAAGCAAAAGCAGGAACAGCAGCAGAAAGCCGATGAAAAGAAAAAGGAAGAACAGAAAGACACACCCCCTTCCGTTTCAGATAAACTGAAAGACATGAAGATCAGCGAAGAAAAGGCGAAGATGGTGCTGGAGGCGATGAAGAATCAGGAGATCCAGTATTTACAACAGAATAAACGAAAGGCAACGAAGCCGAAGGATAAGGGGAAGCCGGATTGGTAATAGTAGTTCCGGGTTCTAAGTTCCGGGTTCAAAAAGTTCAAGGTTCCGGGTTCAAGGTTCAAGAAGTTCAAGGCCTGCCTGCCGAAGCTGTCGCAGTGTAGGCAGGTTTAAGGTTCAAGGTTCAAAGTTCAAGGTTTAAGGTTTAAGGTTTAATAAATAGAATTCACTAACATCATGAAAGAGGTATACATCGTCGCTATGGCTCGTACGCCGATTGGGAGTTTCGGCGGATCGTTGGCAGGCGTGAGTGCCGTCAAGCTCGGCTCTATCGCGGTCAAGGGAGCCCTTGAGAAAGTGAAGCTGGATCCCAAGGCGGTTCAGGAGTTGTATTTCGGCAATGTGATTTCTGCCGGACTTGGTCAGGCTCCTGCTACACAAGTCGCGGTCGGCGCCGGACTGGGTTACGAAATTCCCTGTACCCTCGTCAACAAAGTGTGCGCTTCGGGAATGAAAGCCATTATGCTGGGTGCGCAGTCGATCATGCTGGGACACAACGACGTGGTGGTGGCCGGCGGGATGGAAAACATGTCGGCAGTGCCGTACTATCTACAGAAGGCACGGTATGGCTACAAATTTGGCAACGCTGAACTGATCGATGGACTTTCCTTCGACGGACTAACGGATATTTACAACCATTGCGCCATGGGTGTTTGTGCCGACAACACCGCCAAGGAAATGAAGATCAGCCGCCAGGATCAGGATGCCTACGCAATCAATTCATACAAGCGGTCGGCTGCAGCGTGGGCCGCCGGTAAATTCAAAGACGAAATCGTGCCGGTGGAACTAACCGGACGAAAGGGAGACGTAACCCTTTTTGCCGAAGATGAAGAATACAAGAATGTCAATTTTGACAAAATCCCCGGACTGAAGGCAGTGTTCACCAAGGACGGCACCGTGACTGCGGCAAATGCCTCCACCATCAACGACGGTGCTGCAGCGGTGATCCTGATGAGTAAAGAGAAGGCGACTGAACTGGGCATCAAGCCGCTCGTAAAAATCCGCGGCTTCGCAGATGCGGCCCAGGACCCAATGTGGTTTACCACGACACCCTCTTTAGCGATTCCAAAGGCCATGAAACTGGCGGGGGTCGACGCAAAGGACGTTGGGTATTATGAGATCAACGAGGCATTCTCCGCGGTGGCCCTCGCAAACAATATTAAATTGGGGCTGGATGAAGCCAAGGTAAATATCAACGGTGGTGCCGTGGCTTTGGGCCATCCGCTTGGTGCATCGGGCGCCCGGATTACCATTACGCTTGCGAGCGTCCTGGCTCAAAACAACGCGTCGATCGGCGTAGCCGGTATTTGCAACGGTGGCGGTGGTGCATCAGCCATTGTGCTGGAACGCGTGTAAGCCGTTAAACTACCGATTTGATTGTCTGCCTGTCGATTCACGGACACAACACCGCTGGAACTACGTCGTTATAGATTTGCTTTGTAAAACATGCTGCGCCTTCTATTCCTGTTTCTGATTCTCCCGCTCTGCCTCCCGGCCCAGAAGCCGGTAAAGCTGTATTATGACGGAGCGAAGAAACGCATCTTTGAAGATTACTTTGTGCTTCCGGGTGAGACCGAGATTCTCGACGGCCCGTACAAGCGATACTATCCGACAGGCCGGATAGAAATGGACGGCGCTTTCAAAGACGGAAAACGGTCGGGAACATTTCTCGAGTATTTTCCAAACGGCAGCCTCCAGCGCAAGATCACGTACCGCGACGGCCTCCGCCACGGTCCGGTCGAGGTGTACGACGAAACGGGGAAACAGCTCCAACGCGCAACGTATCAGAATAACCTGTTGGTGGACAGTGTAAAATCATTTTATGAATCAGGCCTGACCAAACACGAATCGGCATTTGTAAAGGGAAAACCAGACGGCGTGATGCGGGAATATTATCCATCAGGAAAGCTGATGAAAGAAATTATTTACAAAAACCGCAAGCCAAACGGACTCGCCACCTCGTATTATGAGGACGGCATCCTACAAACGGAAGCAAATTTCAAGGACGGCATTATCCATGGTTTTTTCAAGACTTACTTTTCCAATGGCCAGCTGGAAACGGTCTCTACCATGAAGGACGGAGAAAAGACGGGGCAGTTCAAAAACTACGACAGGGAGGGACACTTGCTGCTAGAAGGCTTCTTCACCAACGGCAGACTGGTTGGTGAGAATGTTGCTTATTTCGCGGATGGAGTCATCCGGCATAAATTCCAATATATGGAAGGCGCCAAGATCGGCACCAACATGATTTACCATCCCAATGGAAAACTAAGAACAAAGGAAGTTGTTTCTGCCAACGGGGTTGATATTGACGAAGAAGGGTTTCGCGAAGACGGCACCCGGAGTTATGAAAAACATTTCCGCAAGGGTAAGCCGCACAGTGTCTGGGTCTACTATGCAGCCGACGGGCGCGGGGTCACCATAAAGGAAACGTACCTGAACGGGAAACTCCATGGTCCAAGAACTCTGTACTTTCCAAACGGTGGCAAAAAACTTGAAGAGCAGTATCAGTTCAACCTGATTGCAGGCCTGGTTACAAACTATTATGAAAATGGAAAAATATCCTCAGAAGAGGAATACCGCGCCAGCCGATCCCACGGGCTCTTTAAAGCCTATTATCCAAACGGAAAAATCAAAGAGCAGGGAGAATACGTCGCCGGCAAGAAACACAAAATATGGACCGAGTTTGATGAGCAGGGTAAAGTCACCAAGACCTACGTATTCCAGGCCGGCATCCTCATCGAGGATAAATAAATTAATCCACTTTCTTGCGAATCACTTGGCCAGCACCCCGCATTGATTTTACTTTGGCTTTATGATCGCATTCAAGGAAACGAACTTCAAGTTTAAGGGTCAGACCGGCTTCTACCGGGGGAAAGTGCGGGACGTGTACTATTTCGGCGACCGGATGGTGATGGTTGCCACAGACCGGATTTCTGCGTTTGACGTCGTCCTTCCAATGCCCATCCCCGATAAAGGCCGTGTGCTTAATCAGATCGCTGCCATCAACCTGGACGCCATGAAATCAATGGTTCCCAACTGGGTGCAGGCCACACCCGATCCCAACGTGACCGTCGGCTTCCGCTGCGAGCCGTTTCCCGTGGAAATGGTTGTGCGGGGCTATCTCGCCGGTCATGCAGGAAGAGAATATCGCCTTGGAAAGCGAATGGTGTGCGGCGTGCCCTTGCCCGACGGTCTGAAAGAGAATGACTCCTTGCAGCATCCGGTTATCACGCCCACCACCAAGGCTCATGTCGGACATGACGAAGATATTTCGCGGGAGGAAATTCTGAAGCGAAAACTGGTCAGCGAGGAAGACTATGGAGCCCTTGAAAAATACGCGCTGGCGATGTTTCGGAAAGGCACCGAACTGGCCGCAAAACGCGGACTCATTCTCGTGGATACAAAGTATGAATTTGGCAAACACGGAAATACGATATACCTCATCGATGAGGTTCACACCCCCGACTCGTCCCGGTATTTCTACCAGGAAGGGTATGAAGACCGCCAGAAATCCGGAGCACCTCAAAAGCAGCTCTCCAAGGAATTTGTAAGGCAGTGGCTCATCGAGAACAATTTTCAGGGGAAAGAAGGACAGGAAGTGCCGGAGATGACCGATTCCGTCGTGGCTGCTATCGCCGACCGCTACCGGGAGCTGTTTGAACAAATGACGGGGTCCAGACTGGAACCTCTGCCCGCCACCGGCATTTTGGAACGAATTGAACGGAACATCGTTAATTACCTAAATTAAAGTAATTTGCGCCATGAAATACACGATCGATAAGAAGGAGAAATACAGCCTCGTGCGGTTGCACGACGATAAACTGGATTCCAGCATCGCCCCCTCCCTGAAGTCGGAATTGATCACCCTTCATGCCGAAGGGATACGAAATATTATCCTGGATCTGTCGGAAGTGAAGTATACGGACAGCTCCGGTCTCAGCGCTTTGCTCGTCGGCAACCGTATTTTACAGGAAGACAGCGGCGTGTTTGTCTTGTCGGGATTGTCCGACCATACAGCCAAACTTATTAAGATCTCGCAGCTTGACAGCGTGCTGCACATCGTTCCCACGGTACCCGAAGCCGTCGACGCAGTGTTCATGCACGAGATCGAAAAAGATATGAAAGACGGCTCCAAATAGCAGTCCTGTCGCCTTCTGAAAATCAGGTTCTGCATCTTTCAAATTCGTCACCTGCGGATTGAGTGCCTTTAAACTTACGATCCTCGGTTCAAGCGGCGCCCTCCCGGCGTATGGCCGGTTCACATCTTCGCAGTACCTCTCCGTTCAACAACATCATTTTCTGATCGACTGCGGGGAAGGGTGCCAGCAGCAGCTAAAGCGGTATGAGCTCAGCACCTTCAAACTCAATCATATTTTCGTAAGCCATCTGCACGGCGATCACTACCTGGGTTTGATGGGCCTGCTTTTTTCCATGCACCTTCTTCACCGGGAACATGACCTGCATCTTTACAGTTTCCGCGGCCTGGAGGAGATCATTCTCACCCAACTGAAACACTCCCGGTCCGTGCTGCGGTTCAGGATTCTATTTCATTCGCTCCGCGACGACGAACCGGTGCTGCTGTTCGAAGATGAAATTCTTTCCATCCACTCCATCCCGCTTGACCACAAGATTCCCACGTGCGGATTTCTATTCAGAGAAAAGGAGAAAAGCAGGCGGATCGATAAATCCAAACTTCCGGGAAATATGCTCATCCAGCACATCGCTAAATTGAGACGCGGGGAAGACGTGTACAACGAAGCGAACGAGCTGCTTTACGCGTGCCAGGACTACACCTTGCCGCCCAGACCCTCCCGGTCCTACGCCTATTGTTCCGACTCACAACCAAATGCCCAGATTCTACCTGTCATTGAAGGCGTGGATCTGCTGTACCACGAGGCAACCTTTCTGGAAGATGAAAAAGAAAAGGCCCGTCAAACCAAACACAGCACCGCGGCGGAGGCCGCTGACATCGCGCGGCGTGGACAGGTAAAACGACTGCTTATCGGACATTTTTCCGCCCGGTACAGAGACCTTGGACCGGTGCTCGAGGAGGCTCGCAAAATTTTTCCGGCTACGTCGCTAGCCATTGAAGGTGAATCTTTTGAAATTACCGAATGATGGAACTGGAAAGGAAGAAGCACCGCTTGTTCATTGTCCTTAGCGGAATATTCCTGACCAATGCACTGATCGCGGAAATGATTGGTGTGAAAATATTTTCCGGTGAAGAAACGCTGGGCCTCTCCCCCGCCAACCTAAACATCCTTGGCTTCACCATGGATTTCAACCTCACCGCCGGGGCCGTGATCTGGCCCGTCGTGTTCATCACCTCCGACCTGATCAACGAATATTTTGGAAAACCCGGCGTGAAGCGCATCAGCTACCTCACCGCCGGACTTATTGCGTATTCCTTTGTAGTCATCTTTCTCACCATGCGGCTTCCTCCCGCCGATTGGTGGCTCGACGCCAACCATTCAGATAATTCCGGAAACTACTTCAACATCGACTTCGCATTCAATAAGATTTTCGGACAAGGTCAACGCATCATCATTGGCTCATTAACAGCCTTTCTGATTGGCCAACTTACGGATGTGTTTATTTTTCAGAAACTCAGAAACATTACCGGACCAAAGAAATTGTGGCTGCGGGCAACCGGGTCTACCGTAGTATCCCAATTCATAGACAGTTTCGTAGTGCTCTTCATTGCCTTCGCCGGGACATTTTCTACCAACCAGCTCATCGCCATTGGCATCACCAATTACCTATACAAGTTCACCGTGGCAATTCTACTTACGCCCGTCATTTACCTGGGGCATGGCGTCATCGACCGGTACCTGGGCAGGGAGCATGCCTTGCGGATGTCTGAAGAGGCGTCGACTCAAAGCCGGGGCTTTCTATGATTTCCGCCGGATGTTATCGAGGATAACGGCTGCAGCCACAGATGCGTTGAGTGACTCGGCCCCGCCAAACCGTGGGATAGTTACCCGGTGTTTGACAAATTGCTCCACAGCCGGAGATATTCCACGCGATTCATTTCCAATGACTACGAGACCACCGTCTCCAAAATTCATTTCGTGAATATTTTTCCCGTCAAGAAACGCTCCGTAAACCGGAAGGGAAATGGGTCGAAGCCATTCTTCGAGCGGTTCATAGTGAACACGAACACGCAAGAAGGAGCCCATGGTGGCATTGATTACCTTGGGGCTGTACATATCGGTTGTTCCCATCGACGCGACGATGGTATGCACCCCATACCAATCCGCGGTGCGGATGATTGCTCCCAGGTTTCCCGGATCCCGGATTTCGTCGAGGACGAGTGTGAACTTCCCATCTTCCAGCACAGCTTTTCGCTGATCGCCCATAGCGACCACGGCCAGCGCCGCCGTGTTGACTTCTACCGAGCCCAGACGGGTAAGTTCGTCTTCAGATGCCTCTACCACTTCCATGGCATGGTCCTTGGTGGAGAGGGTTTGGAGAAATGCTTCCGTGCCGATCAATGTCGTGACCCGGTAGTTTGATGCCAGTGTTTCAAGTACTGCTTTGGCCCCCTGAACGAGAAAACATTGCTCCGCGAGGCGGTATTTCTTTACTTGCAACGATTTAATAAAGCGAGCCTTGGGTTTCGATATCATTCTGAAAGCGCTGAACGGGAAAGTTACCAAAATTTCTGTTGGTGTCTGTGCTTGCCTGCTCCTCAACGGATGTGTCGGGACCAAATACCTCAAGGAGAATGAGCGGCTTTTGTATCGCCAATCGATCAAAGCTCCCAAGAACGTGGATAAGACAGGACTCGCAGACATCTATGTACAAAAAGCCAACCGTCGTCTCTTTGGACTTCCCATCAATACGCTCACATGGATGTACTACTTCGGGCTGAGGCGGTTTAACAAGGAGACTTCCTGGCCCATCCGAAGCAAGCAGGATTTCGTCCGGAAGAAGGAAGCGAAAGACAAAAAATTTGATGCCAAGATTGCGGAGGCCAACACCCCGCGTCGAAAGGCGAACCTCCAATTCAGGAAACAGCAGAAAGCGGATGATTTCAATTCAAAAATTGAAAATGGAAATCTTCCGATGCAATGGGGTGAGAAAGTCTCCGTCTACGATTCTGCCAGCGTGACGGCGACGGAAGAAAAAATCACCGCTTTTCTTTTCAACCGCGGGTATTTCCTCGCCAATACCAAGGCGGCCATTACCGACAATAACCGACGAGTGTCCGTGCGTTACAACCTGCTACCGGGCCGCCCCTTTCTATACGATACCATCCTCTACCGCGTAGCCGACACCGCTGTCATGAAGCTCGTTCAAAAGACCGAACATTTGAGCAAGATCAAAAAGGGCGAGCGGTACAATCAGAAGATACTGAGTGATGAACGTGATCGCCTGGACTTATTGATGAAAGATTTCGGGTACTATGATTTCAGTAAACAATACGTCGACTTCCAGATCGATACAACGTATCGTCACCGGCGCGCCATTGCCTTGCAGATTACCATTTCTGATCCTGTGAGCAGGACCATGCATAAGCGCTTTGCTGTTGATTCGGTCACCTTCCGAACGGATGCCGGGGTCGTAAATCCCGCCATCAAGCGGCAATCAAAGCTGGAACGCGGTATTCGTTTCAACTATTTCGTCGACCAGTACAACAAGCGGATTCTAAGCCAGCGCGTATTCATTAAGCAGGATAGTCTGTACAGCCGCGACAAAACCTTTGCAACACAACGACAGCTGGCAAACCTCGATATCTTCAAGTTCATAAACATAAACTACGATACAGCGGGTGGCCACTTTATTGCCAATATTTTTGCAAGCCCGCTCGACCGCTATTCCTGGACGAACGAGGCGGGGGTGACGGTGACCCAAGGGTTTCCGGGGCCGTATTACAGCCTGAGCCTGAAACGAAGAAATATTTTCAAGGGGCTTGAAATATTTGAATTGAATGGACGCTTTGGGTTCGAGGGTGTTGCCGGTGCTGCTGACCTGAGTGGAATCTACAAGAGCACAGAAGCAAACGTAAATACCACCGTTACATTCCCCCAATTCCTCCTGCCCCTGGGTGCCCGCGCCGACGGCCTTGGAAAATTTAACCCAAAAACCAAACTGCTCGTTGGATACACCTTCACCGACAGGCCTGAATACCGCCGTTCGAACGTCACTTTTTCCAACACCTATACCTGGGAAAACAGAAAGACAACCATCTACTCACTGACACTCACCAACATCCAGGTGATTCAATCCACCTTATCACCCGCCTTTGATGCGGTGTTAACGAACCTCCAGAACAACCAGGGAAATAATTTAAAAAACTCCTTCAAGCCTTCGCTGGTGAGCTCCATGATTTTCAGCATGACCTGGAACCCGGAGAACTACGGCAATACCGAGCGAAGTTCTCATTTCCTCCGTATACAGGCCGAAAGCGGGGGAACGCTGTTCAACTTCTATAATCCGGACTTCGCCACAAGCCGGGGCCTGGAAATTTATAAGTACGTCAGGCTCGGGGTTGATTTCCGGCGCCATAAAATCATCGACAAGACTACCTCGATGGCATTCCGGATAAATTCCGGCGTTGCCTATGCCTACGGCGACACCCAATCTCTTCCCTATGAAAAATATTTCTTTGTAGGCGGAAGCAATAGCGTGCGCGCCTGGCGACCGAGGCGTTTGGGTATCGGCTCAGCACCACCGCCCCTAAGTTCAACTCCCTCCACGAGCGGATTGTTTGACTACCGCTACGAAAAGCCCGGAGAGATCTTGTTGGAAGGAAGTGTTGAATTGCGCAAAAAACTTTTTGGGTTTGTGAACGGCGCCGTATTTCTTGATGCCGGAAACGTGTGGACCTTTCAGCAAGCCAAACCGGCCGACCCGACTGAGCCCACCACGCCGTCATGGGCCCCTCAGGGGAATACAAAATTCTTCGTTGACACCTTTTACAAGGAAATCGCCGTCGGCACCGGGTTTGGCCTCCGGTTGGATTTCTCCTTCCTCGTCCTGCGTGTCGACGTGGGCATCAAAGTATGGGATCCGTCACGCCCTGAAGGCGAACGTTTCGTCCTCCCCAACTTCCGGTTTGCCGGACCCTATGACTCCAACAACGAGCCCGTCATTTATAACATCGGTATCGGGTATCCGTTCTAGCAGCACATCCAATCCGGTGTACCGAAAATCTAATCCTAATATTCCAATAATTGTTTTAGTGCCGCCGATACTTTGCCGGCATTGGGCAGCATCATTTTCTCAAGATCAACATTCAGGGGGACAGCGGGAAGGTCGGCGGAGCCCAGCGTCCACACCGGGGCATCGAGAGATTCAAAACACGCTTTTGAAATTCTGCCTGCCAGTGATTCAGCGAATGAATTCATTAACGGCTCTTCAGTGAGCACGAATGCGCGGCTGTGCTTTTCCACCGCGCCGGTTACCGCTTCCCAATCCAGCGGGTTCAGTGTTCGAAGATCCATGATCGCGATCTGTCCCGGAAAATCCAACGCAGCTTCTTTCGCCCAGTATACGCCCATGCCATAGGTAATAACCACGGCGGAAGTTCCTGATACAACAAATTCCTCCGCAGCCTCTTGAACCATGTCTGCTTTTCCCAACGGAAGGATGTAGTCCGCGTCCGGCTCCGCACGCTTCGCTTCAAGCGTCCCCGGCACTTTGCTCCAGTACAGTCCTTTGTGCTCCAATAGTACAACCGGGTTAGGGTCGTAAAATGCCGCTTTCAGCAATCCTTTCATGTCAGCAGCGTTGGAAGGATAGACCACTTTGATCCCGCGGATAGTCAGCAGCGTCGATTCAATACTTCCTGAATGGTATGGTCCGCCGCCGCCGTATGCACCGATGGGTACACGGATCAAAGACTGTATAGGAAACTTTCCTTTGGTGAGGTAACAACTCTTTGACAGTTCTTCCACGAGTTGATTCAGTCCGGGCCAGATGTAGTCGGCAAACTGAATTTCCACGATGGGCTTGCAGCCCACCACCGCCATACCGGCCGTAGATCCGATGATGTACGCTTCCTGAATCGGTGTGTTGAAGACACGCTCGTCGCCGTATTTTTGCGCCAGCGTGGCGGCTTCGCGGAATACGCCGCCCAGGCGCCGGCCTACATCCTGTCCATAGAACAATGCCTCAGGATGCTTCTTCAGGATTTCCTCCACCGCATGCAGGGCCGCATCCACCATGACGACCTTTTCGCCACGAACGGGAATTCGTACACCCGTCTCCTTTGTTATAGTCGTTGGAGCAAATTCGTGTGAATCAAAATCATTGACGTCTGGATCCGGCGAGGCTACGGCTCGTTCGTAATCCTTCTTCACTTTCTTTCTGGCACGGTCATCGACTTGCGACAATTTGACTTTGGCCAATCCATCCTGAACGAGGTGCCGCTCCAGTTTTGGAATCGGGTCGTTTTTTTGGTGCGCCTTCAGGTCGTCGCCGCGGTACCACTCTTTGCGCACGCCCGACGTATGATGGCCCAGCAACGGGCATGTTGCATGAATCAGGAGCGGTGCCCGCTTCTCACGCACAAACTCCATAGCCTGCTGCAGGCCGAGATAACTTTCCACAAAGTCCGAGCCATCCACGCGTCGACGCTCCAACCCTTTGAATCCCGCCGCGTATTCATACGCATCCATCGTGCGCATCTCCTCCCCGGTTGCCGAAATACCCCACCCGTTATCCTGGATGAGATAAAGTATCGGGAGTTTTTTCAGCACGGCCATCTGAAATGCTTCTGCTACCTCCCCCTCGGTTACTGAGCCATCGCCCAGCGAGCACAAAACAATCGACTTGGTCTTGCCTCGAAGAAGTCCCTGCGATTCCAGGTAACATAGGCCGTGGGCCATTCCGGTGGAAGGGATCGCCTGCATGCCGGTGGCTGAACTCTGGTGAGGAATGACCGGGAACCCTTCCCGGCGCAACGACGGGTGTCCATAGTAGGTCCTTCCTCCGGAGAAAGGATCGTCACGCTTGGCCATCATTTGGAGCATCAACTCATACGGCTCCAGGCCGAGGCCCAGGAGGATAGACTCATCGCGGTAATAAAGCGAGGCATAATCGTCCTTTGTCAGCAAAAATCCGGCAGCCAATTGAATGGCTTCATGGCCCCGCGAGGTACTGTGAACATACTTGCTGCAGACATCCTTGTATTCATCATACGTGTCCGCCATCGACCGGGCCGTACACATGAGTTCGTAGGCTCTCAGGGCAATGTCACGGTCTATCGAAAGTCCTTTCCGCTTCTTTTCAATAACTGCGCGTGGCATATTTTATCCGTTTCTAGAGGGTAAATATAGAGGAATTATCTGTTGCGGGGGCTGTTCCGCTCATCACGGAACACTTGTCAGTTCGCCGACTATTAGCTAACTCGGATCAAAATATATACGACCATGAAACAACTGTTTTGCTTGATCCTTGCCGCATCAATCGCCATCACGGCATCTGCGCAGAAGAAAAATACCAAGGCCGCTCCTGTTAAGGATGAAAAAAAAGACGAAGTTCCCTTGTCGGGAATCAAATTCCGAAACATCGGACCTGCATTGACATCGGGCCGCATTTCCGACTTTGCTGTAAATCCTGCGAACATCAGCGAATATTACGTTGCCACCTCATCGGGTGGTGTGTGGAAAACCCTCAATGCGGGAACTACCTACGAGCCGATCTTTGACAGCCAGGGCTCTTATTCCATCGGCTGCATCATACTCGATCCCAACAATCCGAACGTGGTCTGGGTCGGCTCCGGAGAAAACAACAACCAGCGCAGCGTAGCCTACGGCGACGGAGTCTATCGCTCCGAGGATGGAGGCACCTCCTGGAAGAACATGGGACTCAAGACGTCCGAACATATCGGAAGTATTGTAGTTGATCCCCGAAACTCATCCGTCGTTTACGTGGCAGCTATCGGTCCTCTCTGGAAAGAAGGCGGTGAGCGCGGTGTCTACAAGACCACGGATGGAGGCAAGACCTGGACCCAGGTGCTGAAGATCGATGATCATACCGGCGTCAACGAGATCGTCATGGACCCACGCAACGCTGATGTACTTTACGCTTCGGCCTTCCAGCGAAGAAGGCACGACTACGCCTATGTAAGCGGTGGTCCCGGTTCAGGAGTTTATAAAACCGTCGACGGCGGAAAGACGTGGGAGAAAGCCAACACCGGTCTTCCGAAAGCCGACATGGGGAGAATCGGATTGGCCATTTCTTCCGCTAACCCGGAATACATTTACGCGATCGTTGAGGCCGCCAAGGATGCCGGCTTTTACCGCTCCACCAACCGCGGCGCCAGCTGGCAGAAAATGAGCACGCATCAAACGGGAGGCAACTACTACAATGAAGTGGTTGCCGATCCCAGGGATCCAAACACGGTGTATACCATGGGGTATGCGGTCAGCATCAGCAACGACGGCGGAAAAAACTTCAAGCCCATCGGCGAAAAATCAAAACATGTAGACAACCATGCGTTGTGGGTAAATCCCGCGAACACGAATCACATGATCAACGGCTGCGACGGCGGAATCTATGAGACCTGGGACGGTGCCAAAACCTGGCAGTATAAAGCCAATCTTCCGGTGACACAGTTCTACAAGGTGGAAGTGGATAACACCGAACCGTTTTACTACGTATACGGCGGCACGCAGGATAACTTCAGCCTCGGCGGCCCGTCGCGTACGCGCAATGAAAGCGGTATTCTCAATTCCGACTGGTTTGTAACCAACGGCGGTGATGGTTTTGAGAGCGCCATTGATCCCTACAATCCGAACATTGTCTACGCCCAGTCGCAACACGGTGGGATTGTTCGTTTTGACAAGGCTACCGGAGAAAGTATTGGGATTCAGCCCAAGCCGCGGAAGGGAGAAAATGAGTACCGGTGGAACTGGGATGCGCCGTTACAAACCAGCGCACACAAACGCGGCAGAATCTATTTCGCTGCCAACAAGGTATTCCGCAGCGATGACTACGGCAACACCTGGCAGGTCATCAGCGAAGATGCGAGCCGCAACCTCGACCGCAACAAGCTGCCGCTCATGGGAAAGGTGTGGAGCATCGATGCCAGCGGAAAGAATGACGGCACCGCTCCGTTCGGAACTGTCAGTGCCCTTTCGGAATCGCCAAAGAACGAAAACCTGATCATCATCGGTACAGACGACGGCCTGATTCATGTAACTGCCGACGGCGGCAAGACCTGGAAAAAGACCGACGGCGTGGCCGGCGTACCAACGATGACGTATGTATATCACGTTTTTGCATCTCAGCATGACGAGAACGTGATGTATGCAACACTCAACAACCACAAGCGCGGAGACTTCAAGCCTTACCTATTTAAAAGCAGCGACAAAGGCACGACGTGGACTTCCATCACAGCCAATCTTCCTGAACGTGGATCGACGTACAGCATAGCTGAAGATCACGTGGACCCCATGCTATTGTTCGCGGCCACGGAGTTTGGGGTTCATTTCTCCAACGACGGCGGCAAGAGCTGGAGGCAGCTGAAAGGAGGACTGCCTACCATCGGCATCCGCGACATGGCCATTCAGAAACGGGAAAACGACCTGGTGCTCGCCTCTTTCGGAAGAGGATTTTACGTACTCGATGACTATTCTCCGTTGCGCAACCTGAAGCAGACAGAAGCCAAGGAAGGGTACTTGTTCCCCATCAAGAACAGCCAGATGTACATCGAAAACAGTCCGTTGGGAATCCGTGGCAAAGGATTCATGGGCGAGTCGCTGTATGCTGCAGAAAATCCTAAAGTGGGCGCCGCCATCAGTTATTTCTATAAGGAAGACCTGAAAACACGGAAAGAAAAGCGGCAGGAAGAGCAGGACAAACTCAACAAGGATGGAAAAGACGTGTTCTATCCTAATCTTGAAAGCATGAAAGAAGAGGAGAAGGAAGAGAACCCTTACCTCCTGTTCACTATCCGCAACGACAAGGGCGATATCATCCGCAAGCTGAAGGCCGGCGCCAAGAAGGGCGTCAACCGCATCGTGTGGGACTTCCGTTATCCAAGTTCAAACCCTATCAACATCAGTCCCAGTACCAACGACAACCCGTTTCAGTCAAATGATGTGGGACAATTGGCTGCCCCGGGCAACTATACGGTAACGCTGTCGAAGTACGTGGATGGCGTCATCACCGATCTTGCCGGACCCGAAAAGATGGTTGTAAACGTGCTGCCTGGCACCACGATGCCCGCGGCAAGTCGCCCGGCGCTGGTGGAGTGGCAACGAAAAGCTGCCGAACTACAGCGGAGCATGCAGGGAGCGTCGCGGTCGCTCAGCGATGCCAATAACCGGGTAAAACATCTGAAAGAAGCTATTTTTAGCGTCGCCAAACCAAACCAGGATTTTGTTAAAGATGCGTTGGCGGTGGAAGACAAGCTCCGTGGTGTTCAGATGAAAATGAATGGCGACCGTGTAGCCGGTCAGCTGGATATCGACACCCCTCCTTCCATTTCATCGCGGCTGTATGGGGCGATCTATGACGGGTATGGCACCACCAGCGATCCTACTACGACCATGAAGGACCAGCTGCAGCTCGCCGCCGAAGAATTTGAAGTGGCGTTGAGTGAATTGAAGGCGATCGTCACTACGGATCTTCGTGCCCTGGAACAGAAACTGGAAGCAGCCGGAGCACCCTATACACCGGGGAGATTGCCGGATTATAAGAAGAATTAGGCCAGCTACCCTCTCCTTAAAAAAGAACCCGATGATCCATCGGGTTCTTTTTTTTGATTCCAAAGTTTGACAATTGTCATCCATAAAGCTGACCTCCCTCATCCCGTTTCTGGAGCTAATACACTTCCTTTGGTGTCGAACTATTAAACAGTTAACGTGTAAGGATGAACATGATCAAGAAAGGTATTTGGATTGACAACACGCAGGCGGTGATTGTAACCCTGGAAAACGACCGGGAGCGAATGGAGAAAATCTATTCAGGAATCGAAGGCAGAGTACGCATACCTGGCGAAGGAAAAAACTACACCCGCATGGGCGGCCAATATCTCAGTTTCGAGAAGCGGGACGAGGAAAAGCGCAATCACCAGTTGAAGAGTTACTACCACGCGGTCATTGAGAAACTCAAGGGCGCTTCGGGCCTTCTGGTTATGGGACCCGCTTCGGCGAAGGTGGGTTTGGAAAAGGAATTGTCTCGCCTCATCACCCCGGCAGGAACGATCAAGGTGATTACACAAGGACACCTTACTGATAAGCAGATCGCCGCGCATGTAAGAAATTTCTTTGCGAACGATAAACCGACTTCGCATGAAAAACAAAGACGGCGATCCTCCCGATAACCAATCCCTCCTGACACTTCTTTCAAGGCCGAGATTGTGGCAAAAATCATGTTTTGACGTGAGTAATGTCATTCGACCCCGGAATTCAATTTACCACCTTTAGGGAATCAACAAAATTGCTATTTGGGTTCAAAAACAAAGAAATAATGAAAATTCTGGCTCCTACTGATTTCTCTACCAACGCCAACCAGGCGCTTGACTATGCGTCGCTCGTAGCCAAGGCAACGGGAAGTGAATTGATCCTGCTTTACGCGTACAGTCCACAGGTTACCCGCTACAACCTCGCATATCCTCTCATCATCGATGAGATCGTCAGGGCACAAAAAGAAGCCGTGGAGAAACTTACCGTCCGATGCGCTGCGATTTCGAGGACCCATGAAATCACCTGCAGGCACGTTGTAAGAGAGGGTTTACCCGTTGATGAAATTCTGGCGGAGGCTGCGGACGGAATCGACATGATCATCATGGGCACTGAGGGTGCAAGCGGTCTGGGCAAAGTATTGTTTGGAAGCAACACCGCTTCTGTCATCGAGAAAGCAACGTGCCCTGTTCTGGCCGTACCGATGCGCTCCAAGCTGTTGCTTCCCGGAAAAGTCGTCTTTGCCACCGACTACCAGGACAATGATATGCAGACCCTGAAATCCCTGAACAAACTGACTACCACGCTGGGTGCTGAACTTCACATTGTACACATTTCAAAAGACAAGCTGAAGCAGGAAAAGGAGTTGATCGACATCTTTTCCAGGGAGGTGGCGAAGGAAACAAATATTAAGAAGCCCATGTTCCATGTCATGCCCCATGATGACAAACAGGAAGGTATTGACCTTTTTGTGGACTCCGTGGGCGCGGATCTGATTGCCCTGTCGACCCGCGAACGAAGCATTTTCAAAAAATTCTTCGGGTCAAGCCTCACCAAAAAAATGGCGTATCAGGCCCGTCTGCCGCTGCTCGCCTACCATGCCAAAAAGCTAGATACCAGTAAAGACAGTGATTTTTAGAATTTATCCCACCATCGCATGACCGTTCTTGTTCCAACTGATTTTTCAAACCTTTCGAAGGTAGCCGCCCAATACGCCATAGGTGTAGCCAAAAAGCTGAAGGCGGATGTTATACTTCTGGCGGTAGTCGATATGAATGCCTCCGCCGCCACTTCCCTCAAATGGAAAATGCTGGAAAACGAAATGGTGAAAATTGCCAAGCAGGATGGAGAACAACTGATGCGGGAAATCAAGGAAACCGTCAAGGGAAAATTCAAGATATCGTTTCAATACCGGGTCGGCTATCCGGTTCAGGATGTCGTGAATTCATTTGCTATTGAAAACGAGGCAGACCTGATTGTGATGGGAACCAAGGGAGCTACTGGTTTGAAAAAAGTGGTGATGGGAAGCAATGCAGCTGCCATCATTGACAAGAGCGTGGTACCTGTAATTGCTGTGCCGGCGGAAACGGTGTACCGGCCAGTCCGCCAACTGGTGTACGCCACCGATTTGCGTAACCTCCACGAAGAAGTCAAGACGGTTGCGATGTTCGCCAGCCTCTTTGATGCCCATGTAAAAGTACTCCATGTGGTTCCCGAAAATTCGAACAAGCAGCTGAACATCGAAGAGTACACGGCCGAACTGATAAAGCAAACCCGGTACAAGAAGTTATCCTTTCATGTATTTGCCAACAACCAGGTCTCCGCGGAAGTTGACCGCTTTGTGACCAGCGAGAAGACCGATATGCTCGCCATGTTTACGCATAAGCTCGGATTCTACGAAAAGATGTTTGGAAAGAGTGTAACCCGTCAATTGGCCTTCCATGCACATGTACCCTTGCTGACCTTTAACAAAACTACTATCCTATGAGCGGATATATGATTCTACTATTCATCATCCTTGTCCTTGGGCTTATCAATACCATCTACCTCTCCTATTGCGAAATCATGCGCAAAGAGGTGTGGTGTCTTTTTTTTCCGCCGGAGTCATATCGTTCAGCACAGCAAGTACAGCAAGACCTTAGGTGTACCCAATCCCTTTCTGGGACTTGTGATGCTCACCGTTATCCTGATCCTAACTGTTCTTTACACCCAGGGCCTGGTTCCCTTCTGGATCATCTATGCGATCATTTCGGGTGGTTTCCTGTTCTCCATGTACTTCACCTTCATTCAGGCCGTGAGTCTCAAAGCCTATTGCACCTGGTGTATTGTGTCGGCGCTGATCTTTACCGCCCTTTTTATCACCACCTCGATGATGATGAGCCTGGGGTATCATTGACCCATCTACCAATTGATTTCGATAGATGCGACATCTGAGCGCCCAGCACTTCTCCTTCTTAATCCTCTTTTTTGATCCGAAAATGACTCTTTTACCTTATTACTAATATTTTTAGTATATAATACTAATTTTAGTAATTTGCATCGTGGATCGAAACATCATACACCTGGATCTGGATGCTTTTTTTGTTGCTGTAGAGCGCAAAAACAACCCCAAACTGAATGGGAAACCTCTCATTGTAGGGGGCAGCAGCCGTCGCGGCGTGGTGGCAGCCTGCAGCTACGAAGCCCGTGCGTTCGGCGTGCATTCGGCCATGCCGATGTACCTGGCCATGCAGTTGTGCCCCGATGCCACGGTCATCTCGGGCGATATGGAGTCGTACAGCCAGCACTCGCACCTGGTCACCGAGGTGATCGCCGATACGGCACCGCTCTTCGAGAAAGCCTCCATTGACGAATTCTATATCGACGCCAGCGGCATGGACCGCTTCTTCGGCGCCTTCCGGTGGGCGGTGGAATTACGTCAGAAAATCATGAAGGAAAGCCGGCTTCCCATCTCGCTGGGAATGTCTATCAATAAACTGGTGTCAAAAGTGGCCACCTGTGAGTTCAAGCCCAATGCTGAGAAAATGATTCCCCATGGCACGGAGAAAGAATTTTTGGGGCCGCTGTCGGTAGACAAGATCCCGATGATCGGAAAGCAGACGTCCTCCTTCCTCTACGACATGGGAGTGCGCACGGTATCTACCCTGCGGGAGATGCCTTTGAAATTTCTCGTGAGTGCGTTTGGTAAAAACGGCAGGTCGCTCTGGAACAAAGCCCACGGCATTGATGAGTCGCCCGTCGTTCCTCACAGCGAACAAAAGTCCATCTCCACCGAGAGCACGTTTGAGGAGGATACCATTGACGTCAGGAGGCTCAAATCCATTCTCATCGCCATGGTTGAAAAGGTGACGTACCAGCTGCGTGCGCAAAAGAAGCTGGCCTCCTGCATCACGGTAAAGATCCGGTACTCCAACTTCGACACCGAGACCCGGCAGGTTCACGTCCCCTACACCTCGTCCGACACGGTGGTATTGCGTACCGCGTTGGAATTATTCGACAAGCTCTACAACCGCCGCATGCTGATCCGGCTGGTGGGCGTGCGCGTGAGCAACCTGGTTTACGGCAATCACCAGATCAGCCTCTTCGATGACACCGAACAAGACATCAACCTGTACGAAGCCATGGATTACATTAAGCACAAGCACGGTGTTGAAAAGCTCATGCGGGCCACCACCCTGGGCGCGGGACGGCGTGTACGGATGGAGATGAACATGTTTAAAGGGACCGTGGTCAAATTATAAAAGAACGAAAGACAACAGACGAGAAATAAAAGACAAATCACTATGGAAACGTTATCGGGATCGAAGGAATTGCTCTTCATCATTTCACCGCCGCCGGCCATTGTCAACTACGTGGCCATGCTCAAGCAGCATGTCAAACTCGCCATTGGGCGCCCGTTTGAAGACGAGTTCGCCAAAGCGCACATCTCCCTTTTCAAATACCGCGATGCGCATGCAGAAGACTGGCTCTACCGTGTCGACACAAAGATTTCCTCTTTTACACCCTTCCACGTGCACATCAAGAACCTCAACTTCCACGATCACGGCACCACGCGAACGATCTACCTGGAAGTAGTCCGTAAAACCCCCATCTGTGAGCTCGTGGAGCGCGTGCTGGACCAGGACGCTGACTTTACGCCCTACATCACCATCGCCCGCAACCTGGACATCAACGATTTCCTCAAAGCCTGGCAAAGCCTGAAAAACCTGTCCTACAGCGACTACTTCCTGTGCGATCACATCACCGTACTGAAGAAGGCGCCCCGGAGCTGGAAGTATTATATGGATTTGCCGTTTGCAGCTTGAATCGGTAAACCCCGGTCTGTGTCCTCACAGACCGAAATACTAAAAACTAAAATGAGCCACAATCATCAAAATATCCAAACCTCAGTCTAACCTCGGTCTGTGTCTTCACAGACGAAATACTCAAAAACAAAAATGAGCTATAATCATCAAAATATCTCAACCCACGCAGAACAAACAGGGTCAAAGGACAAATCCACATTGACCCTGAATGAAATGAAATACGGGATGCGTCACTCCTACCTCGGCCTGTGTCTTCACAGACCGAAATACTCAAAACTAAAATGAGCCACAATCATCAAAATATCTCAACCCTCACGGAACAAACAGGTTCAAAAGATAAGCCAGCATTGACACGGGATGAAATGAAATACGGCATGCGTCACTCCTACCTCGGCCTCTGTCCTCAACAGACCAACTAAACCTCGGTCTGTGTCTTCACAGACCGAGATACTCAAAACTAAAATGAGCTATAATCATCAAAATATCTCAACCCGCACAGAACAAACAGGGTCAAAGGACAAATCCACATTGACCGTGAATGAAATGAAATACGGAATGCGTCACTCCTACCTCGGTCTGTGTCCTCACAGACCGAAATACTCAAAACTAAAATGAGCCACAATCATCAAAATATCTCAACCCGCATAGAACAAACAGGGTCAAAGGACAAATCCACATTGACCCTGAATGAAATGAAATGCGGAATGCTAATTCCAACCTCGGTCGTGTCTACACAGACCGAAATACTCAAAACTAAAATGAGCCACAATCATCAAAATATCTCAACCCGCACAGAACAAACAGGGTCAAAGGACAAATCCACATTGACCCTGAATGAAATGAAATACGGAATGCGTAATTCTCACATGCTCTTGAATGAAGTCTATTTTTGGACCGACACCATCAAGGACTGGAAATGGCTATTGGAAAGTGACGCATGTAAAAAAATAATTATAAACTCCTGGCGGGAATTGGTGCGACGTAATCAAATTGTAATCTACGGCTACGCCATAATGCCTAATCATCTCCATGTCCTATGGGAAATCCTTGCCATGAACGGAAAGGAAATGCCGCATGCCAGCTTTAACAAATTTACAAGTCATCAGTTTTTGAAACTCCTGCATCATCCAGATGAACTTGTCCCATACAAAGTAGAAGATCAGGAGCGAAAGCACCGGTTCTGGCAGAGAGATCCATTGGCAATCCACATGGATTCAAAGGAAAAATTAGAACAAAAACTCGATTACATTCATTCAAATCCCCTGCAAGAAAAATGGAGCCTGGTAGCCCAGCCCGAAGATTACTTCTGGTCCTCAGCAAATTTCTATGAAACCGGAGCGGATCGATTCGGGATATTAACAGATTATAGAGATCGATTTTAAACTCGTTTCGGTCTGTGAGGACACAGACCGAGGACACCCATTGAATCCCCATGCAGGAAGAAAGGAGCGTACCAATATGAGTGTTTCGCTCACAATGGAAACAGGCCATAGGGCAGTGATTGATTTTATCTCG